>JAIRVF010000142.1 GCA_031254035.1 Paenibacillus sp.
GTTTTCTTTATTACTAAATGATGTCCACATGACCATACCACCCTATTAATATTCTTACTTGGCAGTATTGACAGTTGTATCACATATCAGACCTTGGGCATTTAGTGTAGCGAGGAAGCTATAAAAGAAATAGATCACTTCCTGTTCGGTTTTTGAACAGAAAGTGATCTATTTTGTTTGAAAAACAATTACTAATTCAAAAACGTAAGTTTTTCAGCAGTCTCGTTCAATACAGAGATCATCTTCTTTAATCTGCCTAGACTTTTTTTAAAATGTTCTTTACATAGGGTACAGTTTAAATGTAACCCGTCTTTTTTAAAAGAGAAAGATAACCCAAATAACGCTTGTTATCAAGATTAACTTCTTTTGAATCTATTCCAGAGAGTACTACTAGCTCATCTAATACCTTCTCACAAACCCCTTGCAAAGTAAATGAACTAATATAGTGTAAATCAATGCTCTCTACCACAATTCGAAGTAATCTTCCCTCTTGAATATCTATCCACATCTTCTCTTCATCACTTTTTTCGATACCATTACTTATACTTTGATTATATTCTATTAGTTCATTTATCATAATGACTTCTTCATCGTTGAAAATCGACTGTAACGCAGATGGGTTATTAATTTCGTAGCACTTATAAATATGATCATAGTTAGCAAAAGAGTCTCTCTTAAGACTTAAGAAATTCTCTTTATTAATTTCTTTTGCTAAAAACTTACTAACAAGTATACTTTCAACTTCTGTTAGAGGAAATTTTGTTGGCAAACCTGATTGTTTATACCGATAATCTAGATCTTTAAAAATAGAATCACTTCCTCTTAGAAGAATGAGTGCCCACCTTTTCTATTCCCTAGGTGATAGTGGGAATAATATTTATATCCTTTCAACTGATTACATGTAACTTCAGGACCTTCTGGTTCCACAGGAAGAGCCACAAAACAAAGTTCCTTAGCTAATTTTGATGATTTTGACCAGACATTATTATTATAAAAGTCACTTCCTAAAATTCTGCTCACAGCCTGAAAGCTATCTATTGTTCTACCAATCCACAAATCACCAGACATTAGTTTAGCTTCATAGTAGTCATAGCCCTCGTTGCGCAATTTATCTCTAACTTCTGTTACTACAGCAAATGCAACACCGCCTACTGTGACTGCCAATGCCAATTTTAACAATTGGCTAAGCAACTCTTCACCAATAATAACACCAATTCCTATCAAGTTACGCGGTGCGATTCGATCAGGATCAATAATATATTCTTTTCCAGGTGCTGTAAAGGTTGCTTTAATTATGTCTTCTGGAGGTTCTAGTAGTGATGAACTCAAGGGAGATATAAATGACGATTCATTAAATGTTGACAGTTCATTTGATCTGACGTCATCAATAACTACGTTATAAACCGTTTGGTCTTCATTAGTTATGTCATTTCTTTCATTTGTTGTTAACGTTATGTTGGTAGTTTCTTTGTCCAACACCATGGTTCCAGTAACGCCATCAACCTCTTTAAATAGCTTTATATACTTTTCACTATTCTCTAGTATTTTTATGTCCTGATTATGAAAATCTTGTTCAATTTCATTAGATACATCCTGCGCAAAAGTTCTATTTTCAAATACAACTCCGAATAACAAAGCAAAGCAAATACTCAACGCAACAATCTTAAAATACCTTTTGAAAATCATTAAATTACCTCCAAATTTGTTTTTTAATTAGTGTTAATTGTGTTATGTAAATAAATTATAATAAACAAATATCCTCCCCTTTCTGGAATTATAAAGCAGTTGATACAAAATAATACTATATTAAAAAGAGCTTTTTTGCAATATGTCACATTTTACCTAACTATTGGTCATAAAACGGCATCCGGTAAAGAAAGCATCCATAGTCTTTCACCACAAATGATTATGAATCGACTTGCAAACATTGTTCATAATGAATCGAAGAGAGTTGTCATCAATATCCTTGATTCGTTGTCGCGCATGATAAAAGAATATAATGAAGGTATTAATGACAGAATCGATTCTTACGAAGCGGTAGCGTTCGGCTAAAAGCTTTTCGAAGAAAAGCTAGCATCGGAAGCATATGCTTTGTCTCCAAATTTCTACCTTTTTGAAAAACAAAATCTAGACATTTGGAGACGGGCAGCGATCGGAAGAACGATCGGTAACCGTAGCGGCCATCTCGCACAACATCAAGAAACTAATTTTAGTATTGAACCTAATTTATAGTATAAGATTTGACTTAAAGCTAAACGGCCTCAGTCCCATAGAATTCTGGACTCAGGCCGTTTAATTTGATTTCATTTTTTTGTACTTTCTACTTTTTGACGGAGTGTAAGTACAGCGTCGCTTACAAAGACATTTTATAAATTTCCACCACGTCTTCTTTATTCAGCTTTCTGAAATTGCCAAATGGTCCGAATCGGACGGTTTTCTCGGCCATAATGCCGATTTGGCTGTCGTCGATGTCGTAATCTGCAAGGCGGCTTGGCGCACCAATCGAGATCCAGAAGTCACGCAGTGCCTGAATGCCCTCTTCACCCACCTGTTCGGCGGATTTGCCCGCAGGGTCAATACCAAACACGTTTATGGCAAGCTTCTTGAAGCGCTCAGGGTTCGTGCTAAGATTGTATTTCATCCAGCTCGGGAACAGGATTGCAAGTCCTCCCCCATGCGGGATGTCGTACACAGCCGATACGGCATGCTCGATATTGTGGGTAGCCCAATCTCCGGCATAACCCATGTTCAACATACCGTTCAGCGCCATGGTGCCGCAGTACATAATCGTCGAGCGATCTTCGTAATTTTCCAGATTGTTGATCAGGCGCGGCGCCGTGTCGATCACCGTACGGAGAATCGTTTCGCAGAAGCCGTCCTGTACCGGCGTATTCTCTTCGGTATGGAAATAATGCTCAAGCACGTGGGACATCATGTCCACCATGCCATAAACCGTTTGGTCTTTAGGCAAGGTAAATGTATTCACCGGATCCAAGATGGAAAACGCAGGATACGCGTACGGGCTTCCCCAGCCCATTTTTTCCTTTGTTTCTTCATTCGAAATGACCGAGCCCCCGTTCATTTCAGAACCGGTCGCAGCAATCGTAAGGACAGTTCCCAGTGGAAGTGCATCCTTCGGAGTGGTTTTGCGTTCTACAAAATCCCACATATCGCCATCATACTTGGCACCAACCGCGATGGCCTTCGCGCAGTCGATAACGCTGCCGCCGCCAACCGCAAGAATTAATTCGATGTTGTTCTCGCGGCACAAGGCCACACCTTTATGTACTGTGGACAAACGAGGATTCGGATCAACGCCGCTCAGCTCGGTAACCTGGGCCCCGATTTCCTTCAGTATGGCGTTTACGTTATCGTATAAGCCGCTGCGTTTGATACTGCCTCCACCGTATACGAGCAAAATATGTTTACCGTACTTCGGCACCTCTGTTTTTAATGTATCTAGTTTGCCTTTGCCGAAAATCAGCTTAGTCGGATTATAAAATTCGAATGATTTCACTTTAAAATCGCCTCCAGGTCAAAAAGTGGTACTTCCCATATAGTATAACCTTCCGCATAGACAAGAAACAAACCGCCCATCCCTTAATGAAAGGAATTAAGCGGTTTGTTTTGAATTAGGACATGGTCCAATGTCGAAAAAATTTATTGAACCGGACTGTATCCGATATGCGATACAAAACGTCGGAAGGCTTCTTGTCCGGCTTCTGTTCTTTTATATACACCGGCATGACCCAGTATCTCTACAAAAATGCCGCCCACTTCGGACTGCACGAGCTTCCACGCTTCTTCCTTGCTTTGGTCCGTGCCGTACTTCGTAACGAGCTCTGTGATCCACGGCTTATGCGCCTTCAGGGCATGATCCTCCTGCTGCAGCAGGCTTTCATAAAGCCCGGTGTCGCCGGCAAGAATATCGGCCGTCAGATCAAGCTCCTCCTTGAGTCGTCCAGGTAAAATCGCAAGCCCCATCACTTCAATCAGGCCGATATTTTCCTTCTTGATATGATGCATCTCTTCATGCGGATGGAAAATGCCTGCAGGATATTCACTACTGGTACGGTTGTTGCGCAGCACCAGATCCATTTCGTAGCTGCCATCTGGCGTCCGATGCACGATTGGTGTGACCGTGTTATGCGGCACCTTTTCCCCGTTATCCCTACTGAAAGCCACAATATCCGTTGCCGGATCACTGTACTGCTTCCAGGATTCGTAGATCATGTCGGCCAATTCCAGCAGGACATCTCTGTCCTTGCCGGTCAGACGGAGTACGGACATTGGCCATTTCACGATGCTGACCGTTGCTCCCGCATAGTCCGGATGGCTAAATACCGCTTCCTTCGGCGCATTTTGAATCGGGAAGGTATGCCGTCCTCCTTGGAAATGGTCATGGGTCAAAATCGAGCCACCCACAATCGGAAGATCAGCATTAGAGCCGATAAAGTAATGTGGATAAAGGTCCACAAACTCGAGCAGGCGCCGTAAGCTGTCTTTTGTCAGTTTCATCGGCACATGTTCATGATTGAACACGATGCAGTGTTCATTATAATACACGTACGGCGAATACTGGAAAAGCCACGGCTCTCCGTTCAGCATGAGCGGAATGACACGGAGGTTTTGGCGGGCTGGGTGGTTGACCCGACCGGCATAACCGACATTTTCGCGGCACAGCTGGCATTTTGGATATATAGGAGGCGGCAGCAGTTTCGCCATGGCGATTTCCTTTGGACTTTTTTCCGGCTTGGACAGATTGATGGTCATCTCAATGACGCCGTATTCGGATTCATGCTCCCAATATACGTTTTTGTTCACCCGGTCCATCCGGATGTAATTGGTATCAATGGATAGCTGGTAGAAACGGTCCGTCGCCGCCTCGATGCCGCGGGCATGTGCCAAGTTGTTAAACTCCCGAAATACATCCGAAGGACGTGCCATCAAGTTGCCCATAATTTTGGCATCCAAAAGATCGCGATAGGTGTCCGTATTTTCCGGAATAAGACCGATGCTGAAGCCGTAATCAATCAAAACGTCAAGTGCGGGCTGCGGCCCTTCCAGCTGCTCCGGAGCCTTCTCACCCAGATAAGGTTCGCTGAAGCCGAACATCTCGAGCAGCTGATTGCGACTGTAATCTTCGTCCGTAGGTTCAATCAGCCCGCGTTCCAACGCAAAGCGGACCAAACGTCCAATTGCGATAAGAGCGTTATTTTCTTCAGTTGTTCTAGCTGTTGCGGATGCGTTCACTGCTCTTCCCCCTTATTCGTTGCCGTAACCATGCGGATGGCTCTGATGCCAGCTCCATGCGCTTTGAATAATATCTTCTAGTTTATCGCGGGACGGGTTCCAACCAAGCACTTCTCTGGCCTTTTGGGAAGAAGCGACCAGGACAGCGGGATCTCCGGCGCGTCGCGCTTGCATCACAACAGGAATATCCAGTCCAGTTACCTTCTTGGCCGTTTCGATAACTTCCTTCACCGAAAAACCTGCGCCGATGCCGAGATTAAACACGTTGCTGTTTTCGCCTTTGCGCAAGTAATCTACCGCGCGCAGGTGGGCATCAGCCAAATCGCTCACATGAATATAGTCGCGAATACAAGTTCCATCTTCCGTCGGATAATCGTCTCCGAATACGGCAATGCTCTCGCGCTGCTTCAGTGCGGTTTGCAGCACAAGCGGAATGAGATGGCTTTCCGGACGGTGGTCTTCGCCGATTTTACCGCTGTCATGCGCGCCTGCCGCATTAAAATAACGCAAGGCTACGTATTTGATGCCAAGTACCTGGTCAAACCAGGACATCATCCGTTCCATTATGAGCTTCGTTTCGCCATAAACGTTGGTCGGCTGCGTACGGTCGCTTTCCATGATCGGCACGCTTTCCGGCTCGCCATACGTTGCAGCGGTCGAAGAGAATACGATTCTCCGCACATTGGCGGCATCCATCGCTTCAAGCAGGCATAGGGTGCCATATACGTTATTGTCATAATATTTAACCGGATTTTGCATGCTTTCGCCGACAAGTGAATTGGCTGCAAAATGGATCACAGCATCAATGCTATTTTCGCTGAACAGTTTCGCAAGCAGTTCCTTATCACGCAGATCACCTTCGTAGAGTTTGCCGCCGAGCAGCGCTCCACGATGCCCCGATTGCAAATTATCTAGAACAACGACCTCTTCGCCGCGCGAAAGTAACTCCGCTACCGTATGGGAGCCGATATATCCCGCTCCACCCGTTACCAAAATAGCCATCTTATTTGTCCTCCTTCAGTTCTTTTACGCCGTCACCCGTACCGCAAACATAGAAGTCGGCCGCAAGGCCTGTACGCTTTTCATAGGCCCCGCCCACCTGTTGCACAAATTGGTCCACCGAATCCTCATGTACCAGCGAAACTGTACATCCGCCAAAACCGGCTCCGGTCATACGGGCTCCAAGCGTTCCTGGAATGCGCTGCGCTTCCTCGACCATGACATCGAGCTCACAACAGCTAACCTCGTACAGATCTTTCAGAGATGCATGCGATTCATTCATCAGCTTGCCAAACTGCTCCAGATCGTTGTTTTTCAACGCTTCTACCGAATCCAGCACCCGCTGGTTTTCTTCAACGACATGTCGTGCGCGCCGTCTGACGGTTTCATCCTTGATATGATTTTGCAGCGTCTCAAACTGCCCAGGATTCAGCTGCGCCAAATATTTTAATTCGTCAATTTCCTGCTTCAAAATGTCCAAAGCGTCTTCACACTGCTGTCTGCGTTCATTGTATGCCGAATCCACAAGCCCTCTGCGTTTGTTGGTGTTGCCTATAATGATTTTGTAGGCCCCCGTCCGGAAAGGCACATGTGTATATTCCAGCGTATCGCACATCAGCAAAATCGCATGATCCTGCTTGCCATTTGCCACCGCAAACTGGTCCATAATGCCGCAGTTTACGCCTACGTATTGATTCTCAGCCCGCTGCGAAAGCTGCGCAAGCTTTACCGTATCCGGTTCGCAGCCTTCCATCGTTTGCAAGGCAAATCCCGTGACCACCTCAATGGAGGCCGACGACGAGAGTCCTGCGCCGTTTGGAATTTCGCCATGATAAAGCAGATCATACCCTGTCGTAACCGGACAACCGAATTTTTTATTTTCAACCATCACGCCGACCGCGTAGTCAACCCATTCTCCGGTTTTTTCCGTGCCCAACTCCTTGAGACTGAACTCCTTCTCATATGGAAAATTGGTGGTCGCGAGACGGATCTTCTCATCATCGCGCTGGCGGACCAGCAGTGTGGTTCCAAATTCAAGAGCTGCGGGAAGGACATACCCCCCGTTATAATCAATATGCTCCCCGATCAGATTGACACGTCCCGGAGCAAGAAAAATCTTTATCTCATGTCTGCTGTCCCCATATTTTTCAAGAAACTGCTTTTTTAGTGGATTTATGTTCATTTGCGATGCACCCATCCTTT
>JAIRVF010000150.1 GCA_031254035.1 Paenibacillus sp.
CGTCCGCCGCTAACCATCAGGAGAGCAAGCTCTCCATCAAGTCCGCTCGACTTGCATGTATTAGGCACGCCGCCAGCGTTCGTCCTGAGCCAGGATCAAACTCTCCAAGAAAGTTGGAAGAATCTACTCACCCGAAGGGGAGTAGCTTTCCAACGAAAGTTTGTAGCTCATTTTGAATCTGACGAGAAATTAATCCTCATTTTTGCTCGATCATCGTTTCCGATAATCTCGCGTTTCAGTTTCGTTACCGAAACCTTTATCTCACTCGTTGTTCAGTTTTCAAAGATCAAATTCTTTCGTTTTCAGCGCCGCTCGTTTATCTCAGCAGCAACTCTTATAATATATCATGTTACCCATCATTTCGTCAAGCACTTTTTTTGAAATCTTTTTTTTGCTTCGCTTACCGATCCGGCAAACTAGTACTTGTTTGAAAGGGGCGAGAACTAATTTATCATAGAAAACATCTCGCCGTCAAGCACTTAATATATAAATTGAAACAGCTTAATGTTTAAATTGAGACAGCTTGTTGTTACGCGCATATTTGGAGAGTTCTTTCTGAGGAGCGAATCTGGCGTACATGCGAAATACGGTTTTATATCTACGCGCAATGGCGTTTCTAACATCCGTATCCAACCTTTGGTCACTCAAATCAAACAACATCTCATCTAGCTCTTTGCGCAATACATAATCAAGCTCTTTACATTCCTTATCATTAAAAAGCATACCCAGCATAATTGCCTGGCCTCCTTGTCGATTAAAAAACGATTATTCAAACTGCCTCAATTTTCCGTCTTATTGTTATGCTCACTTTTTGGGAAATTTATGAATGAGCATAACAACAAAATCACAAATACTTAGTTCGGCTCTACCCCTTCATTAACGAATATGTTACCGTGCTTTCAATAATAGCCGCCACGAACAGCAATATCACAATCCATACCGACGCTGTCAAAGCCATCCGGAAAGTATCCTTCCACTTTCTCTGCAATTCTCTCTTCCCGCTTCTACCGAAACTTGAGAGAACCAAAAGTCCCATCTGAAGTCCGAAAGCACAGGCAATAATAATAGCCGGTATTTCGATGATCCCATGCGGCAGCAGTCCTTTGACAACCAAATCAAACAGGCTTTCTCCCTGATTCATCGAGTTATGCACGAGAAATCCCACAACCATTCCATTCAGCAGAAGAAACAAGATCGGCAGAACCCCGATGAAAAGTCCTAGAAAGATCATGATTACAGCCTTGATGCTGTTATTAAAGAATATAAATACAAAAAAACTCCATTTCGGATTCGATGACAAACTTAAATTGTTTGCGACTTCCTTAATCCCTTTCATTTGCTGGTTAATCAGTTCCGAAAGGGAGCCTGTGCTGTACCACCCCGCGATGATGCCGATGATGAATAAAAGCGTTACAAATGCGAGTGTTTTGCGAATGGAACCCAGGTCCTTCAAAAAAGTTGATGGACGAAACATATAAAACCTCCTCTTGGTAATAACTCGCTGGTACGAGCATACATTGAAGTAACCTGAATTTCGAAAGTCAAAACGCAAAAGCCTGTATTTTGCTTAAATCACAATGTTTTTCTTAAATAGTCACTTGCACCCAATGGGTGTTGGGAAAACAGGCTTGGCATCTATCACTTTCGAAAATCAGTGTAAACAAGCTATTCGAATGTGGGAAAGGGGCGACTATCGCAATGAATTCGTTTTTTTACGTGCTGAACGGCCGCAAAATTAAGCGTACGATCTTTATTCTTGCCGCAGCACTGTTCGCGATCGGCATCATTTATGTAGAGTCTGACAATGTTACTGTATTCTCTGAAGGGGCTCCTGCTGCCATTTATAGTGTTCCTACAGATAAGAAGGTCATCGCCCTGACATTTGATATTAGCTGGGGTGAAAAACGTCCTGAGCCAATCCTGAACGTGCTTAAAGAGAAGGGTGTCGGGAAGGCAACCTTTTTCCTCTCCTCCCCTTGGGGCAAGAGTCATCCAGATATCGTAAATAAAATCAAAACAGCCGGATTTGAAATCGGGAGCCACGGCCACAAGCATACGAATTACAGCAGCCTGAGTGATGAGGAAATCAAAACCCAGCTTCTTACAGCCAACTCTATATTAACCGATTTAACCGGAAAAGAACCAAGTTTGCTGCGACTTCCTAACGGAGACTTTGATAAAAGGGTGCTAAAAATCGCCGATCGCTTAAATTACAAAGTTATCCAGTGGGATACCGACTCTCAGGATTGGAAAAATATCGGTGTCGACAATATCGTAAACCGTGTCGTGAGCAAAGCCCATCCGGGCGATATTGTTCTCCTCCATGCCAGCGATTCCTGCAAACAAACGCATGAGGCCCTGCCTATCATAATTGATGAACTCCGTAAACAGGGCTATGCATTCGTAACCATATCCGATCTGTTGACCCAAGCTGACACCAAAGGTAAAGAAATTCGCGACCAGGCTACCCTTCAGCAAGCGCTTGATGATGCTGCAGGAATGTAAATATCTCAAAATCTCAAAGAAAAAAAGAGCTAAGTATCTTAGCTCTTTTTTGGCTTTAACAACTTATGCAGTATTAAAATCTGGTATGCATTACAAGCTAATAACGGAATCAAAATAAAGATGGTGGCATTGTTTACATTGATCTTCAGTCCCCCAATCATTTCTACAACCGTAATTGCGATCATAAAAAAGATGGTCGGGATCCATGCAGTCGGGTTCGTTGCTTTTACTTTAAAATATGCAACTGCAATTGCCACGATCAAAATGGCGATCCCCACAAGCAAATCTGCGATCTGGCTATTCCCTTTGCCAACGAATGAACGGAAGAACATCACTTCAAGCAGGGCTAAAACCGCAAGAGTAAGCTGTATGTATTGCCAAACTTTTCTCGGAATGCCTATTGCCGTGTAATTCAGTATCATATAAGCAAAAAAACCGAGCTGTGAGTATACACTCGCCATTGCCCCGAAACCGAATAAAATAAGCAAATAGAATAATACATCGCTTACATCCTTAAATGAAATGGACTCCCTGCTAAATGGCAGCAGAAAACCGGTAATGATGGAGACAACGGCTCCCACAAGCAAAGTTTTAATAAATAACTTGGACCAGTTTTTTAAGTTCAAATTGCCTGCACCCCCAAGTCTTCATTTTACCAACGTTCACATTAAAAAACCATTCCTGTATCGACATATTTCGAAATTCACTTCGGCATACTACATTCAGGATTAAATAAAGGGGTGACGCTCATGAAGTGGCCAGTTTTGGGCCTATGGGGACTCATATTCGGACTTTCCACCGTACTTTCAGGCTGCGGATCCGAACAAAGTTATGCGACGCCTCAGGGCGATTATAAAGACATGAAAACGATGGTTGTCGATATCTTGAAGAGCGATGAAGGCAAAAAGGCAGTCGAGGACGTGATGAAACAGAGCGGCAAAGGCTCATCGGGCGGCGGAGGTCAAGGTATGGGTATGCAAATGATGACTACGCAGGCAACGGAGCAGATTCGTACAGCAGTTAAGGACACCGTAACGTCACCGGAATATAAAAAGGAATTTGAAAAGATCATGACCGATCCACAGTTCGCCGGTGATTTCGCTAAAGCGATCAGTTCCCAAAACAAACAGCTGCACATGCAGCTTATCAAAGATCCGACGTATCAAAAGGCGGTTTCAGATATTATGAAATCTCCCGAAGTCATGAAAATGTTCTTAGATCTGACCAAAACGCCGGAATACCGCAAGCAATCAATGACAGTCATGCAGGAAGCCATGCAAAATCCGCTGTTTAAAATGGAGGTTATGTCGCTTCTGAAGGATGTTGTAACCCAGGAGCTTCAGCCTAAGGTTGAAAAAGGCGGCAAAAAGGGTGGTGGCGGAGAAAAGAAAGACAAAGGCAAGGAAGGCGGCGGCGGCGGTGGCGGCGGTGCCTAATTACAAAAAAACGAAAAGCCCCTCAAATGGGGCTTTTTTGCTGCTTATATTATTCAGTTCCTTCGCATTTAGCAATAATGCTAGCTGCCAGTTCATTATAGATTTGGCCAGTTGAAGACTCGGATTTATACACCGATGGCGAAAAATCAGGCTCGGAAATATGGTTGTCTGGAGCTCCAAGCGGAATCTGGGCCAAAAGATGGGTATGTAGTGTTTCAGCAAGCTGCCCACCACCGCCACGGCCAAACACAAAATCCTTCTCTCCGCAGTGAGAGCATTCATAATATGCCATGTTCTCAACGACGCCCAAAATCTCATGCTCAGTCTGAATCGCCATTGCACCCGCGCGGGCTGCTACAAAAGCGGCCGTGGCATGCGGAGTGGTTACGACAATCTCCTTGCTTTGCGGAAGCATTTGATGCACATCCAGCGCAATGTCGCCGGTTCCCGGCGGCAAATCAAGCAGCATGTAGTCTAGCTCACCCCAGTTAACGTCGCCAAAAAATTGGTGAAGCATTTTGCCAAGCATCGGTCCACGCCACACTACGGGATTGTTTTCACGGATAAAAAAGCCCATGGACATCACTTTAACACCAAACCGTTCTACAGGAACAATCGATCCGTCAACAACGACAGGACCTTCCTCAATTCCCATCATATCCGGTACGCTAAAACCATAGATGTCCGCGTCAATTAGCCCCACCTTTTTGCCCTGACGAGCAAGAGCTGCAGCCAAATTGACGGTCACGGTTGATTTGCCAACGCCACCTTTTCCGCTTGCAATCGCAATAAACTGAACATCCGGGTCGGTGAGCAGTTCATTTTTCTCCAGACCGGCTGCATGTCCCTTTACGAGTTTATCCTGATCCGTTTTGCTTTCATGATCTCCCAGGATTTTGCTGCGTTCATGCTCATTGGCTTCGCGCATGCGGATATGGATATCTTCAGCTCCGGCAGCTTGCAGACGTTCCCGAATTTCCTTTTCCAACGCTTGTCCGTAGCCTTCACGGTTGTCCAGCGTAATAACGGATAGGGATACTTTGTCTTCTTTTACTACGATATCTCTTATCAATTGCAGTTCAATCAGGCTTCTGCCGGTGGCAGTGTCCCCGATGGGACCTAGCACTTCCTGAACTTGCTCACGTGATAACATGATGGCAGCACCTCTGCTTTATTTATTGGCATCCATTTACGGATGAGCCCCAGTAGGTATTATACCATCAACGTTCATTTCCTGGCTGAAAATTCACCTTTTCCCCGGACAAATATCGCAGTATGCCTTTATATACCGCTGCCGCGGCCTTCTTCTGGTAGTTCTCGTCCCTCAGCAGCTGTGATTCCTGAGGATGAGAGAGAAAGCCGACCTCCACCAACGCCGCAGGCATCTTTAAGGCTTGAAGAAGATAAACGGTGTCTACCGTTTTGGCAATGCGGTCGGTATTTTCTAGATTCCGCTTAATTTCATCTTGAATCAATTCGGCAAGCACCTTATTGTCGGGATGTCCCGGATAATAAAATGTTTGCGCCCCGCTCCAGCGGTTGGATGGAATACTGTTCAAATGTATACTCAGAAAAAGATCCGCCTTGGTATCCTGAATCAGCTTCGCCCGCTGTTTCAAATCTTCCGTCTTGCGTTTGGAATATCCCTTGGTATTCGCTCCGGCCAGGTCGTAATCGCCCTCACGGGTCATGTAAACATATGCTCCGGCTTGCTGTAAATAATCGCGAAGATATAAGGTAATCGCCAGATTCACATCTTTTTCGATCACACCTTGTTTGCTTACAGCCCCGCCATCAGGCCCGCCATGACCGGCATCCAGCGCAATCACCTTTCCTGAGAGAGGTAGGCTCCAGTGCCCCGTCGTCTTCACCGCAGGGATTTTAAACACAGCTACGGCGATAAATGCAACAAGCAGACATATGCCGATGAGCAGCTTTTTAATTGAGCTTAGCCTGATCCACAGCACCTGTTTGCCTGGCCCCTGCTTGGACATATAAAAATCCACCTCCGTGTTCCCATATCGACTCTACTCATCTATATGGGGGAAGGTGGACAAATAGTACTTCAAGGTGCATGTTCAAAAAGGTCTGTTTAAGGTGTTACTTGTGCTCTCATGCCGGCGATCAACACCTCAGCCACCTCCGGCCGGGTAAATTCCGGCGGCGGACACTGGCCGTCACGCAGCAGGCCGCGCACCTTGGTACCGGAAAGCGTTAGATGCTCCTCTTGCGGATGCGGGCAGGTTTTGCTGGAAGCCATGTTTCCACATTTCTTGCAGAAAAAGCTGTGCTCGAAAAACAGTGGCGTAATCCCAAGTTCCTCCTGCTTAAAGTTAGAGAATATCTCCTGGGCTTCGTAGGTGCCGTAATATTCTCCTACTCCAGCATGATCCCGGCCAACGATAAAGTGGGTGCATCCGTAGTTTTTTCGTACAATGGCATGGAAGATAGCCTCTCTTGGGCCCGCATACCGCATAGCTGCAGGGAACACGCCCAGGAAGGTTCGATCTCCCGGATAATAATTTTCCAAGAGCACCAGGTAGCTTTTCATCCGTACATCAGCTGGAACATCATCCGATTTCGTCTCTCCGACAAGTGGATTTAAAAAGAGTCCGTCCACGATCTCCAAGGCGCTTTTCTGAATGTACTCGTGGGCACGATGCACCGGATTGCGAGTTTGGAAACCGACCACCGTATTCCAACCCTTTTGCCGGAACAGCTCCCTCGTTTTTGCAGGATCAAAATAAAATTCACCGAATTTGGCAGGTTGTGGACGGTTAAGGACCTTAACACTCCCGCCTACATAAATCGGAGAACGTTCCAACAGCTTTTTGACACCGGGATGCTCCGGATCATTGGTTTTGAATACTTTCTTTGCTTCCTCCTCTTGATCTGCCTTATATACGCTTTGAACAGTCAAAATTGCATAAATAGCTCCGTCTTCGCTTCCAACCAGTGCGATCTTTTCTTCGATGCTCAATTCGCGTACCGTATCTTCATCAACTGATAACGTAATCGGTATGCTCCATACCGTACCATCAGTTAGACGCATGCTGCTCACTACAGAACGGTAGTCTTCCTCATTCATAAAACCTTCAAGCGGAGAAAAAGCCCCGCTGCCAATTAAATCAAGATCCGATATCGTCCAACTATTCACCGGAATCCGCTTTAAAAAAGAAGCGCTCTTTAGCAGCTCTTCCCTCTCCTGTCCTACAACAATCCGGTTGATAAGTTTCCCTCCATGAGGAAGTATGGATGTCATCACTGCTACCTCTTTTCTATCATTATTGGTGGAGTCCACACTCTGTTTTATCGCTTTCCGACCAGCGGCCCGCTCTAGGATCTTCTCCCGGCTTTACAGGACGGGTACAGTACGTACAGCCGATGCTCGGAAAGTTCAGATCATGAAGGGGATTGTACTGTACTTGATTCTCACGGATATATCTCCAGACATCGCCTGTAGTCCAGTCGGCAATTGGGTTGAATTTTACAAGTCCAAACTTATGGTCATATTCGACCTTCTTGGCATTTGCACGTGTTGGTGCCTGATCTCTGCGAATTCCGGTGATCCAGGCATCATATTGGGAAAGGATGCGCGTCAACGGTTCGACTTTGCGGATATTACAGCACCCGTTCGGATCCGTTTTCCACAGTTCTGCCCCATGCTGTGCAGCCTGTTCATCGGGTGTCAGTTTGGGAGACACACGTACGAACTCGATCCCATATTTGTTCTCCAGACGATCCTTGGTTTCATAAGTTTCTTTAAAATGAAAATCCGTATCTAAATAAAAAATATCAGTCGAAGGGCTTACTTTCTGCAGAATATCAACCAAAACCACATCCTCAGCTCCAAAGCTGCAGGCAAAAGAGATGTTCGGAAATTTCTCAGCGGCAACACGGATCACTTCTTCGGCAGAAGCATGCTCAAGCTCAGCAGCCTGAATCTCAATCCACTTTTCCTTTTCAAGCAAATTCATCGCGAATGTCTCTCCCCTTCCAATAATTCAATTCATTAAATCAGCAAATACCTAGTGGTTTAATATGTTTTAAATCAAGTATAAAACAATATAATTGGATGTCAATCCTACTTAAGGAAATTAGGATCGCATAAACCCAAAAAAAAAGAACCCTTCAGTACGAAAGGTCCTCACTCTGAATGAAATCAAAACTCTAATGCTTTCATTGCATTCTTCTTATCATTTTCAAGCAAATGATGAAGGTCATATGCCGGGTAAAATCCACGTTCGATCATAAAATTAGATACTTGCGCATGCAGTTTAATGGCATGATTCAGATGCTTTACAAATGTATCCCTAAGCTGCGGAGTAGCTGTCTCTGTGATTGCTCCAGCATACATGCAGATGATGGACTTGAGATACGCAAGCAAATGTCCTGCGTAGAATGCTGTCATATCGCCGAGTTCTGTTTTACCCTTCTTGTCTCTGGTGGCCATTGGGGCGTGCGAATAGAAGTGGAGCAGGTCCCTCAAGTTTGATTCCGTGCATCGGATCGCTTCTTCATACAATCCACGCAGATGCGGGTCGGTTACACAATGAATATGCATTTTAAGAGCAATTAGATAATTAGACTGAGCTGCGGTGAGCTCATGCAATTTCATGGTTTCATGCCATGCCAAATGTTTATGTTGCTCTTTAGTATGTTCTTTAGATAGCAAGATATGATCCCTCCATGTAAGTTAAGTAACAATACAGCATATGATGATTCCGCCTAATGGGCACATTGTCTTACATAAAGGAATAATTTTTTGCTTTCCAAAGGAACAATACAGAGGGATAAATATATTTCAAAATTTTGAAGAGGCTTCCTAAGGCGTATGGACGGCAATCAAACCAAATGCCAAGGGTGGATATAAAGGTGGATACCAAAGTGGATACCCACGCCAATAGTCAAGAACCGTAATACGCGAAAGTTCGTTCTACAAAAGAGGCGCTAAGTATTCTGCTAAGTTAAAAAACACAAGGGGCTGTCCCAAAAGTAAGTTAACTTGCTTTTGGGACACCCTCGTGATATGTAAAAACAACAACCATCCACGGCCATAGAGACCACAGGCTGCGGATTCTTATTTCGAGAATTGAGGCGCGCGACTGCCGCTTTGATGCTTTACCATTAATTACTTAGTGCAACCCGTCTAATAATGATACAATACGCCCAGTTAATAAACATAGGGAGGAATCTCGATGACTATTGTAAAGACAAAGAAACCGGTCTATAAACGCTGGTGGTTTATTTTATTGGCTGTCTTCGTTTTAGCTGTAGCAATTGGCGCAGCGTTAGACGAAGGTAAGACAGTTTCACCAACTCCACCCGTTTCCCTATCTACCACAACCTCCGTAGATGAAGGGATCGACAAAGGGAACACGAATGATATAAATGTAGAATTGATTATCAACGAGAATGTAACTGCTGGTCAAGTCTCATTTGATGGAGCCACTAATTTACCAAATGGAACTGAACTTATGATCACAGTATCCAATGAAAGTGGATTTCAGGCTCAATCATCTATTACAGTCAGTAGCAATGGATTCAAGACAGAAAAGTTCTCCGACAATGGACAAGCTTTGGAATCTGACGTATACAATGTGGCTGTTACAATGCCTATTGCTTCTGTTCAACCTGACGCTGTAAAAGAAATCATCGGAGAGAACTCAGAAAATTTAAAAGGTGATTTGGTGAATGAAGGAGACTTCGGGAGAACGGTTAGTTACTCTAAATCCATTAAAGTCGAAGGGGCTCCAAAAGTTGAACATGGCACAATGATAAAAGACTATAAAAATAAAATCGATGAATCATTTAAAACTTTAAAGGATACATATAAGAAACATTCGAAATCTCTAGATGAGGTTGAGTGGGCAAGATTTGCACGTGGGTTTAAGCAAAGCGTAAGCAAACTTAGAAATGAAATAGATGAATCTAAGCTCAATCAAAGTGAGAAGATCACTTTAAGCCCTGCATGTGCTGACTTGGAAATGTTACTTACTGCGTATGCTGCTTCATTGCAAGGTCGTGGCGACGACTCAGAAATCAATAGGTTAAAGAAGCAAATTGAAGAAGCAGCAAAATAATGAAAAAAGCCTCGGATAATCTTAATCCGGGGCTTTACTTATGCTTAAATCTGGATGCTCCAATCCATCACGTATTATTTCCTCTTCGATCGCTCTAATAACAAACTCGTTCAGGATAAGGTCAAAATATAGTCACGAACGATTTTTAGCAAAAATAAAGCCCCTGACCATAAAGGCCAGAGGCTGTAGATCCTTGATACACAAGGAATATTAACGTTTCGAGAACTGAGGCGCGCGACGAGCCGCTTTGAGACCGTATTTTTTACGTTCTTTCATACGTGGGTCGCGAGTCAGGAATCCTGCTTTTTTCAAAGCTGGACGGAACTCAGGATCTGCTTTAAGCAGTGCACGGGAGATACCGTGACGAATTGCACCTGCTTGACCGGAAATACCGCCGCCGTTAGCAATAACGAGTACGTCGTATTGTCCCAAAGTTTCAGTCAGGTTCAGTGGTTGTTTAACGATCAGTTTGAGAGTTTCCAAACCGAAATATTCATTAATGTCGCGTTTATTGATGACAATGCGTCCTTCACCCGGTACAAGGCGAACACGTGCTACCGAATGTTTACGACGACCTGTCCCATAGTATTGTACTTGTGCCATGAAACTGTCCTCCTTTTAATTATCCGCGAAGTTCGTAAACTTCTGGTTTTTGTGCTGCATGTGGATGTTCGGTACCTGCATATACTTTCAATCTCAGCTTCATTTTTTCGCCCATACGGGTTTTAGGAAGCATGCCGTGAACAGCAGACTCGAGTACACGTTCTGGTTTGCTGTTCAGCAGGTCTTGAGCATTCGTCACTTTCAAACCACCTGGGTGCATGGAGTGACGATAGTATTTTTTGTTTTGCATTTTCTTACCTGTCAGATGAATCTTCTCAGCATTGATGATGACAACGAAGTCACCACCGTCAACGTGAGTTGTAAATTGTGGCTTATGTTTGCCGCGGATCAAAGCAGCTGCTTCGCTCGCCAAACGGCCAAGCGTTTTGCCTTCGGCATCAATGATGTGCCAGTTGCGCTCAACTTCATTTGGCTTCGCCATATAGGTGGTACGCATGAATAGTTCCTCCTTGTATTCGTCCGAAAATCATTTATCTTCGTTCTTTGTCGTTAAAAGAAATCATTTGTAAATTGTAAGTTTGTCATTTTCTTATTTTGGGGCTGTGGGAGAGCCATAAGAAAACACAACTTTTATTTTACAGTATAGGCAGACAAATCGCAAGCTGATTTTCAATGTTTTTAATTGAAATTCTCATACTCCACATTCCATAAAATGAGACCTTTGGATTCCGCCGTTGGACCTGCTTTCATACGGTCTTTCGCCTGCAGAATCGGCGCGATATCCTCAGGATTCTTCCGGCCTTTCCCCACTTCCAGCAAAGTTCCCGCAATGATGCGAACCATATGCTGCAAAAAGCCGTTGCCGGTAATATAGATATGAATCAGTCCTTGGTCCCGGGTACCCGAGCGACACATAGATTGATCCCTTTCGATATGGGCATCATATATAGTGCGGATATGAGACGGCTTGGTCGAGTGCCGGGAAGCAAAGGATGTAAAGTCATGAGTGCCAATCAAATACCTCAGTCCCTCAGCCATAGCATCTACACTCAGCTTGCCAGGATGATGGAGCTCCGTATTCCTCCGGAACAGGTCCGGAAATTGATTGGCATTAATGGTATAACGGTAAGTCTTACGTTTCGCCGACCTTCTGGAGTGGAATTCTAACGGAACCTCGATCGCTTCCGTCACCATGATATCTCTCGGGAGTCTGGAATTCAGTGCCAAACACCAGCGTTCCACTGGAATTTTCGAACCCGTGTGAAAATGAAATACCTGCCCATAGGCGTGTACACCGGCATCAGTGCGCCCTGAAGCATGAATTTTCAACTTTTCTCCCGTCAGCATCTCAATCGCCTTCTCCAGATAATCCTGAATAGCATTACCATCCGGCTGGGTCTGAAAACCGCTGTAATTCGTACCGTCATAGCTGACTTTCATACATATATTGCGCAGTCCCCTTAACCTCCTGAATCCAATGCCTGCCTTCGATTACACCTGCCCGTCTACCGAAACATAAAACGGCTCCGCCGTTATTCACGGCGAAGCCGTCCCAAGGTAATGCCAAAGGAACACGAAACGAAGCCTGTTATCCGGATCAGACATTCATCTAATTCCGTACACAGGCCTCGGACGTGAAAAAAAGGGTTCGATCAGAATCATACGATTCCTTCCCCCCTTTCCTCATCCTCACCTGTTTACGCGCGGTCAACCAGTTCCAGATAAACCATAGGCGCGGAGTCACCGCGGCGAGGTCCGAGCTTCAGGATACGAGTGTATCCGCCTGGACGCTCTGCGTAACGAGGAGCAATCTCACCGAACAATTTTTGGATAGCGTCTTGCTCTCCATCAACGGTTTCACGGCGAACGAATGCTGCCACTTGACGGCGAGCATGAAGGTCACCCTTCTTCGCTTTAGTGATCAGCTTTTCAGCGATGGAACGAACTTCCTTCGCTTTTGCTTCCGTAGTTTGAATGCGCTCATATAAGAACAGGTCGGTCACCAAGTCACGGAACAAAGCTTTACGTGCGCTGGAATCGCGGCCTAACTTTTGGTATGCCATGTTTTCCCCTCCTTCGCTAACGATTCTAAGAAGCTATTCTTCTGTACGGAGTCCCAGACCAAGTTCCTCAAGCTTTTCCTGCACTTCTTCCAAAGACTTGCGGCCCAAGTTACGGACTTTCATCATGTCTTCTTCCGTTTTAGTAGTCAGCTCTTGTACCGTGTTAATGCCAGCACGTTTGAGGCAGTTGTAGGAACGAACCGAAAGATCCAGCTCTTCAATCGTCATTTCAAGCACTTTTTCTTTTTTGTCTTCCTCTTTTTCGACCATGATTTCCGCATCTTTCGCTTCGTCGGTCAGACCTACGAACAGCATCAAATGCTCAGTCAAGATCTTGGCGCCTAGGCTTACAGCCTCCTCTGGACGAATGCTTCCATCAGTCCAGATTTCAAGCGTCAATTTGTCGTAGTTGGTCACTTGACCAACCCGCGTATTCTCCACGCCATAATTGACGCGGCTAATCGGGGTATAGATAGAATCGACCGGGATGACGCCTATCGGTTGATCATCACGTTTATTCTTATCTGCTTGGACATAGCCACGACCGCGGTTAGCAAAAATACGCATGTGAAGTCTCGAACCTGGACCCATTGTAGCAATATGCAGGTCTGGATTGAGAATTTCAACATCGCTGTCCGCCCGGATGTCTCCTGCCGTCACAACTCCCTCGCCCTCAGCATCAATCTCGAGAACTTTCTCCTCGTCAGAATGAATTTTCAGGGAAAGAGCCTTCAGGTTCAGAATAATTTCCGTCACGTCTTCCATTACACCCGGAACCGTTGAGAACTCGTGCAGCACGCCATCGATTTGAACGGATGTTACGGCTGCGCCTGGTAGCGAGGAAAGCAGGATCCGGCGAAGGGAGTTCCCCAAAGTCGTTCCGTATCCACGCTCAAGCGGTTCAACTACAAACTTGCCATAAGCTCCGTCTTCACTGACGTCAACGGTCTCAATTTTCGGTTTTTCGATTTCAATCACGCAAGTACCCCTCCTTCAAGCGTCGCTCCTATTTGAAACTGTAATTACCCTTGTGTACTCATGTAGTATGCCTAAACAACCATTATTAGCAGATTGTGCCGGAAATATACCACATTTTTCAGGTTTGCTTCAATTAGACACGACGACGTTTAGGTGGGCGGCAACCGTTATGTGGAACTGGAGTTACGTCTTTGATCAGGTTGACTTCCAGACCAGCAGCTTGCAATGCACGGATCGCTGCTTCACGGCCTGCACCTGGACCTTTAACCATAACTTCTACCGATTTCATACCATGTTCCATTGCAGCTTTAGCCGCAGTTTCAGCAGCCATTTGCGCTGCAAACGGAGTCGACTTACGGGAACCTCTGAATCCAAGGCCGCCGGAGCTTGCCCAGGAAATCGCGTTTCCATGAGGATCCGTAATTGTTACGATAGTGTTATTGAAAGTGGAACGGATATGTGCCACTCCGGATTCAATATTTTTGCGGTCACGACGTTTAGTACGTACGACTTTTTTCGGTTTAGCCATTGTCTTTTATCCCCCCTTCTTATTTCTTTTTGTTCGCTACAGTACGACGAGGGCCTTTCCGTGTACGAGCATTTGTTTTAGTACGTTGTCCACGAACTGGCAGACCGCGGCGATGACGCACTCCACGATAGCAGCCAATCTCAACGAGACGTTTAATATTCAAGGAAATTTCACGACGCAGGTCACCTTCAACCTTAACCGTTTTGTCGATCGTTTCACGCAATTTGCTGACTTCATCTTCCGTCAAATCACGAACACGAGTGTCCTGATTGATGCCTGTTTCGCTCAGAATTTTCTTGGAAGTCGTTTTACCGATTCCGAAAATATAAGTCAAGGCGATCTCAACGCGTTTGTCACGTGGCAAATCCACACCAGCTATACGAGCCATTTTACGCTACACCCCCTTCTATTAACCTTGTTTTTGTTTGTGCTTCGGATTTTCACAGATAACCATTACAGTACCCTTGCGGCGAATGACTTTGCATTTTTCGCAAATAGGCTTTACAGAAGGTCTTACCTTCATGTTAATTACCTCCCTCAAGTTTTGCAAAAGCAAAACTCGTTTCGTAAGGATTGACTAAAGTTTCGCAAGAAACAAAACTTTCTTCATAGGATTTGCCTCCATCATGAAGGAAACAAATTCATATATAAGGATCAACCGGATTGTACAAATGTAAACCCGAGACCAAACTTTTTTAAGTGCCCTATAGGATCATAACATCCTGGGCATTTTATTGAAAGAAACGGTAAAAATTACTTACGGTACGTTATACGGCCTTTGGATAAATCATAAGGCGATAACTGCACGACCACTTTGTCGCCTGTCAGAATACGGATAAAGTGCATCCGCAGCTTACCGGAAACATGGGCAAGAATTTGATGACCGTTCTCAAGCTCAACTTTGAACGTTGCATTCGGCAGCGGTTCAATGACCGTACCTTCCACTTCAATGACATCTTCTTTAGCCACAGTTAGTCTCCTTTCTCTTCAGCATGGGTTTCGGTGGACTTCATAAACTTCGTCACTGCATGCCGCAGCTTTCCGTTTGTGACCCGACCGCTTTCATTTAAACTGTTAACAACCTCGCTGCTAATGAAGGACTGGGGTTCCAGATGAAGAAGACTCTTCTTCTTTCTCTGATCAAACTTTCGTTTGTTCCCATCCGCTATATACACGAACCTGCTGTCCTCAATGGATACGACCACAGCCACCTGTCCGGCATCTTTGCCTTTCAGGATCTTCACAACCTGGCCGATTTGCAGGGTGCTTTGATTACTCAAGAACAATCACCTACACATCCAGTTTTGTGAAAATTTCATGTCCGCTTTCCGTAACGGCCACCGTATGCTCAAAGTGAGCGCACAGGGAACCATCGACCGTAACGACCGTCCAGTTGTCTTCCAGCGTTTTGACATAACGTGATCCGGCATTCACCATCGGTTCAATCGCCAGCACCATGCCAGGTTTGAGCCGTGGGCCCCGGTCTGGAACGCCAAAGTTCGGAATATCGGGTTCTTCATGCAGTTCTGCCCCAACTCCGTGTCCGACATACTCCCGAACAACAGAGAAGCCTGCGTCTTCAATGACACGCTGAATGGCATGTGAGATCGTGAACAGGCGCACATCAGGTTTGACAAGCTCCAAGCCCGCATACAAGGATGCTTCGGTGACATCCAGCAGACGCTGGGCTTCATCCGAAACCTTGCCTACAGGATAGGTCCAAGCGGAGTCTCCATGGTAACCACGGTACTGCGCACCAATGTCTAGCGTAATAATGTCGCCTTCGTTTAATTTGCGTTTGCCGGGAAATCCATGCACCAATTGATCATTGACTGAAGCGCAAATGCTGGCAGGAAAACCATTGTAGTCCTTAAAAGACGGCAGTGCATTCTGACTGCGAATGTAGTGGTCGGCAATACGGTCCAGTTCCCCGGTTGTAATACCCGGTTCAATGTGTTTTGCCATAAGACGATGCGTTTCCGCCACAATTCGACCAGCTTCCCGCATAAAGCCGAGTTCCGTTTCGGACTTACAAATGATCATTACGACTAACCTCGCAGCACCGATACGATTTCTTGCGACACCGTACCGATTTCTTGATCACCATCGATCTGACGCAGAAGACCTTTGTTCTCATAAAATGCAAGGAGCGGTGTTGTTTTGTTGATATATTCGTCCAGACGAGTACCGACGCTCTCTTCATTGTCATCCGAGCGCTGATACAACTCGCTGCCGCATTTATCACATACACCTTCCTGTTTAGGAGGATTAAAGATCACATGGTAAGTAGATCCACAGCTTTTGCAAATCCGGCGGCCCGTAAGGCGTGCCATCAATTTGTCGCGGTCTACCGTAAGGTTGACGACATGATCGAGCTGGGTGTTCAGTCTGCTAAGAATTCCATCCAGCGCTTCCGCTTGCGAAAGAGTTCTTGGAAAACCATCCAATAAAAAACCTTTTTCGCAATCGGACTGCTGCAGACGTTCCTCCACGATGCCGATTGTTACATCATCCGGTACCAAAAGTCCTTGATCCATGTATTCTTTGGCTTTAACCCCAATAGGAGTTCCCTGTTTAATCGCCAAACGAAATGCATCGCCTGTAGAAATATGGGGAATGCCGAATTCATTGACAATGACTTCTGCCTGTGTTCCTTTTCCTGCCCCAGGAGGGCCCATGAATAGTATGTTCACGATTTTCTCTCCCTCCAACACTGCCTCTTTACAAGAAACAACGCAATAAGTTGCCGGGAAGCTTAAAAGCCACTTCACCGGAACCTATTACTTATTTATTGATAAAACCTTTGTAGTGGCGCTTGATCAACTGACTTTCGATGGTCTTCATCGTATCAAGTGCTACCCCGATGACGATCAGGAACGAAGTGCCTCCGATTTTAACGGAGCTCGGCAAGTGAGCGAGCGTACCCAAACCGATTGGCAGGATAGAAATAGCGGCCAGGAAAAGTGCTCCGGTCATTGTAAGCCGGGACATTACACGGGTCAGATATTTCTCGGTAGCTTTACCAGGGCGGATGCCCGGGATATAACCGCCGTTTTTCTTCATGTTCTCAGCCATTTGATTCGGGTTCATCTGCACAAATGTGTAGAAGAACGTGAAACCAATGATCATCAGGACATACAATACCATACCGAGCGGATAGTCATATCTCAGATTGTTCATGATCCATTTAGCCCAATCATAATTATTCCAGAATCCCGCGATAATGGTAGGGAATTGCAGCAGGGATACAGCGAAGATGACTGGAATAACGCCAGCCGCATTGATTTTCAGCGGAATATGCGTATTCTGTCCACCGTACATCTTGTTGCCAACCACACGTTTGGCATATTGCACTGGGATTTTACGAATCGCCTGCTGGATGAAAATAACACCCACAATGATCGCCACAATGACAAGGAAAATGATCACTGTTTTCAGCGTATTCATAAAAGTCTGACCTTCTTGAATAAATTGGGATTGAGCCGAAGAACGAATATAGGACGGGATATTGGCAACGATCCCCGAGAAAATCAACAGGGAAATACCGTTTCCGATTCCTTTATCCGTAAGCTGCTCACCCAACCACATCAAGAATGAGGTACCCGCTGTCAGCACAATGGCAATCAGCAGATAATCCGCAAAAGTTGCATTAGGAATCATTTGCGTCGAATACATACGGTTAAAACCGATAGATGTTGCAAATGCCTGGACGATAGCCAATACTACCGTAAGGTAACGCGTCAATTGCGCGGATTTCTTTTTCCCGTGCTCACCTTGCTTTGCCCACTCGGCAAGCTTAGGAATAACGTCCATCGAAAGCAACTGCACGATAATGGACGCGGTAATATACGGCACGATCCCGAGGGCGAAGATCGAAAACTGATGCAACGCACCACCCGAGAACGTGTTTAAGAGACCAAACAATTCTGTGCCTTGTTGATTCGTCTGGTTCAGGACCTCTTTGTTGACGCCAGGAACAGGAACGAATGAACCGATACGGTAAATGAACAGTACGAACAAGGTAAACAGAATTCTTTTACGAAGGTCCTCAACCCGCCATATATTCTTCAAGGTCTTAAACATTAGATCACCTCGGTTTTACCGCCGGCAGCCTCGATTTTCTCTACCGCAGATTGAGAGAACTTATTTGCTTTTACAGTCAACTTCACGGTTACTTCACCGTTGCCAAGAATTTTGATGCCGCTCATCGTGTTTTTCACTACGCCGCTCTCCACCAAAAATTCAGGAGTCACTTCTGTACCCTCTGCAAAGCTGTTCAGTTCCTCGATGTTAACGATCGCATACTCTTTACGCGTAGGATTAACAAATCCACGTTTTGGCAGACGACGATACAACGGGTTTTGTCCACCCTCGAATCCAGGACGCACACCGCCGCCGGAACGAGAATTTTGCCCTTTGTGACCGCGACCGGATGTTTTACCCGTTCCGCTACTTGTACCGCGACCTACACGCTTACGGTCTTTACGGGAACCCGTAGCTGAAGTAAGTTCATGTAACTTCATCGTTCGTTGCACCTCCTTAATATTTGTAGGTTAATCTCTGCAGATTAACCTTCGATTTCTGTCACAGATACCAGATGGCTCACTTTGTTGATCATACCGCGAATCGCGGGATTGTCGTTGTGTACCACGCTGGAGTTGATTTTACGCAAGCCGAGAGTTTTCACAGTCGCACGTTGATCTTCAGAACGACCGATTACACTGCGGACGAGGGTAATTTGAAGTTTAGTCATGACATTCCCTCCTTATCCGAGCAGCTCTTCGACAGATTTGCCACGAAGTTTGGCAACCTCTTCAACACGCTTCAGACGGGACAAGCCTTCCAAAGTAGCGTTGACCATGTTCATGGAGTTCGAAGAACCCAAAGATTTTGTCAAGATGTCACCCACACCAGCCAGCTCGAGCACTGCACGAACAGGACCGCCGGCGATTACTCCAGTACCTTCGGAAGCTGGTTTCAACAGAACGCGACCAGCACCAAAGTGGCCAGTAACTAGGTGAGGAATAGTTGTTCCTACGATCGGAACGTGAATCAGATTTTTCTTGGCATCTTCGATGCCTTTGCGGATAGCGTCAGGTACTTCGCCAGCTTTACCGATACCGCAGCCGACCCAGCCTTTGCCATCACCGACAACAACCAGAGCGCTGAAGCTGAAACGGCGTCCGCCTTTTACAACTTTAGCTACGCGGTTAATATTTACAACTCTTTCAGACAGTTCTAACGTATTCGGATCTACACGCAAGTCGTTAACCTCCTTTTTAAGAAATTCTTAGAATTCCAACCCTGCTTCGCGTGCTGCTTCAGCCAAGGCTTGAATCCGTCCATGATACAGGTAACCTCCACGGTCGAATACAATCGCAGTGTGACCTTTTTCTTTCGCACGTTTTGCAACCAATTCGCCAACTTGACGAGCTGCTTCGACGCTACCGCCGTTCTTAACAGAACCACTCAGTTCTTTGTCAACTGTAGATGCGGATACGATGGTTACACCAGCCACGTCATCGATCAGTTGAGCATAGATATGTTTAGAAGAACGGAATACGTTCAGACGCGGACGAACTGCAGTACCTTGGATTTTCTTACGTACACGCAGATGACGTCTGACACGTGCCTTGTTCTTATCCTGTTTAGTAATCATGACTTCCCTTTCACTCCTTTCAGTTTGCCATTACAGCTTCACTTTAAGACGCACAAGGTAAAAGACTGATAAGTTTAGAAAGTTTATTTCTTCTTACCAGCTTTACCTTCCTTACGGATAATGCGCTCGCCTTCATACTTAATCCCTTTGCCTTTGTATGGCTCAGGCTCGCGAACGGAACGGATTTGGGCAGCGTAAGCACCTACGCGCTCTTTGTCGATTCCTTTTACGATGATTTTCGTATTTGCAGGCACTTCGAATTCGATACCTGGTTCTGGAGTGATTTCAACCGGGTGAGAGTAGCCAACGTTCAGGACGATCTTATCTCCGGATTTGTTTGCACGATATCCGACCCCAACCAATTCCAGAGATTTGGAGAATCCTTCGGTTACACCGCTCACCATGTTGTTGACAACGCTGCGGGTCGTGCCATGAAGGGAACGATGCAGTTTGTTGTCGGATGGGCGTTCAACGACGATTTCGTTGTTCTCAACCGTTACTTTCATATCCTTGTGAAGTTCACGAGTCAAAGTACCTTTAGGGCCTTTAACAGTGATTTCAGTGTTGTTCAATGTGATATCCACACCGCTAGGTACTGCGATTGGTTTGCGACCAATACGGGACATTTGTTGCACCTCCTTGTTTTGTGACGTGTATTACCAAACGTAGCAGACAACTTCGCCGCCAGCTTTGGATTGACGAGCTTCTTTGTCGGTCATAATCCCCTTAGAAGTGGAGATAATCGCAATTCCGAGACCGCCGAGTACACGAGGAATTTCGTTGCTCTTCGTGTATACGCGCAGACCTGGTTTACTGATTCTTTTCAAACCGGAGATAACGCGTTCGTTGTTTGCACCATATTTCAGGAAAACACGGATAATCCCTTGTTTGTTGTCATCGATATATTCTGCATCACGGATGAAACCTTCACGCTTCAAGATATCAGCGATTTGTTTTTTCATCGTCGAAGCAGGCATTTCTACTGTCTCGTGACGCACAGTGTTGGCGTTACGGATACGAGTAAGCATATCTGCAATTGGATCAGACATAGTCATGTGTGTAAACCTCCTTCCCGATTATAAACTTCTTACCAGCTTGCTTTTTTGACGCCAGGAATCTGGCCCTTATAAGCTAATTCACGGAAACAAATTCTGCAAATTTTGAACTTTTGCAGTACCGAATGTGGACGACCGCAACGTTCGCAGCGCGTGTAAGCACGAACTTTATACTTAGGCGTACGTTGTTGTTTTACTTTCATCGAAGTTTTTGCCACTTAGCCTGACACCTCCTAATAATTTTCGGAGAAATGATCCGCGATTTACTTCGCGAAAGGCATTCCCATTTGAGCGAGCAGCTCGCGGGACTCTTCGTCAGTTTTAGCCGTCGTTACGATTACGATGTCCATACCACGGACTTTATCCACTTGATCATACTCGATCTCAGGGAAGATCAGTTGCTCCTTGAGGCCAAGCGTGTAGTTGCCGCGTCCGTCAAATGCTTTGGTGGACACGCCGTGGAAGTCACGTACACGTGGAAGGGTAATGTTGAACAATTTGTCCAAGAAGTAATACATACGCTCACCGCGCAGAGTTACTTTCACACCGATCGGCATATTCTCACGCAATTTGAATCCTGCGATGGATTTTTTAGCACGAGTGATAACTGGTTTTTGACCAGCAATCAGCTGCATGTCAGCGACTGCGGAATCAAGTACTTTCGAGTTGGATACAGCATCACCCACACCCATGTTGATGACAACCTTCTCGATTTTAGGTACTTGCATTACCGTCGAATAATTGAACTTCTGCATCAAGGCAGGAGTGATTTCATTCAGAAAACGTTCTTTCATTCTTGTTGCCATGAATCATAAACCTCCTTTCTCCATCGATTAGTCAATAACTTCTCCGGACTTCTTAGCAACACGAACCTTTTTACCGTTATCGAGCACTTTGTAACCAACACGGGTTACTTTACCGCTCTTCGGATCAAGATGCATCACATTGGATACATGGATCGGCGCTTCTTGTTCAATAATTCCGCCTTGCGGATTCATTTGGTTCGGCTTCTGGTGTTTTTTCACCATGTTGACGCCTTCCACAAGCACACGGTTTTCACGAGGATATGCTGCAATGACACGGCCCTTTTTGCCTTTGTCTTTACCGCTGATCACCATAACCGTGTCGTCTTTTTTGACGTGCAGCTTGTTATTGTGCGATTCCAGAACCTTTTTCACTTTTGGCATTTGTTACACCTCCTGCGGCTTGCCGTTTGGCAAGATAACTTGGAACGATTTATTCAATCGGTTATCCGATTCACTTAAGTCTTAGATAACTTCCGGTGCCAAGGAAACGATTTTCATGAAGTCTTTATCACGAAGTTCGCGAGCCACTGGTCCGAAAATACGAGTTCCGCGCGGGCTCTTGTCGTCTTTAACAACAACCGCTGCGTTTTCATCAAATGCGATATAAGATCCGTCCTTACGACGTACAGAACGCTTCGTACGAACCACAACAGCCCTAACTACGTCACCCTTTTTGACAACGCCGCCTGGTGTTGCTTGTTTTACGGAACAAACGATCAAATCGCCAATCGCTGCAGTACGACGACCTGTTCCTCCCAATACGCGGATACACATCAGTTCCTTCGCACCAGAGTTGTCAGCTACATGCAGACGTGTAAATGGTTGAATCATTGAAATTTCCTCCTTTCGGAAAAACTGTCGCTATATCTTTAGATAATAACCGCTTTTTCAACGACTTCTACCAATCTCCAGCGTTTGTCTTTGGAGAGTGGACGAGTTTCCATGATTTTAACGGTATCTCCGATTTTTGCAGTGTTGTTCTCATCATGCGCCTTAAACTTTTTAGTGTATTTAATACGCTTGTGATAGAGATCATGCTTTTTGTAAGTTTCAACAGCTACAACAATGGTTTTTTCCATTTTGTCACTGACAACTTTACCGATTTGCACTTTACGAGCATTGCGTTCTTCGCTCATCGTTAGCCTCCTTCCTGAATACAGGCAAAAATGACTGTTTCAATTAACTAATCCCAAGTTCTCTTTCACGGATGACGGTTTTAGCACGAGCTATTTCCTTGCGCACATCACGGATCCGAGTCGGGTTGTCAAGCTGTCCGGTAGCCAATTGAAAACGGAGGTTAAAGAGCTCCTCTTTAAAACCCGCAATCTTTTGCTCAATTTCTGCAGTGGTCAAGTTACGCAGATCATTAGCTTTCATTTGCTTCACCACCCAATTCTTCACGTTTCACAAACTTCGTTTTGATCGGCAGCTTGTGAGCGGCAAGACGCATCGCTTCGCGAGCGATTTCCTCAGGCACGCCTCCAAGTTCAAACATAATCTTACCTGGTTTGACAACTGCGACCCATTTCTCTACGTTACCTTTACCGCTACCCATACGAACCTCAAGAGGTTTTTGAGTGATCGGTTTATCAGGGAAAATTTTAATCCATACTTTACCGCCACGTTTGATGTAACGCGTCATAGCAATACGCGCTGCTTCGATCTGGCGGTTCGTAATCCAAGTTGGCTCTAGAGCTTGCAGACCGAATTCGCCGAAGCTCACTTCAGTGCCGCCTTTAGCCATACCTTTCATGTGACCGCGTTGTTGCTTGCGGTGTTTTACACGTTTTGGTACCAACATGATTAGTTGCCTCCTTCCTGAGCAGCTTGTTTCTTAGCCGGAGGAAGTACCTCACCACGATAGATCCATACTTTTACGCCGATACGGCCATAAGTAGTATGCGCTTCTGCTGTACCATAGTCAATATCAGCACGGAGCGTATGAAGAGGAACTGTTCCTTCACTATATCCTTCCGAACGAGCAATCTCAGCACCGCCAAGACGTCCGCCGACTTGAGTTTTAATTCCTTTTGCACCAGAACGCATTGTTCTTTGAATCGCTTGTTTCAGAGCGCGACGGAAAGATACACGACGTTCCAATTGTTGTGCGATGCTTTCTGCAACCAAGATTGCATCCAGATCCGCATGTTTGATTTCAGAGATATTGATGTGAACTTTTTTACCGCCTGCAATTTTCGTAACTTGGCTCCGTAGTACTTCTACTTCAGAACCACCTTTACCGATAACCATACCTGGTTTCGCAGTGTGGATAGTCACATTCACACGATTTGCTGCTCTCTCGATTTCGATACGAGAAACAGCAGAATCTTTCAATTTATTTTTAAGGTATTCACGAATTTTAACGTCTTCCAGCAAAAGATTTCCGAAATCTTTGCCTGCATACCATTTCGATTCCCAATCACGGATAATACCGATCCGGAGTCCGACTGGATTTACCTTTTGGCCCACACGTTATCCCTCCTTATTTTTCAGATACCACCAAAGTAATGTGGCTGGTGCGTTTGTTGATTCGGCTCGCACGACCCATGGCACGTGGACGGAATCTCTTCATGGTTGGACCTTGGTTAACGAAAACCTGGCTCACAACCAAATTGTTAACATCCATAGAGTAGTTATGCTCAGCATTGGCGATCGCTGAGTTGAGCAGCTTCTCAACTACCAGGGAAGCCGATTTCGGAGTGTGGCGGAGAATGGCGATAGCCTCACCAACTTGCTTACCGCGGATCAAGTCAATCACGAGCTTGACTTTACGAGGAGCAATCCGGATCGATCTAGCATGTGCTTTTGCTTCCATTTATTTTACCTCCTCTCAAACAAAGAGCTTCAAATTATCTTCTTGTTTTCTTGTCATCGTCCGTGTGACCTTTGTAAGTACGTGTTGGAGCGAATTCGCCCAACTTGTGACCTACCATGTCTTCCGTTACGTATACTGGAACGTGTTTGCGTCCATCGTATACACCGAACGTATGACCGATAAATTGTGGGAAAATCGTAGAGCGGCGGGACCAAGTTTTGATAACAGCTTTCTTGCTCGACTCGTTCATCACTTCTACTTTTTTCAGCAGGTACCCATCAACGAAAGGTCCTTTTTTCAAACTGCGACTCATCTATAAAATCCTCCCTTCGTCCAATCTCTCGTTACTTTCGGCACTTCACAAAGCTATGCACAGCGTGCATTATTTTGTGCGGCGACGAACGATATATTTGTCAGAAGCTTTTCCTTTTTTACGCGTTTTGTAACCAAGGGTTGGTTTGCCCCATGGAGACATTGGCGATTTACGTCCGATTGGAGCGCGACCTTCACCACCACCGTGAGGGTGATCGTTAGGGTTCATAACAACACCGCGTACTTCAGGGCGTTGTCCAAGCCAACGGCTGCGGCCTGCTTTACCAATCTTGATGAGCTCATGGTCTTCGTTACCTACGGAACCGATGGTTGCGCGGCAAACCTTCAAGAGCTTGCGAACTTCGCCAGAAGACAAACGTACGGATACGTATTTCTCTTCTTTACCAAGAAGCTGTGCTTCAGTACCAGCTGCACGAACCAATTGTCCGCCTTTGCCAGGTTGAAGTTCGATGTTGTGGATAACAGTACCAACTGGAATGTTTTCCATCGGAAGCGCGTTACCGATTTTGATGTCGGCACTTGGTCCGGATTCGATCTTATCCCCAACTTTCAGACCTTTAGGAGCGATGATGTAACGTTTCTCTCCGTCTGCATAGTGGATCAAAGCGATATTGGAAGTACGGTTCGGGTCATACTCGATCGTAGCAACGGTACCTGGTATGCCGTCTTTCGTACGTTTGAAGTCGATAATGCGGTATTTACGTTTGTGTCCGCCGCCGTGGTGACGAACTGTAATTTTACCTTGGTTGTTGCGGCCAGCTTTTTTGCTGAGCGGTGCAAGCAACGATTTCTCCGGCTGATTTGTCGTAATCTCTTCAAAAGTAGAGACGGACATGTTACGTCTTGCCGGGGAAGTAGGTTTATACTTTTTAATAGGCACGTTTATTCCTCCTTACTCTACAGATTCAAAAAACTCGAGCGCTTTGCTGTCCTTGCTCAGCGTTACGATGGCTTTTTTCCACTCGGATGTGTATCCGTTGTAGCGGCCATAACGTTTCGGCTTAGCTGGAACTCGCATCGTGTTAACGTTGGTTACTTTCACTTTGAAAATAGACTCAACGGCTTGTTTAATTTCGGTTTTGTTAGCACGGATGTCAACTTCAAAAGCATATTTCAATTCGCTCATGTAGTCAGCTGTACGTTCCGTAATAACCGGACGTTTGATAATATCACGAGGATCTTTCATTACGCGAGCACCTCCTCTACCTTCTGAACTGCTTCTTTCGTAATGATCAGCTTGTCGTACTGAAGTACGTCAAGAACATTAATGCCGTCTGCCGCTACGAATTTCACACCAGGAATATTACGAGCGGAAAGAGCCACATTATCATCATAGCTAGGAGCCACGATCAGAGCTTTACGTTCCACTTTGAGGTTGTTCAGAATGGTTGCAAACTCCTTCGTTTTAGGCGTGGACAATGCAAGTGCATCCAGAACGATGATGTTGTTGTCGATCACTTTCGAAGACAACGCGGATTTAATCGCCAAACGACGAACTTTCTTAGGAAGCTTGAACGAGTAGCTGCGTGGTGTAGGACCAAACACAGTACCGCCGCCTTTCCATTGTGGTGAGCGGATCGAACCTTGACGTGCACGGCCGGTACCTTTTTGTTTCCAAGGCTTACGTCCGCCGCCGCGTACTTCAGAACGACCTTTCACTTTGTGTGTACCACGACGCAAAGATGCTCTTTGCAGCAATACAGCCTGGTTCATGACATGAACGTTAGGTTCGATACCAAACACTGCTTCGTTCAGTTCCAATTCTTCTACTTGGCTGCCGCTGACATTAAACACGGATACTTTCGGCATTTATTGTTCCTCCTTTCCTTAGGTGATTATTTCTTCACCGTTTCATTGATTTTCACGAAACTGTTTTTAGGGCCTGGGATTGCGCCTTTGACAAGCAAAACATTGCGTTCTACGTCAACTTTAACGATCTCAAGCTTTTGAACTGTAACGGTCACATGTCCCATATGTCCTGGAAGGCGTTTGCCTTTAGGAACGCGGTTCGCTTGGATGGAACCCATGGAACCTGGTCCACGATGGTAACGGGAACCGTGTGCCATTGGTCCGCGGCTTTGTCCCCAGCGTTTGATGTTACCTTGGAAACCTTTACCTTTGGAAGTACCTGTTACGTCAACATATTCGCCTTCTGCAAAAATGTCTGCTTTCAGTTCCTGGCCAACCTCGTACGATCCGAGGTCAACACCGCGAACTTCGCGAACGTAGCGCTTAGGTGCAGTATTCGCCTTTTTAGCATGACCTGCTTCAGGCTTGTTAGCATTCTTTTCTTTCTTATCGGAGAAACCGATTTGGATCGCTTCGTATCCATCGTTCTCGACATCTTTCTTTTGCAGAACAACGCAAGGACCTGCTTCGATAACCGTTACAGGAATTACATTACCTTCAGCGGTAAATACTTGAGTCATTCCGAGTTTTTTTCCTAAGATACCTTTCATGTTGACACCTCTTTTCCCTTCTTGATTCCTTGACGGAAATTACAATTTGATTTCGATATCTACACCGGACGGCAGGTCCAAGCGCATAAGAGCATCCACAGTTTGTGGAGTTGGGTTTACAATGTCGATCAAACGCTTATGAGTGCGCATTTCGAATTGCTCCCGAGAATCCTTATACTTGTGTACCGCACGGAGAATAGTAATGATTTGTTTTTCAGTTGGAAGTGGAATCGGTCCGGATACACCTGCACCAGAACGTTTCGCAGTTTCAACGATTTTCTCAGCGGATTGATCAAGAATTCTGTGATCGTAAGCTTTCAAACGAATACGGATTTTTTGCTTTGCCATTTTAGTCCCTCCTTCTATCGCCCAATTTGGTATCGGACATACTCCGTGAAAATTTTCTAACACACCGCTCCATGGCAAAGGGGCCGGGTGTGTCAGTAACCTCTCACATCATCGCAACGTCTCAGAACAACATTCACTATTATATATAAAGAACGGGCACATTGCAAGCTTTTCGTTGAAAAACGCCATTCTTCCAAATGGATCCAATTTTCAGATGAGTTTCAACAACATTGGCCGGCCTACTTATACTCAGTCAGCTGCTTTTCTTCTATATAATAAGTAGTTTCTGTTTGTGACATGTGAATCGGAATATAAATCCCATGTGGTTGGTCTTTCTGACATCCAAAAAAGCAGAAGACACCTCTCACAAAGAGAAGTGTCTTCTGATCCTGCGTTTACGTCACAATGTTGCTCGTTCCAGTACAATGTTGCATATCGAAAGGCCTTGAGCCTTTATTATTTCAAGATTGTTGCTACCGCACCAGCGCCAACTGTACGTCCGCCTTCGCGAATGGAGAACTTAGTTCCCTCTTCGATCGCGATTGGAGCAATCAGTTGAACTGTTACAGTGATGTTGTCGCCAGGCATAACCATTTCGGAACCTTCTGGCAAGTTGATGATACCTGTTACGTCAGTTGTACGGAAGTAGAACTGTGGACGGTATCCAGTGAAGAAAGGCTTATGACGGCCACCTTCTTCTTTAGTCAGAACGTAGATTTGTGCAGTAAATTCAGTATGAGGTTTAACTGAACCTGGCTTAGCCAGTACTTGACCACGTTCGATTTGAGCACGGTCTACACCACGAAGCAGGGCTCCGATGTTGTCACCAGCTTGAGCGGAATCAAGCAATTTGCGGAACATTTCAACGCCAGTTACGACGGATTTTTTGGACTCTTCAGCGATACCGATGATTTCGATTTCGTCGCCCACTTTAACAGTACCACGTTCTACACGACCTGTAGCAACGGTACCGCGGCCAGTGATGGAGAATACGTCCTCGACAGGCATAAGGAAAGGCTTGTCAGTGTCGCGTACTGGAGTTGGGATGTACTCGTCGATGATGTTGAACATTTCAACGATTTTTTGTGCCCACTCGCCAGTTGGGTTTTGCAGAGCTTCACGAGCAGAACCCTGGATGATTGGAGTGTCGTCACCTGGGAAATCATATTCGCTCAACAGGTCGCGTACTTCCATTTCAACCAGTTCAAGAAGTTCAGCGTCTTCAACCATGTCGCATTTGTTCAAGAATACAACGATGTAAGGAACGCCTACTTGGCGGGACAACAGGATGTGTTCGCGAGTTTGTGGCATAGGGCCGTCAGCTGCGGATACAACCAGGATTGCTCCGTCCATTTGAGCAGCACCAGTGATCATGTTTTTAACATAGTCGGCGTGTCCTGGGCAGTCAACGTGTGCATAGTGACGAGCAGGTGTTTCGTACTCTACGTGTGCAGTAGAGATTGTGATACCGCGCTCGCGCTCTTCTGGAGCTTTGTCGATTTGGTCAAATGCTACAGCAGCACCACCGTAAGTTGTGGACAATACAGTTGTGATAGCAGCAGTCAGAGTAGTTTTACCATGGTCAACGTGACCGATAGTACCGATATTAACGTGCGGTTTGTTACGTTCAAATTTAGCCTTTGCCATTTTGAACAATTCCTCCTTAAATAAAATAAATAGTTGTATGTTTATGCCGGCCGGCTTTTATGCAGGATATCTTGGATGTTGTTGTCCGGCCAGACTTTTAAAACGTTATTCTGCAGAACCTTTAGACTTGGAGATGATCTCTTCAGAGATGTTCTTAGGAACTTCATCATAGTGAGACAGTTCCATGGAGAACACGCCGCGTCCTTGGGTACCGGAACGAAGAGTAGTCGAGTATCCGAACATTTCGGACAGAGGCACCTTCGCACGGATGATTTGAGCGCCAGAACGGGAGTCCATGCCTTCGATCCGTCCACGACGGGAGTTCAGCATACCCATTACGTCACCCATATATTCTTCAGGCACAGTAACTTCGACTTTCATGATTGGCTCGAGCAGGACAGGTTTACACTTGTCTTTAGCTGCTTTAAGCGCCATGGAACCGGCAATCTTAAACGCCATTTCATTGGAGTCGACATCATGGTAGGAACCGTCTACGATTGTAGCTTTGATGTCCACAATCGGGAAGCCGGCAAGCACACCATTTTTCATGCCTTCTTCAATACCATTCAGTGCAGGCTGAATGTATTCTCTCGGTACCGAGCCACCGACGATTTTGCTGTCAAACTGGCTACCAGTACCAGCTTCGAGAGGTTCGAATTCAACCCAAACGTGACCGTACTGACCACGACCACCGGATTGACGTACGAATTTACCTTCGACGCGAGCTGCTTGACGGAAGGTTTCGCGGTAAGCAACCTGCGGTTTACCCACATTGGTTTCTACTTTGAATTCACGACGCATACGGTCAATGATGATGTCAAGGTGAAGCTCACCCATACCAGCCAAGATTGTTTGGCCAGTTTCTTCATTTGTATGAGCACGCAGCGTAGGATCTTCTTCTGTCAATTTACCCAAAGCAACGCCCATTTTGTCCTGGTCGGCTTTGGTTTTTGGTTCTACAGCGATCTCGATAACTGGATCCGGGAAGTTCATGGATTCCAGAATTACCGGAGATTTTTCGTCACAAAGCGTGTCGCCTGTACCGGTATCTTTCAAACCTACGGCAGCTGCAATATCACCGGAGTAAACTTCGCTGATTTCTTGACGGCTGTTCGCATGCATTTGAAGAATACGGCCAATACGTTCACGTTTGCCTTTAGTTGCGTTCAATACGTAAGAACCGGATTGAAGAATACCGGAGTATACGCGGAAGAACGTCAATTTACCAACGTAAGGGTCGGTCATGATTTTAAATGCCAGAGCTGCAAACGGTTCTTCATCGGAAGAATGACGCGCAACTTCAGTTCCGTCTTCCAGGTGACCCTGAATGGATGGAACGTCAACAGGAGCTGGCAAGTAATCGATAACAGCATCCAGCATCAGCTGAACCCCTTTGTTACGGTAAGAGGAACCGCAGATAACAGGGAAGATTTTAACAGCTACAACACCTTTACGGAGTGCAGCTTTCAGCTCAGGAATGGTGATTTCTTCACCTTCCAGATACTTCATTGTCAAATCTTCGTCGAGTTCTGCGACTTTCTCAACGAGTTCCATGCGGAGTTCTTCGACTTTGTCTTGGAATTCTGCTGGAACATCAACTACATCGATATCTTGGCCCAGGTCGTCCTTGAACATATACGCCTTTTGCTCAACGATATCAATGATACCTTGGAAATCATTTTCTGCACCGATTGGCAGCTGAATAGCAACTGCGTTCGCTTGCAGACGGTCACGCATATCCGAAACGACGTTCAGATAGTCGGCACCGATAATATCCATTTTGTTTACATATGCAATCCGTGGTACGCCATAACGGTCAGCCTGTCTCCATACGGTTTCAGACTGAGGCTCAACGCCCTCTTTCGCACTAAAAACGCCTACTGCCCCATCCAATACACGAAGGGAACGTTCAACTTCAACAGTGAAGTCAACGTGCCCTGGGGTGTCAATGATATTTACGCGGTGACCTTTCCAAGAAGCGGTCGTCGCAGCGGAAGTAATCGTGATCCCGCGCTCCTGTTCCTGCTCCATCCAGTCCATTGTTGCCGCACCTTCGTGAACTTCACCGATTTTGTGCGTACGGCCTGTGTAGAACAAGATCCGCTCCGTGGTGGTCGTTTTACCAGCGTCAATATGCGCCATGATCCCGATATTACGTGTATTTTTCAAGGAGAACTCTCTTGCCATGAAAATAGTCTCCCTTCAAAATTGAAGTGTATTTTATAATGAACCGAATCCTACCAACGGTAGTGAGCAAACGCTTTGTTCGCTTCAGCCATTTTGTGTGTATCTTCGCGTTTCTTAACGGAAGCGCCTGTGTTGTTGGAAGCATCAATGATTTCTGCCGCCAAACGCTCTTCCATTGTTTTCTCACCGCGGCTGCGGGAGTAGTTTACAAGCCAACGTAATCCCAAAGCAGTACGTCTCTCTGGTTTTACTTCGATTGGCACCTGGTAGTTCGCACCGCCGACACGGCGAGCTTTAACTTCCAGTACTGGCATGATATTTTTGATAGCTGCTTCAAATACTTCCATAGGATCTTTACCAGTACGTTCTTGAATCAGTTTGAACGAATTGTAAAGAATGCTTTGAGCAACACCTCTTTTACCATCCAGCATGATGCGGTTGATCAGACGAGTAACCAATTTGCTGTTGTACACCGGATCTGGCAGCACGTCTCTTTTGGTAACTGGACCTTTGCGTGGCATGGATATCCCCCTTTCTTATATCATGGAATCAAAAAGCGGACACCCGCTTATTTTTTAGCTTTCGGACGCTTAGCGCCGTATTTGGAACGAGCCTGCATACGGTTGTTTACACCTGCAGTATCAAGCGCACCGCGAACGATATGGTAACGTACACCTGGAAGGTCTTTTACCCGTCCACCGCGAACCAATACCACACTGTGCTCTTGCAGGTTGTGCCCGATCCCCGGAATGTAAGCTGTCACCTCGATGCGGTTCGTCAAGCGAACACGAGCATATTTACGAAGTGCGGAGTTCGGTTTTTTCGGAGTCATTGTACCTACACGGGTGCAGACACCACGTTTTTGAGGAGCGCTCAAATCCGTATCTTCACGCTTCAAAGCGTTATATCCTTTCTGCAAAGCAGGGGATTTCGATTTGTAGATTTTTGCTTGACGTCCTTTACGAACTAGTTGGTTAATTGTTGGCATGTTAGCCACCCCCTTCCCATATTAATCATTCTCCTTACAAACCTCTTTTCAAGTCCACAGACCCAGGTGGTTCATAAAAGAACAAATGAAAAGTTTTTGCCGAGAGAAGCAGCACTCCTCTAACAAAAACGTTCCTTACGGTTTTATTGAACTTTCGTCCATCCCATATCGCTATGGTTTAATGATGGCAGCCATCGCTGCACCCACTTCAATCCCGCATGCTTTACCCAGATGCTCCATGGTATCAACATAGGTGATCTTCACGCCATGCATATTACACAAGCTTTCGATCTTAGAAATGAGTCGGGACTCCGCATCTTCAGCCACATAAACTTCAGCGGCTTGGCCCAACTCCACAAGCTTCATGGTTTGTTTGGCCCCAATCTTCACATGAGCATCCTGTAATCCTTTATCATTAGACATCATTACGATTCCTCCAAAAGAACAGGGATGTTACTACTCACGCACCTTTGATATATTAGCACCTACTCAGGTCGATGTCAAGAATATTAGCTATTAATTTTCACTAGAAAAATCATTAAAAAGCTTCTTGCGGGATCAGTACCTCTAACAGACCGCCCCGCAAGCTGCTTTCCTAGCTCTTGAATTATTCTACCGTTGCAGTTTCCAATTCCTTCTCGCCGTCCACTTCCGCATTTGGATCATCAAATCTGACATTGCGATAACGGTTCATACCGGTACCCGCAGGAATCAGTTTACCAATGATGACATTTTCCTTCAGGCCGAGCAGTTGGTCGACTTTGCCTTTGATGGCGGCATCGGTCAACACGCGCGTAGTTTCCTGGAAGGATGCGGCCGACAGGAACGAGTCTGTTTCCAGGGAAGCTTTGGTGATACCGAGCAGGACAGGTTTGGCCACGGCCGGTTCCTTGCCTGAAAGGATCGCTTCCTTGTTGGCAGCTTCGTACTCATGCATGTCGCTGAAAGATCCTGGCAGAAGAGTTGTATCACCTGCATCTACGATGCGGATCTTACGCAACATCTGCTTGATCATAACCTCAACGTGCTTGTCGTTGATTTCTACGCCCTGGTTCCGGTATACGCGCTGAACTTCCTGAAGGATATAGTTCTGCACGCCGCGGATACCTTTGATGCGCAGCATTTCTTTAGGGTCGATCGAACCTTCGGTCAACTCGTCGCCTGCTTCGATTTCCATGCCCTCTTGTACGCGCAAACGGGAACCGTATGTGACGGAGTAAACCTTGGTTTCGGCTTCACCTTGAATTTCAATCTCGCGACGGTCTTTAGCTTCGCGAATTTCCTTGACGATACCGTCAATTTCACTGATTGTCGCCTGACCTTTCGGATTACGGGCTTCAAACAGTTCCTGAATACGTGGAAGACCTTGCGTGATATCGTCGCCCGCTACACCGCCGGTATGGAACGTACGCATTGTAAGCTGGGTTCCTGGTTCACCGATGGATTGTGCGGCGATAATACCGACTGCTTCCCCGATTTCCACGAATTTGCCTGTAGCCAGGTTGCGTCCGTAGCACTTCTTACATACACCATGACGGGCACGGCAGCTGAGTACGGAACGGATTTGCAGCTTGGTTACACCTGAATTTACGATCAGGTTTGCCTTATCCGAATCGATCAGTTCATTGCGGTTAACCAAAATTTCTTTGGTTTCCGGATGACGAACCGTCTCAAAGCAGTAACGGCCTTCGAGACGATCGTATAGATCCTCGATAACCTCTTTACCGTCTTGAATACGGCTGACCGTGAAGCCTTTATCGGTTCCGCAATCTTCCTCGCGCACGATCACGTCTTGCGCAACGTCAACCAGACGACGAGTCAAGTAACCGGAGTCAGCGGTACGAAGTGCTGTATCCGCCAGACCTTTCCGCGCACCGTGTGTGGACAGGAAGTACTCGAGTACCGTCAGACCTTCACGGAAGTTCGATTTGATTGGGAGTTCGATGATGCGGCCCGACGGGTTGGCCATCAGACCCCGCATACCGCCCAGCTGGGTGATCTGCGATTTGTTACCCCGCGCTTTGGAGTCAACCATGAGCATGATGGAATTGAAACGGTCCATCGATTTCATGAGGACTTCCGTAATATCGTCTTTGGCTTTGGACCAAATATCGATAACACGGTCATAACGCTCTTCGTTAGTGATCAGACCACGACGGTATTGGTTGGTGACAACCGCTACTTTGTCATCTGATTCCTTCAGAATCGCTTGTTTCTCTTCTGGCACGATAACGTCGGAAACCGCAACCGTTACGCCAGCACGGGTGGAGTATGTGAACCCGAGTTGTTTGATTTTATCCAAAATAACGGAAGTTTCCGTCGTATGATAAATTTCGAAACAGCGGGCAATGATTTGACCGAGATATTCTTTGCCTACAGCGCCGCTGATTGGCAGTTCGTTCATGCGCTCGCGAATGTCCACACCTTTGTCATATACGAAATATTTCTCAGGCGTACCGTTGAACAGATTGTCTCGGGTTGCTTCGTTGATGTACGGGAAGCCGCTTGGGAAAATTTCGTTAAAGATGATGCGTCCAACAGTCGTCATGAGCATAGCGTCCTGCTGCTTATCCGTAAAGCATGTTTTGCCGAGCGCTTTAACCGGAATGGCAACACGAGCATGCAAACCTGCCGATCCACGCTGATAAGCCGATACCGCTTCGTTGACCGAACCCAAAATCATGCCGCTGCCTTTCTCTTCCTTGTTATCCATTGTCAGATAGAAGGAACCAAGGACCATATCCTGGGAAGGTGTAACGACTGGTTTACCATCTTTAGGGTTCAGGATGTTGCCGGATGCCAGCATCAAAATACGAGCCTCCGCCTGAGCTTCTGCAGACAGTGGAACGTGAACCGCCATTTGGTCACCGTCAAAGTCGGCGTTGTAAGCCGTACATACGAGCGGGTGAAGACGGATCGCGTGACCTTCAACCAGAATCGGTTCAAACGCTTGAATACCCAAACGGTGAAGCGTCGGTGCACGGTTCAGCAGTACTGGATGTTCTTTAATAACTTCTTCAAGCACATCCCATACTTCCGGACTTACGCGTTCAACTTTGCGTTTAGCGCTTTTGATGTTATGAGCAAGACCTTTATTGACCAGTTCTTTCATGACAAACGGTTTAAACAATTCCAAGGCCATTTTCTTCGGTAGACCGCATTGGTACATTTTCAGATACGGTCCTACGACGATAACGGAACGGCCGGAGTAGTCAACACGTTTACCGAGCAGGTTTTGACGGAAACGTCCTTGCTTACCTTTCAGCATATGGCTGAGGGATTTGAGAGGACGGTTACCAGGACCTGTTACAGGACGTCCGCGGCGACCATTATCGATCAAGGCGTCTACCGCTTCCTGCAGCATCCGTTTTTCGTTCTGCACGATAATGTCAGGAGCACCCAGATCAAGCAGGCGTTTCAGACGGTTATTACGGTTGATCACGCGACGATACAGGTCATTCAAGTCAGACGTAGCAAAACGTCCGCCGTCCAGCTGTACCATCGGACGAAGTTCCGGAGGAATAACCGGAAGCACATCCATGATCATCCATTCCGGTTTGTTGCCGGAATTACGGAAAGCTTCGATTACTTCAAGGCGTTTAATCGCGCGGTTGCGGCGTTGGCCTTGAGCAGTGCGAAGCTCTTCTTTCAGGAATTCTAGTTCTTTTTCAACATCAAGATCCTGAAGGAGTTTTTTGATTGCTTCGGCACCCATGCCTGCTTGGAAACCGTAGCCGTATTTTTCTCGGTAGCTGCGGTACTCTTTTTCAGACAGAAGTTGTTTCTTCTCCAGAGGCGTATCTCCTGGATCGGTTACAACATAAGATGCAAAATAAATGATCTCTTCCAGAGATCTTGGCGACATATCCAAAGCGAGACCCATACGGCTCGGAATGCCTTTAAAGTACCAGATATGGGATACGGGAGCTGCCAGCTCAATATGACCCATCCGTTCACGGCGGACCTTCGCACGGGTAACTTCTACGCCGCAACGGTCACAGACAACGCCTTTATAACGGACACGCTTATATTTACCACAATGGCATTCCCAGTCTTTTTGCGGTCCAAAAATCCGTTCGCAGAACAGGCCTTCTTTCTCCGGTTTCAGCGTACGGTAATTGATGGTTTCCGGTTTTTTTACTTCTCCGCGGGACCATGAACGAATTTTTTCCGGGGATGCAAGCCCGATTTTCATGAATTCGAAATTGTTTACGTCCAACAAGGAGCAACCCTCCTAGTCCTATTGATTTAATCCGAGAATGAGGCAGACGGGTTAACCCCGTCCGCCATTCAATCACGAACTTATTCCACTCCGACTTCCGCGCCTTCGAGATTGAGGCTCAGCTTGTCGCCTGCGTTCTCGTCTTCATCATCGAGCTCTTTCATCTCGATTTCCTGCTCGTCGCCACTCAGGATCTTCACATCCATACCTAGAGACTGAAGCTCTTTGATCAAGACCTTGAACGACTCAGGAACACCTGGTTCCGGAACATTCTCACCCTTGACGATGGACTCGTACGTCTTCACCCGGCCGACCACGTCGTCGGATTTGACGGTAAGGATTTCCTGCAGCGTATATGCTGCGCCGTATGCTTCCAGCGCCCACACTTCCATCTCACCGAAGCGCTGGCCACCGAACTGAGCTTTACCACCCAGAGGCTGCTGCGTAACGAGAGAGTAAGGACCTGTCGAACGGGCATGGATTTTATCGTCAACCATGTGCGCCAGTTTGATCATGTGCATGACGCCGACCGTAACTTCACGTTCAAATCTTTCACCGGTACGTCCGTCATACAGCACGGTCTTACCGTTGCGTTGCATGCCTGCTTCTTCCATCGTATCAAATACGTCATACTCGTCGGCTCCGTCAAATACCGGCGTTGCCACGTGAATGCCAAGCTGCATGGCCGCAAAGCCCAGATGGACTTCGAGTACCTGCCCGATATTCATCCGCGAAGGTACGCCGAGCGGGTTCAGCACGACCTGTACAGGCGTACCGTCCGGCAGGAACGGCATATCTTCTTCCGGAAGGATCCGGGCCACGACCCCTTTATTACCGTGACGTCCGGCCATTTTGTCACCCTCAGAGATTTTACGTTTCTGAGCAATGTACACACGAACCAGTTGGTTTACGCCAGGAGGCAGCTCATCACCGTTCTCGCGGGTAAACACTTTAACGTCAACAATAATACCGTCACTACCATGCGGTACACGGAGGGAAGTATCGCGAACTTCGCGAGCTTTTTCACCGAAAATCGCATGCAGTAGACGTTCTTCTGCTGTGAGTTCCGTAACACCCTTCGGAGTTACTTTACCAACCAGAATATCACCAGCGCTGATTTCAGCACCAATACGGATAATACCGCGCTCATCAAGGTTCTTGAGAGCATCTTCACCGACGTTAGGAATATCGCGGGTGATTTCCTCAGGACCAAGTTTGGTATCACGCGCTTCGGATTCGTATTCCTCGATGTGAATCGAAGTATAAACATCCTCTTTTACCAACTTCTCACTCAGAAGTATGGCATCCTCGTAGTTGTAACCTTCCCAAGTCATGAACGCAACGACAACGTTGCGACCCAGGGCTAGTTCGCCCATCTCCGTGGAAGGTCCGTCTGCCAGAATGTCGCCTTTTTTGATGAAGTCGCCTTTTTTGGCAATTGGACGCTGATTGATACACGTTCCTTGGTTCGAACGCATAAATTTGTGCAATTTATGTTTAACGATATCACCTTTGACTTCTTTGCCGTCCACGTTTTCAATCCGGCGTACCCAGATTTCATCCGCGCTCGAACGTTCCACAATACCGTCATGCTTAGAAACGATACATACGCCCGAATCCTTCGCAGACTTGTGTTCCATTCCAGTTCCGACAAGCGGAGCTTTAGGAATGAGCAGCGGCACAGCTTGACGCTGCATGTTCGATCCCATCAGTGCACGGTTGGAGTCATCGTTCTCAAGGAACGGAATGAGTGCCGTCGCGACGGATACCACTTGTTTAGGAGATACGTCCATATAGTCAACGCGCTCGTTCGGCATTGGCAAAATGTTGTCAGACTGTTTATTGTAACGGACGATTACCATTTCATCCGCAAACGTTCCGTCCTCATTAAGTTTTGCGTTCGCCTGGGCGACAACATAGTTATCTTCCTCGTCAGCCGTAAGGTAATCGATATGATCGGTAACCACGCCTGTTTTCGGGTCCACCCAACGGTATGGAGCTTCGATAAAGCCATACTCGTTAATGCGGGCAAACGTCGACAAGGAGTTAATCAAACCGATGTTCGGACCTTCCGGCGTCTCGATTGGACACATACGGCCGTAGTGACTGTGATGGACGTCACGAACTTCAAAGCCCGCGCGTTCGCGTGTCAAACCGCCAGGTCCGAGTGCAGACAAACGGCGTTTATGCGTAAGTTCTGCAAGCGGGTTCGTCTGGTCCATAAACTGGGACAGCTGGGAGCTTCCAAAGAACTCCTTGATTGATGCAATCACAGGACGTATGTTAATCAGCGCCTGCGGCGTGATGACATTCGCATCCTGGATCGACATTCTTTCACGAACCACACGTTCCATACGGGACAGACCAATACGGAACTGATTCTGAAGCAGTTCACCGACAGAACGCAGACGACGGTTGCCAAGATGGTCAATATCATCCGTGTTGCCGATGCCGTGCAGCAGATTAATAAAGTAACTGATCGAGGAGATAATATCAGCAGGCGTAATATGCTTCACCGCTTTATCGATGTTTGCATTTGCGATAACTCTGATAACTTTTCCATCCTCAATCGGCGAGAACACATCAATGCTTTGCAGCGGAATATCGTCCGCATCAAGCACTCCGTTTGCAACATGGAACGTCTTATGACCAACCATGTTGTCCAGATGAGGCAAAATCTCGTCCAGCAAACGGCGGTCAACCATTTGTCCCGCTTCCGCAATGATTTCGCCCGTTTGGGTGTCAATCAGCGATTCCGCAAGGCGTTGGTTGAAGAGACGGTTCTTGATGTGAAGCTTTTTATTAATTTTATAACGGCCGACGTTGGCCAAATCATATCTTTTCGGATCAAAGAAACGCGCTACGAGGAGGCTTTTTGCATTATCCAGCGTAGGCGGTTCACCTGGACGAAGGCGTTCATAGATCTCTATGAGCGCTTTTTCCGTAGAATCGGTATTGTCTTTGTCCAGTGTATTGCGGATATATTCGTCGTCGCCAAGCAGGTCCAAAATTTCGGCGTCGCTGCCGAAACCAAGCGCTCTTAGCAATACGGTTACCGGAATTTTGCGAGTACGGTCAATCCGGACATACATGATGTCCTTCGCATCCGTCTCCAGTTCAAGCCATGCACCACGGTTAGGAATAACAGTCGCGGTATATGTCTTTTTGCCGTTCTTATCGACTTTCGTACTGAAGTAGACGCTAGGAGAGCGTACCAACTGGCTGACAATGACCCGTTCTGCGCCGTTGATAATAAACGTACCGGTCTCCGTCATCAGAGGGAAATCCCCCATGAATACTTCCTGTTCTTTGACTTCCCCGGTTTCTTTGTTGATGAGCCGTACCTTCACCCGCAAAGGTGCCGCATACGTAACGTCGCGTTCCTTCGCGTCATCGACGGTGTATTTAGGTTCACCAAGGCTGTAGTCAATGAACTCCAGCACCAAATTTCCCGTAAAATCCTGAATTGGCGAGATATCCTGGAACATTTCGCGCAATCCTTCCTCCAAAAACCATTCGTATGATTTTTGTTGGATTTCGATCAGGTTCGGAACCTCTAGTACTTCATTAATTCGCGCATAACTTCGCCGAGTGCGTCGACCATACTGAACAAGATGTCCTGCCAACTTTAACTCACCCCTCATGTCTACTCAAACTTCAAAAATTGATTGCGAACCTCTGTTTGGAACCTTATAATGGATTCATGCAGAGGATTCATCCACAAATAAAGAAAAGCCCTTACCCGAATGCTATCGAACAAAGAGCAACTTATCCATGGTCTTCCTAGCTAAACACGGAAGTGACTTCATATCCTGTAGATTTGCCCAAAATGTACATATTATACGTGAACATGCTCTTGTTTATGCATTTCTCCGCATAAAAGCTATTGACATTTCAGTCAACTAAAGACAAGAAGCCTATCCTAATACTGACATTTTATAATAATATCACATCAGTATTTTCAAGTCAATAGTCCTATTGCAATTTATTGAGAAGTTTTTATAGCCTTGAAAATTCGGTATCCTTTATCTTTCGTTACTTCCTCTACCTGCCCAAACAAGCTTTCTAGCTTTGCTTTGGCCGAAGGAGCTCCTTGTTTCTTCTGAATGACAATCCACAGTGCTCCCCCATCTCGCAAATGCCCATAAGCCTGCTCAAAAATCGCATGTACCGTATCTTTACCGGCACGGATCGGCGGATTGCTAAGCACGACATCAAAGGTTTTCCCTTCTACTGCAGCAAACAAATCGCTTTCCTGAATTGTCACGTTTGTTATGCCGTTCAGCTTTGCATTTTCTTTGGCTAATTCCACTGCACGGGAGTTCACATCAAGCATGGTCACGTGACCACAGGCGGCAAGTCTGGCAGCCGCAAAACCCATTGGGCCATAGCCGCAGCCCACATCCAAAACTTCCGCATTTTCCGGAATTTCCATCGCCTCAATAAGCACCTTGCTGCCATAGTCTACACCTTTTTTGGAAAATACTCCGGCATCGCTTATAAACCGGAAGATTTGTCCACGCAGATGTTCTTCCAGTTGGCGCCGATCATGACTGGCTTCCGGCTGGTTCGAATAGTAGTGCTGTGACATGCTGTCCCTCCGTATCATGGTCTTATATTACAGATTCCCTATTCCGTTTCGATTCAATCCCGGATGGGGTTATTTTTACAAAAACAAACCCCTTGAGATATTCAAGGGGTTTGTTATGTTTAAAGCCGCTTCAGAAGGAATTACTTCACTTCTACAGTAGCGCCTGCTTCTTCCAATTTAGCTTTAACGGAGTCAGCTTCTTCTTTACCCACTTTTTCTTTGAGTGGTTTTGGTGCGTTGTCAACGAGGTCTTTAGCTTCTTTCAAGCCGAGACCAGTGATTTCGCGAACCGCTTTGATAACGTTGATTTTGGAAGCGCCAGCGCTAGTCAAAATTACGTCGAATTCTGTTTGCTCAGCAGCTTCAGCACCGCCAGCAGCGCCGCCTACTACAGCAACTGGAGCTGCAGCAGTTACGCCGAATTCTTCTTCGATTGCTTTAACCAGATCGTTCAGTTCCAAAACAGTCATGCCTTTGATTGCTTCCAAGATTTGCTCTTTACTCATGGTTGAACCTCCATTTTATAATTAAAGTTTTTTAGTTTTTACTTCATACTGCATGAAGAAGAAGATGCTTACGCGCCTTGTTCTTCTTTCTCTGCAACGGCTTTAACTGCAAGCGCGAAGTTGCGCACAGGAGCTTGAAGCACGCTGAGGAGCATAGAAAGGAGACCTTCGCGGGATGGCAGTTCTGCCAGCGCTTTAACTTGGTCAGCGTCAACTACACGACCTTCGACCACGCCACCTTTCAATTTCAAAGCATCGTTTTTCTTAGCAAAATCGTTAATGATTTTAGCTGGAGCCACGGCGTCATCCGCACTGAAAGCAATCGCTGTAGGACCGGTCAATACTTCGTTCAGTTCTGTCAGCTCAGCAGCAGCGGTAGCGCGGCGCAGCAATGTGTTTTTAAGCACCTGGAATTCAACGCCAGCTTCACGAAGCTGCTTACGCAGTTCGGTCACTTGGGAAACGTTCAATCCGCGGTAATCAGCTACAACGGTTGTTGCACTTGTGCGCAATTTAGCCGTTATGGCATCAACTGATTCTTGTTTCGCTTGAATCACTTTTGCGTTTGCCAATGTCTACACCTCCTGAAAGTTTCACTGTCCGGCATCCGAAAATACCGAAACATTTCTGCTATAGTTTGGGTGAAAAGTCTGACTACTTCCCATCCCTTACTGGTTCTAGGCAAGTAAAAAGCCTCCGTAGAATCACGAAGGCCTGATGAATGATGATTGTCCGAAACGTATTCGCGAGCAATCGTCTATATTCTATCAAAACACCTCGGTAGGAAATTAAGCCTTTAGGGGGCACCTACTGTCTACGGCAAGCATATTCAACTTTAATGGTCAGTTCTTTCACAACAACTTTTTCAGTTTATCAGATAACGTGACAGAAGTCAACGTTATTTTTATTATCTGAAAGAAGCTGTGCTCACACGTGCGCTTGGTCCCATCGTCGAGGATACTGCGATCCCCTTCAGATAAACACCTTTAGCAGCAGCTGGTTTAGCACGATTGAGCGCATCGATGAGAGATTTGAGGTTCTCATTCAATTTTGCGGCATCAAAAGATACTTTACCGATTGGAGCGTGAATCTGGCCTGCTTTATCTAGACGGTATTCGATTTTACCAGCTTTGATTTCTTGAACAGCTTTGGCAACATCGAATGTAACTGTACCTGCTTTAGGGTTAGGCATGAGACCTTTACCACCGAGCAGACGACCCAGTTTACCGACTTCACTCATCATATCAGGTGTAGCTACGCAGACGTCGAATTCGAACCAGCCTTGTTGGATTTTGTTGATCATGTCCTGATCGCCAACATAATCCGCGCCAGCCGCTTCCGCTTCTTTCGCTTTATCACCTTTTGCAAATACCAGTACGCGTTGTGTTTTGCCTGTGCCGTGAGGCAGTACAACCACACCACGAACAGCCTGGTCTTGTTTACGAGGGTCTACACCCAGACGAACTGCAACTTCAACGGTTTCGTCGAATTTGGCAGTCGCAGCCTTTTTCACAAGCTCAACGGCTTCTGCTGGCTCGTAAAATGCTTCGCTGTCAATCAGCTTGGCAGCTTCAACATATTTCTTACCATGTTTCGCCATGTTTGTTCCTCCTTTGTGGTTTTAACGGAAATTCCTCCCACATATACCGTTCAAATTGACCGGTTGTCGTAGAAAAACCGAAATAAAATTAATCTTCGATATTGACACCCATGCTACGGGCAGTACCTTCAACCATACGCATAGCAGCTTCAACGGAAGCAGCGTTTAGGTCAGCCATCTTGGTTTCAGCGATTTCACGAACCTTATCGCGTTTAACCGTTGCCACCTTTTTCTTGTTAGGTTCGCCGGAACCCTTCTCGATTTTTGCAGCTACGCGAAGCAGAACTGCAGCCGGTGGAGTTTTCGTGATAAACGTAAAGGAGCGATCTTCAAATACCGAAATTTCAACCGGAATAATCAGACCAGCTTGATCAGCAGTACGAGCGTTGAATTCTTTACAGAATGCCATGATGTTGACACCTGCTTGACCCAATGCTGGACCTACTGGTGGTGCTGGATTCGCTTTACCTGCAGGAATTTGCAGTTTTACCATTTTGATTACCTTTTTTGCCATGTAAGACACCTCCTTCAAAAGTGGTTAACGGGACCTTTAGCCCCTCCCACAAGAAACCTGAAGAAAAATTTATATCTTCTCCACTTGAGTATAATCGAGCTCAAGCGGGGTTTCCCGTCCAAACATGTTGACGTGAACTTTGAGTTTACTCTTGTCGGCAAGAATCTCTTCTACAGAGCCCACAAAATTCGCAAATGGACCAACCATGATACGCACGGATTCCTTAATGTCGAATTCAATCTTCGGTTTAGGTTCATTCATCCCCATATGCTTCAGAATCTGCTCAACTTCATCTGGAAGCAAAGGTGTCGGTTTGGAACCCGAACCCGTCGATCCGACAAACCCTGTAACTCCCGGCGTGTTGCGCACAACATACCAAGAATCGTCAGTTTGGATCATTTCAACCAAGACATAACCGGGGTAAACCTTTCTCATGACGGTCTTTTTCTTACCATCCTTGTTTACCACTTCTTCTTCCATCGGAACAAGAACGCGGAAAATCTTGTCTTCCATGCCCATAGACTCAACACGTTTCTCTAAATTGGCCTTAACCTTGTTCTCATACCCGGAATAGGTATGAACAACATACCATCTTTTTTCCATAGTTTCCATATCAAGCCACCCGGGACCCTTCTTAAATAATCGCTTCGATCACAGCGGAAATGCCGATATCAAGAACCCAAAAATAAATCGTGACGAATGCAATGGTGCCAAGTACGATAAGAGTATAATTCGTCAGCTCTTTACGATTAGGCCAGCGAACTTTTTTGAGCTCCGCCCAGCTTTCAGAGAAAAAGGAAAACAGAGACTTGAAACCTTTTTTCACGCCGACTACACCTCCAAAAAACTATCTGGTTTCGCGATGAGGAGTTTGCTCGTTACAGAACTTGCAAAATTTCTTCATCTCCATGCGGTCGGGGTGATTTCGCTTGTTTTTGGTAGTTGTATAATTTCTTTGTTTGCAGTTCGTACAAGCCAAAGTGATAATTACCCGCATGCTGTGCACCTCCCGAAGACGTCCTTCCTTTCAGAAGGCTCTATATTTCCTAGCAGAACAGCCCAAGCCCTTCATTGCTGAAAAGAAAACAACCGTTCCTGCGAAATGAATAAGAAACAAAAACCTATGGTCTTTGCTCTATAATTCATTAAAACACGCGAATTTAGGCCTACCTAAAACACTTTATCATAAGGGTCAAACCGTGTCAACGAAAGAATGCCCCTATTACCAGTATACCGAGATCGCCTTTTTCCTTGTCATTTCAAGTCTTTTTCCTCTACTGAAAGCTACCTGCATTCATTTACCAGTATGATTCATTCCTGCAATGCTTAAACCTTGACATGTTCCATTGTGAAAAAAAAGACTCTAGTAGAGAGCCTTTTCGATCCAAGCGTCTAATTGTCACGAACTTCCAAATAGCGTTCTAACTTTCGTTTGACACGCTGCAGGGCATTGTCAATCGACTTCACATGCCGCTTGAGATCAACCGCGATCTCCTGGTAGGAGCGGCCATCCAGGTAAAGCATCAGCACTTTGCGTTCCAGGTCACTTAAAATCTCGGACATTTTGTCCTCAAGACCCACGAACTCTTCCTGGTTAATGATCAGTTCCTCAGGATCGGACACCTGGGAACCGCAAATCACGTCAAGTAGCGTCCGGTCCGAATCTTCATCGTAAATCGGCTTGTCCAACGATACATAGGAATTCAGCGGAATATGCTTCTGTCTCGTCGCAGTCTTGATCGCCGTAATGATCTGGCGAGTAATGCACAGCTCGGCGAAAGCCTTGAACGAAGACTGCTTGTCCATCCGGAAATCACGGATCGATTTGTACAGGCCGATCATGCCCTCCTGAATGATATCCTCCCGGTCGGCACCGATCAGAAAATAAGACCTGGCTTTGGCACGCACGAAATTCCGGTATTTGTTGATCAAAAATTCCAGCGCTTCGCTATCGCCTTCACGAAAACATTCGACAACGTCCTCATCTGATTTGTACTCGTAATCCGACAACGTTAATTCTTTGAGGTCTACACTCACCAAGAATCCCCCCGGCTGCAACGCAAGGTCCCCGTTACTCTGTGAAATATACGACCAGTATATATGATGGCAGTTGACACCGTCAACCACGTATTACCTAAAAAAGAACATGAATAACAAAATTGTCAAGAGATGCAAATTTGTAATTTACTCCATTTTCTGTTATTCCCTGCGCCACTTCTCGAATATTTCTCGAAGCTCCGGTTTAAGCTTGCTCTCCAGCGTATTTCGTGTTGATGGGGCACGATCCTGCCGAATACGGTTTTGGATCGTCTTCTCGCAGTTCTCCACCTCAATGAGAAGCTCCCTTGCAGAAATCCGCAGCGCACCGCGCGCAAAAATCACATGCTGCTCGATGAAATCGCTGGTAGCAACGTAAATTTTGCGGCTGCGGAGACTCAGTTCCCCAACAAGCCGCTCTATACATTCATCGGCAGTTTCCTTCTCTTTTGTGAAGTAGACCTGAATTTTGCTTTGGGAAAAGGCTTTGCCGAGCCCCGGTACCCGGTACGCATCGAAGACAGCAATAACTTTACGGTCGGTAAAACCCTGATAATCCGCAAGCTTGCCCAGCAGCTCATCGCGCGCCTCCTGCATGCTGATCTGCGACAACTTCGCAAGAGACGGCCACGCTCCGATCATGTTGTATCCGTCCACCAGGAGCACATCCCGCAAATCCGCCATTCCACACTAACCTTGATTGCGGCGGCGCAAAACTTCGTACATGACGACACCAGCAGCGACGGAGGCGTTCAGCGAGTTAATCCGTCCGTTCATCGGCAGCTTGATCAATACATCGCATTTTTCCCGGATAAGCCGTCCCATGCCTTTGCCTTCATTGCCGATGACGATGGCTACCGGTCCGTCAAAGACATTGGTTTCGTAAATCCCCGAGGCCGCCGACACGTCTGTACCTACGACCCAAATCCCTCTCTCCTTCAGCGAATCGATCGTCTGTCCTAGATTGGTCACTCTGGCTACTGGCACATACTCCGCCGCGCCGGCAGATGTTTTGGATACCGTTGCTGTTACCTGCGCGGAGCGGCGCTTCGGCACGATCACTCCATGCACGCCGGTACAGTCCGCTGTACGCAGAATCGATCCCAAATTATGAGGATCCTCAATTTCATCCAAAAGCAGAATAAACGGTGATTCGCCCTTGTTTTCGGCCGCGAGCAGAATATCCTCCACTTCAGCGTACGCATAAGGAGCGACTTGAGCCACGACACCTTGATGCTGTACCCCCGGTGCCATCTGGTCAAGTTTCCGCTTATCCACTTGCTGGATGACGACGCCAAGTTTTTTCGCCTCGATGATGATCGGCTGCGTCAAATGCTTCTGCGCATTTTCGGCAACCCAAATTTTATTGATCGTACGTCCGGATTTCAGCGCTTCGATGACCGAATGCTTCCCGCCGATAATTTCTTCCTCCATAACATCCTCCACAACCTTTATTTTACATGATTTTGTTGTTCCATATATTCTATACCCATTCCGATCAGCTCCTGTATCCGCTCCAGCTGCTGCATGTAATACAAATATCCGATCAGGCTTTCAAAAGCCGTGGCATGCCGGTATTCTAGCACATCGGCATTCTTCGGGATGCTGCCGGACTTGGCATTTCGCCCTTGCCTGACGACATCCTTTTCCTCTTCCGTCAAAACAGGTTCGAGCGCTGCCAGAATCCGGCTTTGCGCTTTGGCGGATACCATTGCGGTCGCCTGTCGATGGAGTTGATGCGGCTTTAGATTCGTTTTCGAAATGAGGTACTGCCTGACCCCAACTTCATAAATGGCATCCCCAATGTAAGCGAGCACGATTGGTGGAATTAGCCGAGGCTTCCTGGATGGGGGATATTCGAACCATCCCGACCATCCAGCCTCCGCTTCCGGCGGTAGCATCGAATTATCCACGCCGCTCATTTCCGCCGCCAGCGCATGCCCTGCGCCGTATCCTCAAGCATAATCCCCTGCGCCGCCAAGCAATCGCGGATTTCATCGGCGCGGCTCCAGTTTTTATCTTTGCGGGCTTGAATTCGTTCCGCAATGAGTTTCTCCACCTCTTCATCCAGCAGTTCAGCCTCTTCACCAGCATACAGACGAAGCACAGTATTCAGTTCATCAAAGACAGTCAGCATCGCTTTCAATTCCTCGGGATTCACCACAGACTCTTGAAGGAGCAGATTGGCTTCATTCACCCACTCAAAAATCGAGGTAATGGCATCTGGCGTATTAAAGTCATCGTCCATCTTTTCGTAGTAACGGTGCAAAATCCCATCCAGCTTCTGTTTCAACTCTTCGCGTACCGGACCATGTCCGTCAGGAGTCACCGTATCAAGACGATGCTTCAAATTCGAAACAGCATTTGCTATGCGCTCCACACTGTTCGTCGCCTGATCCATCGTTTCCGCATTGAAGTTCAGTGGATTGCGATAATGGGTTGAAAGCATGAAATAGCGGATGGCTTCTTTTTTGAATTCTTTACGCAGATCTTTCACCAGAATGCCGTTTCCGAGCGATTTCGACATTTTTTCGTTGTTAATTTTAATGTATCCGTTATGCATCCAGTAGTTTGCGAGCGGCTTACCTGTCAGAGCTTCGGATTGGGCCACCTCGCACTCATGGTGTGGAAACTGCAAATCTTGTCCGCCGCCGTGAATATCGAGCGTATCTCCCAGATAACGGCGGGCCATCGCCGAGCATTCAATATGCCAACCAGGACGTCCGTCTCCCCAAGGGCTGGACCAGAAAATTTCACCTGGCTTCGCCGCTTTCCAAAGCACGAAATCTTCCGGATTTTCCTTACGCTCATCGACGTTAATCCGGATGCCGAACTGCAGCTCATCGAGCTTCTGATGCGACAGCTTGCCGTAGCCAGGGAATTTATTCGTTCGGTAAAAGACATCCCCGCCTTTTTCATAGGCAAATCCGTTCTGCTCCAGCTCTTGAATGAAGTCGATGATATTGTCCATATTCTCAGTGACACGCGGATGAATTGTCGCCTTTTGAATGCCTAGCCCTTCCAAATCCTTATGGTAGGCCTTGATAAACGTATCGGCTACCTCCGGAACGGTTGTGTTCAGCTGTTCTGCCTTGCGAATGAGCTTGTCGTCCACATCAGTGAAGTTGACCACATAGTTCACTTCATTGCCGATTTGTGCAAGATACGTGCGAACCACGTCGAAAAAGACCATAGGCCGCGCATTGCCGATATGAATGTAGTCATATACGGTCGGACCGCACACGTACATATTTACCTTTCCAGGGTTCTGCGGTACAAACTCTTCTTTGGATCGAATCAACGTATTGTATATGTGAAGCGCCATAGTCACGTTTCCTTTCGCTTTTGTATAATGGATTTTGCAACTTCCAAAAACAAGCCTCTATTCCTCGTATTTCCCGTCTTCAAACGCTTTGATCAAAACACGTTCGCCACGCTCGTTTTTAACGCTTTCGAGCTCACTACAGAGCCGATCAATTTCATTTTGCATGCTGCGGATTGAATCCACAATCGGGTCCGGCAGCTGGTGGCTCAGACGGTCCACGCGGCGCCCATCCTGTTTCACAATCCTGCCGGGGATCCCGACGACTGTGCTGTTGGGAGGAACTTCCCTTAGCACGACCGAGTTAGCCCCAATGTTGCTTTGATCCCCTACTTTGAAGGACCCCAATACCTTTGCGCCAGAAGCAATAACAACATTATTGCCAATGGTCGGGTGGCGTTTTCCTTTTTCCTTGCCCGTACCACCCAGCGTTACGCCCTGGTAAATGACGACGTCATCGCCTATTTCACAGGTCTCGCCAATGACCACTCCCATGCCATGGTCGATGAAGAATCTTTTGCCGATTTTGGCGCCAGGATGGATCTCGATCCCTGTCATGAAACGGCTGCACTGCGAGATAATACGCGCCAGGGTAAACCACCGATGCTTATACAGCTTATGGGCAATCCGGTGAGCCCAAATGGCATGCAGTCCTGAATAGGTGAATGCGACTTCGAACAGTCTTCTGGCAGCCGGATCATTTTCAAAAACCGTCTGGATATCCGATCTGATCTGTTTAAACATATCCATTCCCCTCTTTGTTCTCTTCTCTTCATTCGCTCCCAAGATTCCGCGGTGATCATAGGTTGGTCCAAAGACCAAAAAACGCCTCGGCAGCTTTCGCTGCAGAGGCGTTATACGCGGTTCCACTCTGCTTGAATCTATTCTCCGTACACGCAGCCTAAGCAGCATCTCGAAGAAAGATCCATCTCTGACGTCCCGATAACGGAGGACCTTCCGGCACAGTCTAACGGTTCAATCCGAACCGCTCATCCATGCAGCTCACAGGCGCATTTCCGCAGTCGGCATATGGATAACTTCCAGCCGCATGGAAAGCAGAATTCTCCATGAGGTTATCCTCTCTGGCAAATGCCTGGGGCTAAAGCGTACTTCTCCTGTTCGTCGCCGTTGGCAACTTATATTCTAGGATTTTGCAAAATCCTATTTTCGAACCTGACTGAAAAGGCAGGTTTTTTATAGATCTTATTTTGGTAGTTATTATAGCCGAAAATACATCGTACTGACAAGGAATGTTTTCGGCGGTATTATTTAAGCTCACAAATTTTTCGAAAAATTCTAGATCCCTTATAGTACGTGTTCAAAAAGGCCGGGGTTCAGCACCTCTTATAAATGCGATCTCAAACGTTCGATCACGCGATCCTTGCCCAAGAGATAGATCGTTTCGTTCAAATCACGACCATGCATTTGGCCCGTCAGTGCTACACGGATTGGCATAAACAGCTGTTTGCCCTTAAATCCGGTTTCTTTCTGCACTTCTTTGATCAGCGCTGCGATGCGAGTGGCTGAGAATTCATCTGCGGCTACAATTTTGCCAAGCAAAGCCTCCAGTACCGTCGGCACCTGTTCTTCAGAGAGCACCGGCTCGGCTTCTTGATCTACTTCCAGTTGGGTCCGGAAAAACATTTCGGACAGTCCGACGATATCAGAAGCTGAGACCATTTGCTCTTGATACAGAGCTACGAGTTTCTTCGCCCAGGTCTCCTGCTCCTCATTCAGATCCGCAGGCAAACGGCCCGCTTTTTGAAGGTGAGGAATCGCCAGCTTGGCGATCCGTTCCGGATCCGCATTTTTGATGTAATAGTTGTTTAGATGAGCCAACTTGTTCTGGTCAAACACCGCAGGACTCTTCGACAAACGATCTGGGTTGAAGATCTTGATCAGTTCTTCAATGCTGTAAATTTCCTCTTCCCCTTCAGGCGACCAGCCGAGGAGGGCGATAAAGTTAACCAATGCCTCCGGCAAATAACCGAGCTGATCATACTGTTCAATGAACTGGATGATGGATTCATCCCGTTTGCTGAGCTTCTTGTGGTTTTCGTTGACGATCAGGGTCATATGTCCGAAACGCGGAGCTTCCCAGCCAAGGGCTTCATAGATCATAAGCTGGCGCGGCGTATTCGAAATATGATCCTCACCGCGCAAAACATGAGTCATTTTCATCAGATAATCATCAATGACAACTGCGTAGTTATATGTCGGAATTCCGTCTTTTTTCACGATGACAAAATCGCCGGTATCTTTTGTATTAAAAGAAATCTCACCTTTAACGATATCATCAAAGGTATAGGTCTTGTCTTCCGGAACACGGAAACGAATGCTGGCAGTACGTCCCTCGGCTTCGAATGCCTGGCGCTGCTCCTCAGTCAAATCGCGGTGTTTACCGGAATAACGTGGCGTTTCGCCGCGGTCCATCTGCTCTTCCCGTTCCTTCTCCAGCTCTTCTTCCGTGCAGTAGCAACGATAAGCGAGGCCTCTGTCCAGTAGATCCTGCGTATATTTATTATAGATATCAAGGCGTTCTGTTTGACGATAAGGACCGTATTCGCCACCGATATCAATACTTTCATCCCAGTCCAGGCCCAGCCATTTCAAATATTTCAATTGGCTCTCCTCGCCACCCGCGATGTTGCGCTTCACATCCGTATCCTCAATCCGGATTACGAAATCCCCGCCTTGATTGCGGGCATATAAATAGTTGAACAACGCCGTTCTAGCGTTTCCGATATGTAAATGTCCTGTAGGACTTGGTGCGTACCGTACGCGAATTTTATCAGTCATGGTAATACCCCTCCGCTTTGTGTTTACTCGGTTCAATTCTAAAAGTTAGTGCGAAGTGACCGCTACGGTTACGGATCGTTCTTCCGATCGCTACTTTCGCTCGTTAAGAATAAACAATCTCATATTTGCAGCTTGTCACAAGATCATATTCCCTGTAAATCCCTCAAGATGATAGCACATCTTTTACATTTTTACGAGACAGACAACCGATTGTGCCGCAATACCTTCACCTCGGCCGGTAAATCCGAGCTGCTCAGTCGTGGTTGCCTTCACATTCACCTGCTCCAGATCCGCATCAAGCGCACGAGCGATAACCTCGGTCATCTGCGGGATATATGAAGCCATCTTCGGTTTCTGTGCGATAATTGTGGAGTCAATGTTGCCAAGGCGGTATCCCCGCTCCTTCGCCATTCCCCAAATGTGCAGCAGCAGCTTCAAACTGTCCGCATCCTTGAATTCCGGATCGGTATCGGGAAAATGCTTGCCGATATCCCCAAGTCCAAGCGCACCCAATATCGCGTCCGTTACCGCATGCAGCAGCACATCGGCATCCGAATGCCCAAGCAGCCCCTTTTCATAAGGAATCGTGACTCCTCCAATAATACACGGCCTGCCCTCCACGAGCTGATGCACGTCAAAACCTTGTCCTACACGTATCATGTTTTCTACTCTCCCCTCCGATTTAACATGAATGCAGCATATTCCAAATCCTCCGGAGTTGTAATCTTGATATTGGTATAGCTGCCTTCTACGACACTTACCGGGATGCCCATTCTTTCCACAAGCATGGAATCATCCGTTCCGGTAAAACCGTCAGCCTCGGCCTGCTCATGAGCCTTTCTTAAATCAGAAAGACGAAAAGCCTGTGGGGTATGAATCGCCCACAGACTCCGGCGGTCGGGGGTTGCCTCGATCGTTCCCAACCCGCTCACCTGTTTGATGGTATCCTTCACCTTCACGGCGAGTACAGCAGCTCCGGTAAGCACAGCTTTCCGGTAGCAAGACTCGATATGTGCAGGTTCAACGAACGGGCGTACGCCATCATGTACCATTACCCATTCCGTACCGATTTGGAGCAAACCTCTATAAACGGACTGCTGTCTTTCGCGGCCGCCCGGTATCACTTTAATCACTTTGCGAAGTCCATACCGGGATACCCACTCGATACATCGATCGATATCATCAGCTCCGGTCACCAACACGATTTCCTTTACCAGCGGCATCCGTTCAAAGACTTCCAGTGTATGCACAATGATGGGCTTATCCTCAAGCAGCAGATACTGCTTGCTTTCATGGGTTCCCATTCGCGAGCCTTTGCCCGCGGCAACCACGATCACGCCCACATGGTTTTCTGTTTCCAAGCTGCGTTTTGCCTCCCTCAAACCGAAAGAAAAAAGTTTATAATCCCATCATACCCCTTTTACTGGGCTTTTTCCAACAGTTTTGGTTTGGCAAAAATCATCCGTCCCGCAGAAGTCTGGAGAACGCTCGTCACTAGTACCTCCATCATGCTTCCGATATAATCACGACCGCCTTCGACCACGATCATGGTTCCGTCATCCAAGTAAGCCACGCCCTGGCCGTGTTCCTTACCGTCCTTGATCACCTGCACCATAATCTCTTCCCCAGGCAGAACGACCGGCTTGACGGCATTGGCCAAATCGTTAATATTTAGCACAGATACTCCTTGAAGCTCGCAGACCTTATTCAAGTTGTAATCGTTGGTGACTACTTTACCCTCAAGCACCTTGGCGAGCTTAACTAGTTTGCTGTCTACCTCTGAAATCTCTTCAAAGTCCCCCTCGTAAATCAGCACCCGTACATCCAGTTCTTTTTGAATTTTATTTAAAATATCGAGCCCCCTACGTCCACGATTGCGTTTGAGCAAATCCGAGGAATCGGCGATATGCTGGAGCTCCTCAAGTACAAACTCCGGAATGACGATCGTACCTTCGATAAAACCCGTTTTGCAGATATCCGCGATCCGGCCGTCGATGATGACGCTCGTATCCAGAATTTTATGCTCTTCGATCTTCCGTTCCTCGTACGCGTCCCTCTTGCTCCATCTTCCAGAAGTCCAGAGTGTCGCAAGCTCATCTCTTTTATCCAATCCGATCCGGAATCCCATGTATCCGCAAAAAAGCGTCAGCCCTACAGCGGCGAGATCCCCAGCCTTTCCAGCCCAAGCCAAGCTAGGGTAGATCAGCAGCGATAGCAAAAGCCCTCCCGTTAAGCCCGTAGATCCGGCCGCAAGCTCATTCATCGGCATTCCCGCCAGCGATTCGATTACCGTCTGCAAGCGAGTTGCCAGTGCTTGAGCACACAGGGAACCTATCAACAAAAATAAAATTGCTCCAAGTCCTGCGAACAGTAAGCCGCCCCATACAGAATGATCAGCGCCTAATTTAGGGAACGCCCATCCGGCTGATTGATGAAGGGTATAACCCGTCCAAGCGCCGCACAGACCAGCAAACGCCATAATAAATTTTCTCAGCATATAGTTCCCACACCTCCTTGATTGTATTAGTTATACATATTTCCTTAGCAGTATGGTCCAAATTCGGGATGCATAATCCTGGTTGTTCCACTTTTTTCTTATCCCTTTTTGAAATTCATCATCAAAAGAAGTGTCATTTTTGGTTGAAAGTGGGTAATTGCCTGGCATATAATGAATTCAATTCTTATGCTAGAGGTGAAAAGGAAAATGAGCGCACCAAGTTTACAGTCTTTTCAGGATCAGGTTTCCGAACTGTTGCTCCGTCACCGCAGTCTATTGGATGTGCTGTCCAAAAACGGGCAAAGCAGTGCCTCCGTCAACCGAGCTGTAGCCAAGGCGATTACGGACTGCGGCTGTATCGAATTGCATGCTAGCAAACAGTCCTTTGAACCTGAAGTGAATCTGGAAAAAGCCAAGGAATTGGCACGGACTCATGTCCGCGGAGAGTTATGCGAAAACTGTAAGGAAATTATCAGCACAGAGCTAGGACGCAATATTTTTTACATGTCGGCTTTATGCAATCTGCTTGATATCAACATGGATGAGGTCGTTCAAAAAGAATCGCAGAAATGCTCCACCCTTGGCTGGTTTAATATGTCATAAACTAAGCCAATCGCATCATAGGCCTTGATATACATGAAGAAACATCTATCGATGGCTTTTCAAAGAAGTCAGACACTCTTTAGCAGATGTGTTTTTCTTGGAATATCAGGATGCATTTTGCATGAAGCTTAACTTAAATATTTTCAAACAAAAAAAGCATTTATTTCGCTGCCGAAGCAGGAAATAAATGCTTTTTATTATCCGGGTATTGTTCTCTTATGAGTGATCGTTGTAAACCTTTTGATCCGTACCCTCGTCCGAATGGCGTTTACGGAAAAGCCTCTCTACATTTTGTTTCAATCCGTAAGCTGCGTAAAGCACCAATGGCACGAAAATAAGCTTGGATACTTGATCCGGAAAAATAACGGCTACGGCTACTCCCGCTATAATGACGACAGGGGCGTACATCACAGCTTTTTTCGGAAATCCAACTTTCTTGAAGTTGGGGTATTTCACCGTGCTGACCATCAGATACGAAAGAATCAGCATGGCGATGATCATATAAGGGGCCGAGATTTCTTTATGAAACAGCGACAGTGTGGCAAGAACGCCTCCTGCAGCCGGTATGGGTAATCCAATAAAATATCCCGGAATCCCGGATTGAACATTAAAACGCGCCAACCGCAGAGCTCCGCAAATTGGGAAAATGACAGTGACAGTCCAGATCAACCCCTGATGCATCCCATGGAAAGAAGAAACATACATGATGAGTGCAGGTGCAATTCCAAAAGAGATCACATCCGAGAGAGAATCCAGTTCCTTGCCAAATTCGCTTTGTGCATTGAGCGCACGAGCCATCCGGCCGTCCAAACCGTCACAAAGCATCGCAATAATTATCATGATGGCAGCTAAATTAAATTTGTTGTCAAAAGCCAGCATAATTCCTACCATTCCGAGACACAAGTTACATAACGTAAACATGTTCGGAATTGACTTAGTAAACACTTCATCACCTCGAATCTTATTAGTACCCCTGTATCATCCCTTGATTGTATGGCATTTAAATTTGTCTGTCAATGAATACTTGCTCCTGTAGTCGTTTCAGGCCTTCTTTGATGTTGCGGGCTCGGACTTCGCCAATTCCATCGACCTCATCCAATTCCTCGATCGTTGCCATCATAACATGCGGCAGCTGGCCGAAGCGCTCAACAAGATTATGAATGATCACGTTTGGCAACCGCGGTATTTTGTTCAATATGCGGTAACCTCTTGGCGCGATTGATTCCTCCGATGTCGCTGCTGAAAGTGGATAACCAAGAAGACGCATGACGTAATGAATATCGAGCAGTTCATCATCCGTTGCGCGTTTCAGTCCTGCAATCATCTCACGAATCTTCTCGTCATTGTCCTCCCGAGCATAATCCTTGTATAGAAGCCAAGCTTCCTCCTCCATATTGCTGACCAGCTCTTCCATCTGCATGCTGATCAAACGTCCTTCATTGCCCAGCTCATTGATGTAGCGTTTGATTTCCATCTTGATACGCAGCACCATTTCTACCCGCTGGATAACGTTGACCACTTCCGGCACAGTAACCAGTTCTTCAAATTCGGATGCCGACAGGTTGGTGAGCGACTGATTCAGCACAGCCCGGTATTTTTCAAGCGTTTGGATCGCTTGGTTCGCTTTCGTTAAAATAACACCGATTTCTTTCAGCGCATATCTGAGTGTACCCTGATATAAAGTAATAATGTTACGGCGCTGGGAAATCGATACGACCAGCTTGCCTGTCTGCTTGGCGACACGTTCTGCGGTACGGTGACGGATGCCCGTTTCAATCGAGGAAATGGAGGAATCAGGAATCAACTGGGTATTGGCGTACAGAATCCGCTTCAAGTCCTCACTCAATATAATGGCCCCATCCATCTTGGCCAACTCGTATAAATAGTTGGGTGAAAAATCGCAGTTAATCGAAAAGCCGCCATCGACAACTTCCATGACTTCCGGACTGTAGCCAACAACAAGCAGACCTCCGGTTTTGGCGCGTAGCACATTTTCCAGGCCATCCCGAAACGCAGTGCCCGGTGCGACCAGCTTAAGCAGGTCGTTCATTTTATCCAATTGGTTAGGTTCCTTCAACTCTTTCTGCCCCCTAATCTAACGCGACCGCTAGTGCATCCGCCACGGTATTGATACCAATGATTTCAATTCCTTTGGGATGCTTCCAGCCTTTTAAGCTTTTCTCCGGCATGATAATCCGCTTAAAGCCCAGCTTCTCAGCTTCCTTCACTCGTTGCTCTGCGCGTGAGACTGCCCGCACCTCACCGGTCAACCCCACTTCTCCGAACATAACATCAAACGGCTTTGTCGGAATATCTCGGAAACTGGAGGCAATGCTGACAGCAATCGCCAAGTCCACCGCCGGCTCATCCAGTTTTACTCCGCCAGCAACATTCAGGTAAGCATCCTGATTCTGCAGGAACATCCCCATCCGTTTCTCCAGTACCGCAATGATAAGTCCCATCCGGTGATGGTCGACGCCCGTGCACATCCGGCGCGGCGACGGAAAGTGCGTGGAGGAAATCAACGCCTGGAGCTCAACAAGTACAGGCCGGGTTCCTTCCATACTGGCAACAACCGTTGATCCTGCAACGCCCAGCGGACGTTCGGATAGAAACAGCTCGGAAGGGTTCCCCACTTCCACTAGGCCCGATTCGTTCATTTCAAAAATGCCGATCTCATTGGTGGATCCAAAGCGGTTTTTAACAGCCCGTAAAAGCCGATACGTATGATGCCGCTCCCCTTCAAAATACAAAACACAGTCAACCATATGTTCAAGCAGTCTCGGACCAGCAATGGCCCCTTCCTTCGTGACATGCCCTACAAGCACGGTGGCAATGCCCAGACCTTTGGCTACCCGCATAAAACGGGCGGTGCATTCTCTGACCTGAGCCACGCTGCCGGGGGCGCTCGTTACTTCCGGTATATAGACTGTTTGGATGGAGTCAATAACTAGAAACTGCGGTTTGATGCTATTAATCGCTTCTTCAATGAGGTCCATATTGGTTTCGCATAATACGTAAAGCTCAGAAGATAAAGCTCCGAGGCGATCTGCTCGAAGTTTGGTCTGACGTACGGATTCCTCTCCAGAAACATAAAGAACGCGCAGACCCAATTGCGTCAAAGCATGCGAGGTTTGCAGCAGCAGCGTCGATTTCCCGATCCCCGGATCTCCGCCGACCAAAATCAGCGAGCCGGGAACGATTCCTCCGCCAAGAACACGGTTTAGCTCACCGATTCCGGTTTGCACCCGTGCTTCATTACTACTTTCTATATTTATGATCGAAAGCGCCTTTTCTTTACTGTGAAACAGCGGAGAGTTCATCCCCTGTGTTTTAATGACGCTTTCAGTCTCTTCCACCATCGTATTCCAAGCCTGACAGCCTGGACATTTACCATACCACTTGGCAGCTTCATAGCCGCATTCCGTACAGTAAAATTTTGTTTTCTTCTTAGCCATGATCTCTCCTTAGATATGGAATTTGTCTGATTTTGTCGGACACTCAGAAAATTGGCATTATTATAATTTTACCATTTATTAAGTTTTATCGTAAAGTATTTGCAAAAAGTTTACACATGCAAAAGGGATTGATCCGAGCACGTATACAAAGCGCCGGATCAATCCCTTTTATTTACTTATTCGATTCAATATGATGATCAGGAGTTAGCTGATACATTATCGGTTTTGTTAACAGTCAATTCGCCGTTCTCTTCATCGATTACAAGCGAATCTCCTTTCGCAACTTTGCCGGTCAGAAGCTCCTCAGACAAACGATCCTCGATATGCTTCTGGATCGCACGGCGGAGTGGACGGGCACCGAAAGCAGGATCATAACCTTCCTTGGCTAGGAATGCCTTGGCCTTATCCGTAAGCATAAAGTCTACATCGTATTCACGCAGTCGTTTGCGCAGCTCGTCGGACATCAATGTGACGATCTCAGCGATATGCTTCTCTTCCAGCGAGTGGAACACGATGATTTCGTCGATCCGGTTCAAGAACTCTGGACGGAAGCTCTTTTTCAGCTCGCCCATAACTTTATCCTTCATATTATTGTAATCCGCGCCGGCATCAGCTACTGCGGTAAAGCCAAGTGTGGAATTCCGCTTGATGGCTTCGGCCCCTACGTTTGAAGTGAGAATAATAAGCGTATTGCGGAAATCGACCACGCGTCCTTTCGAGTCGGTCAGACGTCCATCTTCAAGCACCTGCAGCAAAATGTTAAACACTTCAGGATGCGCTTTTTCAATCTCATCCAGCAGTACGACAGAGTACGGCTTGCGGCGAACCTTCTCGGTCAACTGGCCGCCTTCTTCATAACCTACATATCCCGGAGGCGCTCCGACAAGCCTGGATGTGGAGTGTTTCTCCATATACTCGGACATGTCGATGCGGATCACTGCATTTTCGTCCCCGAACATCGCTTCGGCGAGTGCGCGAGCCAGCTCGGTTTTACCTACACCGGTAGGTCCCAGGAAAATAAACGATCCAATCGGACGTTTCGGATCCTTCAGACCGGCACGGGAGCGGCGTACCGCACGGCTGACAGCCTTTACGGCCTCCTCCTGCCCAATGACGCGCTCATGCAGAATGGACTCCATGTTAAGCAGACGTTCGGTTTCCTCTTCCTTCAGCTTGCGTACTGGAATACCGGTCCAGCTTGCTACCACCTGAGCGATATCCTCTGGCGTTACTTCCGAATCGGTGCGTCCCTGTTTTTCTTTCCACTGATTCTTCGTAATTTCAAGCTCTTCGCGGATCTTCTGCTCGGTATCGCGGAGTGCTGCCGCTTTTTCGAATTCCTGGCTTTGGACTGCCGAATCTTTCTCCTTGCGGATGTCATCGAGTCGGCTTTCCAGGTCTTTCAGATTAGGCGGTATGGTATACGTATGAAGCCTTACTTTCGATCCGGCCTCGTCAATCAGATCAATCGCCTTATCTGGCAGAAACCGGTCAGAGATGTAGCGGTCGGACAGCTTCACAGCCTCTACGATCGCTTCATCTGTAATTTTCACGCGGTGATGGGCTTCATAACGGTCGCGCAGACCGAAAAGGATTTGAACTGCTTCTTCTGGAGAAGGTTGATCCACCGTAATCGGCTGAAAACGACGTTCCAAAGCGGCATCCTTTTCAATATATTTGCGGTATTCGTCAAGCGTCGTGGCACCAATGCATTGCAGTTCACCGCGGGCCAAGGATGGCTTCAGGATATTCGAGGCGTCAATCGCGCCTTCAGCGCCGCCGGCGCCGATCAGCGTATGCAGCTCATCGATGAACAAGATGATATTTCCGGCTTGGCGGATTTCATCCATAATCTTCTTCAGACGGTCCTCGAACTCACCGCGATATTTGGTGCCTGCGACAACCGATCCCATATCCAGCGTCATGACACGTTTATCGCGCAGTGTTTCTGGAATTTCGTTATTAATAATTTTTTGGGCCAGACCTTCCGCGATAGCGGTTTTACCTACACCCGGCTCACCGATCAGCACCGGGTTATTTTTCGTACGACGACTCAGCACCTGAATAACCCGTTCGATTTCATTGCTGCGTCCGATCACCGGGTCGAGATTGCCTTCCTTAGCCGCCGCTGTCAAATCACGGGCCAGAGAGTCCAGCGTTGGTGTGCTGACGTTTGCCTGCGAGCCATGATGACTGGATACCGCCTCGCTGCTTCCTAGCAGCTGCAGCACTTGCTGGCGGGCCTTATTCAAGCTGATTCCTAAATTGTTAAGTACTCGTGCCGCTACACCTTCTCCTTCACGGATCAGGCCAAGCAAGATATGCTCAGTGCCCACGTAGGTATGACCCAGCTTGCGAGCTTCATCCATAGACAATTCAATAACTTTTTTGGCGCGCGGAGTATAAGCGATATTGGTTGGCTGCTCCTGGCCTCTACCGATGAGTGTTTCCACTTCATCCTGAATTTTTTCAAGTCCGAGACCAAGACCAACCAATGCCTTGGCGGCAATGCCGTCACCCTCGCGAATCAGTCCAAGCAAAATATGCTCCGTACCGATGTTGTTATGGCCTAAACGAACAGCTTCCTCCTGAGCGAGTGCCAGTACTTTCTGCGCACGTTCCGTAAATCTTCCGAACATCATTCTCCTGCACCTCCATGAGTTTGAAATATAATATTGGCCCAAAATTTAAATTTAAAGATTGTTTGACCTTCAAAAATCAAATCTTGAGTCAGCATTGTTTACTTTAATCTAAAACTTCAGCTAAACTTCCGCCAGTGTCTCGCGAATCAACCTAGCCCTGTAAATGTCGCGCTCCTCGCTGTTCATGTCCTGCCCGTATTTTTTTTGCAAAAAACCCGGCTGTGTCATGACATTCAGTTCGTTCATCACCGAAATCGAAGGGCCCTGTATAATATCGAGGTCAATACCCAGACGCACATCTGAAAGTCTTTGACCGGCTTCCTTGGAATCCATAACCTCTGCATAAGACAAAATGCCGTAAGATCGTTTGATCCGGTCCGTAATGCGCAGACGCGAATCATCCATCAGGCGTATACGAGCGTTTTTCTCATGTTCGATGATTTGAAGCACGACGCTGTGCAGGTTATCAATAATTTCGTTCTCTGTTTGCCCCAACGTGATTTGATTAGAGATTTGAAACAGGTTACCTATTGCTTCGCTGCCTTCGCCATAAATTCCTCTAACAGTAAGTCCAACCTGCGAAACGGCGGACAAAATTCGGTTAATTTGCTGTGTCATTACAAGGGCTGGAAGATGCATCATAACCGATGCCCGAAGCCCTGTGCCCACATTGGTTGGACAGCTCGTCAGGTAACCCCTTTTGTCGTCAAATGCATAATCCACCTCGGCTTCAAAAAGATCGTCGATGGCTGTCGCTTTTTCCCATGCTTCACGGACTTGAAAACCCGGATAAAGGCATTGAATGCGAAGATGGTCCTCTTCGTTAATCATGATGCTGACGGATTCGTCTTCATTGATCATCACAGCCCCGTTTTGTGATTCATTCGCTAGGCTGGGACTGATCAAATGCTTCTCAACTAGCACCTTCTTATCGAGCGGTTCAATTTCATCCAACTTAATAGCATAAAATGTTCCTAAGGCCTGGATATTCTGATATTCAGGCACTTTAGCCAAACGATTCAATACTTCCTCCGACTGCTGGCGTGTCGCCAAAAGGGGAAAAGGAAGGTGCTGCAAGTTCCGTGCGATCCGTACCCGGCTGCTGATCACAATATCAGAATCATTTGCCATACCACGCATCCATTCACTCAACGCTTTTTCGGTAAACCGGAGATTGGGCATCTGCTATTCCTCCTTTCTTCAAGTGCGTGTTCAAAAAGGGCGGTTTTCAGCACCGAAGCTTATGCTTCCGATGTGCATTTTTTCAAAACGCTTCAGTTGAATGCAGCTAGGGACTGAGGAGCGGAGCTACACGTTTTCGTAGAAAACGACTTCGTAAGCATATGCCTGTTGTAGGTACGTGAGCACCTGAAATGTTTCCAGAGGAAACATACTTCGTAAGCATTCGCTTAGGCCCGGCTAAATTCAAGATTCGATGTCGATTCTGCTTCCTGATTTACTTCGTGATCAAAATCGGGCTTTTTGAACAACCTCTTCAAGCGAACTTTACTGTCCTGCCATTTCTTTTTCCAGCGTTCGGATCTGGTCACGCAGCTGGGCAGCTTCCTCAAATTCCTCCTGATGGATCCGCTGCTGCAACTCGAGCTTAAGATCATCAATTTTTCGCTTCAATTGAATCCGGCCACCGCTTCTCTTGGGTACTTTGCCAACGTGTACGGTATTCCCATGCACTCTTTTGAAAAGAGGATCCAAGCGGTCGCCAAAATATTTATAACAGGAACTACAGCCGAACCGGCCAACTTTGCTAAATTGGGAATACGTCATTCCGCATTCCTCGCACCGCAAAGCCTGTGGAGTTTTGATGCTGCTCGACATCCCTTTGCCGGTGGTTTCAAAATCAAGCAGTCCCGATAACAAACTGTGTATGGAAAATCCCCCTGTCGTTCCAGGGATCATTTCCCCTTTCTCCCTCGCGCAGATTTCGCAAATGTGGAATTCATTTTTATCACCGTTGACAATTTTAGTGAAATGCAGTGTCGCAGGTCTCTTTCCGCATTCTTGACATAACATATCGATGTACCTCCTTTTCTCCGTAGACCTATTTGCCTAGCAAAGAAATCAGCATCGCTTTCAGCATTCTTGCACGTATTTCATCCCTGTAAGGCAGTTTGACCATCAGAACCTCTCTGGAAATAGACGCGCGCATCATATTGGCTTCCCGTTTGCTTAAGAACCGGGCCTCCTCCAGCTGATAAATCAGCCCTTCTGCGACCGTCTGGTCAATGTTATTGCCAATGGTCTGATGCAGATGAGTATGAAGCGCCGAATATTGCGGAAGATCGATGCGTTGAATTCGGATGTATCCGCCGCCTCCACGCTTGCTTTCCACGAGATAGCCCTTCTCCAGCGTAAATCTTGTGCTTATTACATAATTGATCTGGGACGGCACGCATGAAAAATGGTCCGCCAAATCATTACGCTGTATTTCGATCAAACCTTCGGGACTTTCATGCAAAATACCCTTCAGATATTGTTCAATAACATCAGAGATATTACGCATCATTCATCCTCCACTTATATTCGAAAGCCGGTTACTTCGACATGTCCACGATTCGCCGCCCAACTAGGTATTATAAGAAATTAACCCAAGATCAAAACCGCGAACCGTGCAAAAATGAATACAAATATGGGCTGCCGGTTTCCCCGCAGCTTCTCCTTTGTTAGTGTAACATCAGGCAATTGAGATCATACATAAACTGTGTGGTTCGATCAGTATATGCAAGTTTGATCAATAATTGACTTTGACTTTCTTTGACTATATTATAACACATTCTCGCGTTTTGCCAAGAGGGGAGCCTCGTTTGTGCCTAAATTTTGCTAAAGGGCAGTGTTCTGCGCATTGTTCTTCTACCACACTGTTCTGCCACCATAGACAAATCCAGAATCCAGCTCAGGCTTTTCTTATCATTTTTGACGTATTTACTTGATTCCATCCCCACCTATGAGAAAAAAGCCTTCCAGATGTGCCTAATGTCTGCTTATACGAAGCAAAAAACCCTCCCGCCTTTTCCGGCAGGAGAGTCTGTAAAATTAGAAATAGTCCAATAAAAAGGTTTGTTTCAAAGGAATGGCGTGCTCTAGACGGGTAACCGCAGCGGCTTCTCCGGTCAATCTTCCCATCTTCCACAGCTCATCCGGACGTTTATAACCAAGAAGCAGCGTGGTCAGCGTCTGAATATCACATTGCAGCTGCGCTTTTTCCTCTGGATCGGCAGGCGCTACTGCTGCCTTTCCTTCCGTTGAAAGCTTCCATCGCCAAGTTCCGTCATTCCAAGGTGCATACGGATCGTTAATCTGTATTGTCCAAGACTCTGCCTCATTGCCACCTTCAAAATCCAATGCTTCAATAAAGCCGGATAGATTTACAATTCGCGCCATTCCAAAAGGTATGATCTCTTGCGTAATCCGGGGATCAGTGAGCATGTACATTAAGCCGTCATCCGCTGGCATTTGGGCCAAAACGGTTTGTGTTACCATCGAGTCATGATTGCAGATAAAGGTCCATAACGCCTGTCTCGACTTTTCGTTCAGCCACACAAACTCTTCTACCAAAAGCTCCTTTTTCTCCACCTTATAAAGCAAATATCCTTCCGGATCACCCGATGGGGAATAATACACTGCCGTATGTTCCTCATCATCCAAAATTGATGTTTTCCAGCGTTCTTCACTCCGGAGCATCATTCCATTAAATCGTGAGGCGTAAGCCTCGTATACCCGATCCAAAACAGAGATATCCGTAACATCCCGCCGTACAATACCTTCTATGGTCTGTTTTGCAGGGAGCCTTTCCGTCGGAATCACATATTTTTTATACTCGCTAAACATCTCCCAGCCATACTTACGATAAAAAGGAAATGAAAATGGATGCAGAATAGAGATTAGCCTGCCCGATTCATTCATCACCTTCAGTGCATGAGTGAGTAGCTGGTTAACACATCCTTGCCTACGGTATTCGGGCCATGTGGCCACGCCCCCGATCCCAGCCATCGGTATTTTATTGCCATTCACAAAAATGTCCACAAGCAGCAGCCCCAGCTTGGCACCTAGATGTCCTTCCTCATCAAAAATCCCCCATGTATTTTCGGGTTTGAATCGTTTTCTGGCTTTATCCTTCTCATCTGCTGACAACCGGTATTGGAATGAATATTCCCCAAGCTCAATCATGGCATCAAAATCTTCGGGTTTCAGCGTTCTGATCTCCATTACTTTCACCTCATCTAATTATTGAAAGAGGCAGTTGTTCTATTGTGGTTTCATCATTGATGTCTTCTGCATCCCTCTGTCTGTGGATTACAGATCGAGTATGGCAAACGATTATATCAAAGTCAATGAATTACCCACAGGTCAAGCCTGTTAAATATATAAAAACAATGCGGGAATACACAATTTACACAGGTTACCTGTGAATGATGGGGATGGATTTGTGAATTTGTGGACTAAATTTTGAAGAACGAGGTTAATAACGACAGAGGTTCGCCAAGATCTGTGTACAAATAACAAAAATACAATTTTGGGCATTCCCTTCTGTGGACGAAAAAGGTTTATTTAAAAACTCATCCACAACCTATCCACGTTATTAGCAAAAACCATGGTAATTCAAAATAAATTCTCTGTTCCTTTTGTGATCCAAACATTAAATCTTGCAAAATATCCCTCAGGTCTTAGGGCCAGCTTAACCACTAGCTAGAACATGCTGATCACATACCGAATCTCTTAGGCTTTATTGAGTGGGGCTTTGCTGTTTTCCGCTTTTAGCCACCGCCCTTATGGCTAACAAAACTCCCAATCGTTATTTTAGTAATTTAAAGTCTCTGCAGATTTTAACGAAACTGAGTATCGCTATTGGTCAAAAAAAGGGGCAACAGCACATATTTCACCCATATAACGATCTGTGGTTTCGTTAGATTTAATTTGAATTCGTTTTTGGAGGAATAACGTTTCCCAGTTTCGTTAGAAGACACCGTGTGCAATGCTCCCTGTGCGCACGGTGTGTGGTCCGGGGTATACTTGCATCGCTGTCGGCCATAAATCAGGATCTTGGTCGATTCAGATTCATTTATAATGGCACACAGACACTACTGGTCGTAGTTAACTCATATGTAGTGTAATCAGACACTTTTGGTCGTAATCATACTCATACGTTTGTGGCATTCAGTCACTTTTAGTTGTAATCATACTCATACGTTTGAGGCGCTCAGACACTTAATCCAATCATTAATAACGGCAATATCACTTTATCACAGCACAAAAAAACCACTGTCGATTATACATCAACAGTGGTTCTTCGCTTGGCAACGTCCTACTCTCCCAGGACCCTTCGGTCCAAGTACCATCGGCGCTGGAGGGCTTAACGGTCGTGTTCGGGATGGGTACGCGTGGAACCCCTCCGCCATCGCCACCA
>JAIRVF010000021.1 GCA_031254035.1 Paenibacillus sp.
GTTAACAAAAATTGTAGCTTGTTGTTGTTGGAGGAGGCCTCCTCCAACAACAACACTTTATGCTTATTCGTAGTCCAGAGGATATTTCTACTAACTTACACAAACTTCTTGACGCTACCTCAATGACTTAAATAGTTGCACTTTTGCAGGAATATCTGGCGTGAGATCACGATGACGCATAAAAAGATGCACTTTCACAGGCTTTTTCGCCCTTTCGCCTTTCTTCCTGATCTGACCTGTGGCCCGTCAGCGTCAATCTTCCCAAACATCATCCATTAGTTTTTTGATCTCTGTGCTTCGTTTCCGCGTCAAAACAGAGTTTGGGGTCCATTTGCCCCCGCGCCACTCGACGACGTCCCCGCGTTTTGCTTTGGAATCCACTTGGGCCATCAGCACCGCTTCAACATTCCCGTCAATTTCGATTTTGCAGTAAGCTCCTTCAAAACCTTCGATAATTCCAGTAGATGTTTTCAATTGTCCCACTACCTTTCTGTGGCAACATGAATAGATCTGCCGTCCGAGGCCATTTCAATCGTCCCCTGCTTATCATTCCGGTATACTTCAACGCCCTGCTGCTGCAGGCGATCCAATATCTTGGGTTTCGGATGTCCGTAGGAGTTGCCTTCGCCCGCCTGGATCACGGCATATTTCGGATGTACTTCTTTCAAAAATTTCGCCGATGTGGATGAATTGGATCCATGGTGACCCACAAGCAAGACGTCTGCTTTCAGATCCGCTCCTGATGCGACCATGTCCTTTTCACTTACCGTTTCCGAATCACCCGTCAGAAGAAACGAGGTTTGTCCATAGGCAACCTTCACAACGGCACTCATATTATTCGAATCCTCATAGGTACGTGTTGGCGCTAGCATATCCACATGAACATGCTCATCAAGATCCCAGGACAAACCTGATTTTGCCGTTTTCACTTTTAGCCCCTTGTTTTTGATCGATATGAGCAGAGATTCATAGGTTTTCGTATTAGATTGGACCTTCGGCATATAGATCGCATCGACTGGAATATTGTCAATGACTTTATCAAGACCCCCAATATGATCCGCATCCGGATGCGTACCGATTACGACATCGATCTTGGAAATATGGTATTGCTTCATATAATCCAACATCGCTTGTTCTTTGGAATTGTTGCCCGCATCGATCAGCATTGTTTTGCCGGAGGGGGTCACTAGCAACTGCGAAGCGCCTTGTCCGACATCCAAAAAGTAAACCTTCAATTTGGGTTCGCCTGAGGAAACTGGAGTGCCAGAATCCGGAGTACCAATAACCTGCAAACCCGTGGAACATCCTGAAAAAACAAACAAAAAAATGCCCGCCAACATTGAAATGATAAAGTATGTATATCTGGTTGTTTTCATAAACTTCCTTTCATGCTTTTATGTGCTATATTCTGGGTACAGTTCGAAGCTTGCATTGCCGGCCTGAAACGAGCCGTTTTTGAACGAATATTTCAATTTCAGATCTCCCACAAATTCCGAGGGCGAGATTTGCACTCCGGTCGTGGCAGTTAATACACCGTCCTCAACGGTATACTGCATTATGCTCCCGATTTGCGGCCGGGCGTCTAAATGCGCGTGATCCGATAAAATGAATGAATAAGGCACTTCATAATGCTGCCCCTGTACGTTTAGTTCGAGCCCTTGGTCGGAAAAATTCCCGCTAAACTGCTTCAAAAACGCCGTATTGGCATCTTCTACCGGTACCCTGGTTCCTTCTGAATTATACACAACTACATTGGACTGGTAAACTCCGGTACCATAACCCGTTGTCAGGATCACAACGACTTCCTGTTGCCCGTTTCCGTTTAGATCTTCGCTTATGATTTGCGGAGCATAGGTTGGATTCGACACGTTATAGCCGGGTGCACTGCTGCTAAACACAGATGTTATTATTTTTAATTGACCAAAGATCCCTTCATCGGTCTTGATTCCTGTGATATGTACAGTCTTATCGTCGGATTCGGCAATCATTTCCTCGGATGGGATGTTCACCGAAGTGAGCTGATTATTTGGGGCTTTATTTGCCGTTACCGTCCCCTCAGCACTTGGACTAGGTTTTATCGAATTGTCCTTCGCAAAGGTAAATATTGAAGTCGCAGATAATATGACGATAATTGCGGCTGACGCAATGACCCATTTTTTGCTCATTCACATGATGCTCCTCTCTTTGGTCGCACAGCTTCATTGCAAGCCAGCATCTTATTTCATATTATGTTTTTTTGAGGAGCTTATCCAGCCAAAAGTTTGTAACCTTTGAATCACTTACATATGCGTGTATATGAAAATAGTTTTATTGTTCTTCGTTCGCAACCAAACTGTTTCGGATTTCTTCAAATGAAACCGGTTTATAATCCCAATGCTCGACACTGACATTAAAATAATGCTGGCCTTCATATTTTTGGTTGTGGATATGACCATGGATATTGACGTAAGGCATATGTTTATTCATATAGATGGGCTCATGGGACAAAAAGTAAAACGATTCGTATATAATCGGGTATTCGCTGACTTCATCAAAACCGGCGTCCAGCCACCATTTTTTGCTCCGTCCCCGGTCATGGTTGCCCATAATGAGGAACTTCTCCCCGTTCAGACGTTCTACGATCGCTTTCGTTTTTTCTTTATTGTAAAAAGAGAAATCACCAAGATGAAATACCCGATCCTCTTTATTAACTACGGCATTCCACTGGTTGATCATATATTGATCCATCTCTTCCGCAGTAACAAATGGCCTTGATTCAAAATCGATAATCTTCTGATGACCAAAATGATGGTCCGAAATGACATAAACGCGGCTCATCTTCCATTCCCCCCTTATACTTATTTTTATTATACCTCAGGCTCCTACTTCGCCTCCACGTCCATCCGGGAATAATACACGATATTAAAAATAAATGGTACGACAAAAACAATGACGAGCGAAAAAATACCTTTCACATACGATATATCAATCATGCTACCATTCGTACTATCCACAAAATGATTCAACATCAGGATCGGAACGCTCCAAGGAAACATAATCCCATATTCAGGCGAGTTTACGAGAATAACACCACAGATAAGTGCAACGAGTCCAAAAACGATATTGGGCAAATAACTTCTTCCCAGTATACTGACAGTCGCATAGACCGGGACAAAAGCATATGTCATTAGTGTAAGCCACAAAAATGCCTGTATGTATCGCCAAAATGAATCCATCGATAAAGGTGGATGACTGACTGCAAAACCCGCTCCTAATGTCAACAACAGCTCCAACAACAAAATGATAAAAACAATCGGAATAAGCAACAGATATTTGGCGAAAAGGAAGTTAATTCTGCGATGCGAATACGTAAACAACGTATTGATCGTCCCCTCTCTAAACTCTAATGCAATGAGGTAGCCAATAAACAAAGAGAATAAAATGGGAGAGATTAGCAGAGAAGCGTAGCGAAAATTTGTGAATACCAGCCAGTCCCAGTTAAACATAGCCCCTGGCGTACTTTTTTGCTGGTAGATTAACGCGGCATATTCCATTAATGCGGTCAGAACAGCACTTAACGGAATGAGCCATAACAACGAAGAGCGTTTCAACTTCATGATCTCTGCATGCAAAATATTAACCATCTATTTTCCCTCCTGTTACCTGAACGAAATAATCTTCAAGATTCGCCTGAATCAAACTAAACTCACTTACCTCAACCCCATGCTCTACAAGCAGTTTGATCATCGAGCTGGTTTCATTCAGCTTTTCATAGATACGTACAACTCCCGGCTCTATAACCGGGAATTGGTTCAAATGCATTTTCTCCTCCAGCAGCATAAGTCCTTTCTCTGTTTGAACCATCTTTGCCTCGATATAATTTTGATTTTTCTGCTGGATTTTCTCTAGCTCCAGTTCTTCCAGCAGCCTCCCTTTATGTAATATGCCGATCCGAGTTGCCAACTGTTCCACCTCGGAAAGAATGTGGCTAGAGATGAGAATCGTAATTTTGTTCATACGAGCCAGGTCCAAAATCAATTGACGTATCTCTTTGATGCCAATCGGGTCCAGTCCATTAGTCGGCTCATCGAGGATCAGCAGCTCCGGCTGGGGAAGAAGCGCCCGCGCGATCCCAAGCCGCTGCTTCATTCCAAGCGATAGACGTCTGGCCAGCCTATTTCGTACATCCCATATACCTGTCAAATGAAGCACATTATCAATCGAATCCTTTGATTGAATTCCGGCAAGACGACGGTGAATATCTAGATTTTCAACAATGCTCAAATTCGGATAAAATCCCGGAAATTCAATGATGGATCCTATGCGTTCCAAATTTCTGCGACAGGTCGCCACATTTTCCCCAAACAACTCAATATCTCCTTTGGTTGGCCGAACGAGTCCCATCATCATGCGGGTTGTTGTCGTCTTCCCAGCACCGTTTTGCCCAAGGAAACCATAGATATCGCCCCTGTGAATCGAGAGATCAACACTGTCAACCGCTTTAAAATCTCCATAAGATTTACTTAATCCTTTTGTCTGTAGTATGATTTCCATATTATCACCGCTCTTCATATTTTTTCTTTAGTATCATTCGAATCCCATTATACTTCTCGGCGCGTGTTTTTTGGCTGACACAGTACTGAAGAAAGTCTTACATAATTCTTAATTTTGGTATAACACCATGAGTAAACTATTGATGAAGGGGGCTGGACTATGCCACCACGTATTCTGTTGGTAGAAGATGAGGAAGAATTACATGACCTTCTGAAGCGCTATTTAATAAAGGAGGGTTATGAGGTCGATTCTGCCATGACGGGGCCAGAAGCTGTTTCCCAGCTCGCAACCAGTGAATATCATTTGGTTATTCTCGATCTCATGCTGCCGCTAATGGATGGCTACGATGTTCTCGGACAGATCCGTAAGGATACCAATCTGCCTGTGCTTATTATTTCTTCCAAAAATGAAGAAGTAGACAAAATCGTTGGGCTTCGGATGGGGGCGGATGACTACTTGACGAAACCATTCGGTTTAGGTGAGTTTTTGGCGCGGGTCAAAGCCTTATTAAGACGATACCTGGAATTGAATCTGGGGCGTCCCAAAGAAAATGAATCTTTGCAGCATGCGGGAATATCGTTGAATCTTTCCTCTTACGAGGTGGAGGTTGACGGCGAGCTTAAGCAGCTGACCGCTACGGAATTTTCAATTCTGAAATTGCTCATGTCCAATATATCGAAAGTGCTGTCCAAACATGATATTTTCAAGCACGTATGGAACCAGAAATATGTCGCTGATGAAAACACCATCATGGTTCATATGAGACGGCTGCGCGTCAAAATTGAGAAGGATCCCTCTCATCCGAGGTATATACATACCATTTGGGGGATTGGCTACAAGTTCGAGACGGTGGACAAGTTTTGAATCCACTTTTCCTTTTAGCCGGAATCACGGTGGCCACCCTAATATGGTTTAGATGGTTTAGAAGGCGGAAACAATGGATTCAGATTACAGAAAGTTTACACGCGATGAAATCGGGACGGGGAATACCACGGTTAAGGGTGCACGGTCTAAATCGAGAGATGAAGGAGTTGTGCACACAAGTGAATGAAATGGCAGACCAAACGCAACAATACGCTGTACAAATCGCGCGGATGGAAGAAACCCAAAAGAAAATGATTTCAAATCTACTGCATGATGTCCAAACCCCTTTGGCCGTCATGTTAGGGTATGTGGAGGCGCTCCAAGTGGACGACTCGTTGTCCGAGGCGGACAAGCAGCGATACCTAGGAATAATAAGAGATCGAGGATCGAAGCTATCCCGCCTCTTCACAGATTTCTTTGATTTGGCCAAATTGGAGTCGGATGACCTCTCTCTCGCTCTGGTTCAGATCAATCTTCCCGAGAAGGTGGAAGAGATTGCAGCCGTTTTTGAAATGGAATGTCTGAGACTTGGTCTTGATTTTCATGCGGATTTGCCGTTCGAACCGATTCATGTGTGGGCTTATCCACCTTTTATTGAAAGGATTCTGACAAATTTACTGTCAAATGCAATGAAGTATGGAAAATGCGGCGGTGTTGTCGGTGTGCAACTGCGTATTGAGGAAACACTCGCATGGGGGATGTATGGGATAGCGGACCGGGCATTGATGCCCGTGATCTTCCACATATTTTCGATAGATTGTATACAGGCGAAAGATCTCGAAATGCCAAGCTTCAAGGAACCGGGTTAGGACTGGCCATCGTCAAACGTTTAGTTGAAAAACAGAACGGGAAGCTGAATGTTACCTCGGTGCCAGGCGAGCGTACAACGTTCTCTTTTGGTCTTCCCCGCGTTCCTCTCTCTTAACGGTTACTCCTGTGAAGGAGTCCTTTACACTGCATTGTCTTTCATTTGAACCGCTGTATATCTGAATGTGTACATTTGCCATATATAAAAGGATAGCCTGTGCGTGCTTGAAGTATCATTATTTCTCTTCCAACTCATCCGGTATGTCGTATTTATTAATATGTGAAGTGATGGCTGCAACAGCTTCGCTGGCATCCGTCGTGGCAGGCACATGCCGAACTACATCATCGGTTTGGTCATGAAAATTCAAACGATCCGCCTCGACGGCTTTCTCTTCATTTTTCTCCATCATGTACTCCCCCTTTCTTTATCCCACTGCCTAATCTTGCTCTGACAACGAATACAAAGATACTTCCCGCTCCTCTTCCGCATTGTTCAGCGCATAGATGCGTGCTGTCTCACTCTGTTCGTTTACATGCTGAATAAAAACCGGAGTTCCATCACACAACACATGTGCCATAACGGGTGAGGACGCTATTTCTTGTGCTCTTTGAACATTCATGCAGAAAGACCTCCTTTGCTGATAAAAGTTCGTCTTCTTTACTATGCACTGGGTATATATCCGTTATGCATACTTCTCACATAAAAATCAGCACCACTTATGGCTCAATATTGAATTCTGATCTATAAATAACTTATACAATCTTGAAGTCGAGCTAAATCAATTTCTCTACCCTTTTCAACTAACCTTAAGCTCAATCCGTAGCTTATCAGTAACCATGACGATGAACTCGCTACTGATCCGTTTCGACTTGCTGATGTTGATGGTGTAGCCAAACAGATGGCTGATGGAATCAGTGCTGCCGCGCGTAATCATCCGTGTCGGAATCCAACTCATCCCACTCATCTTTAGCCCAATGCTCCGCTTCAATCCATAAAGAATAAGGGTTTTCTTCCATGATCGTCCCCCCACATCTTGCTCTTGAAATCTATATGCTTTACCTCGAATTTCTACAAAACAAAACCCGATAACCATTTAAGGTTATCGGGTGAGATGGAAAAAATCCATCGGCTTCAAAACTAGTTGATTGGTTTTCACATACTAGGTGTTAGAAAATTTCAAAATCAGAACATCACTTAATCCTAACCCTTTCAACTCACCTTATGCTCAATCCTCAGCTTATCAGCAACCATCGCGATGAACTCGCTATTCGTTGGTTTCGATTTGCTGATATTGATCGTGTAGCCAAACAGATGGCTGATGGAATCGATGTTGCCGCGCGTCCAAGCCACTTCGATGGCGTGACGGATAGCGCGTTCCACACGGGAAGGCGTTGTTTTGAATTTTTCAGCGATGGCCGGATACAGCGTTTTGGTGATAGCACCCAAAATTTCAATGTTGTTGTATACCATCGTAATCGCTTCGCGCAAATATTGATATCCTTTAATATGCGCTGGAACACCGATTTCATGTATGATCGAAGTGATATTGGCGTCCAAGTTCTTTCCTTTTGCCATTGGAACCACATTGGATTTCAAGCTCGATGCCATGCTGACATTCCCTGAAGTTACACTCTGTCCACCCACAAGCTGACGAATCCGGCTTGCGAGAACCTCCATATCAAACGGTTTGAGAATGTAATAAGATGCTCCAAGCTGTACAGCCCGCTGAGTGATGTTCTCTTGGCCGAAAGCAGTCAGCATGATGATCTTCGGCTGTGGTGACAAATTCATTTCGCGCAAACGTTCAAGAACACCCAAACCATCCAAATGAGGCATGATAATATCCAAAATAAGTACGTCCGGAATTTTTCGCGATTCACTGATCATATTAAGCACTTCCTCGCCGTTATAGGCGATTCCCGTAACCATCATATCTTCTTGCTCTGTAATGTACTCAGCAAGTAAATTTGTGAATTCACGGTTGTCGTCCGCCAACAAAACCTCGATTTTTTGCACTGGCTGCTTCCTCCTTAGAATCATTATCCATTTTTTTTGTCTGAAATAGTTTTCGACATCCCAATCCAAATTCCTCCTGTCGAAAATTATTTTTATTTATTTTTTTTTGAAATTGTTTTATAATTAATATTTTTATTCAAAATACTATGTAATTCTACCTAAAACGACAAAAAATCTTAAGGCCTTAGCTTGCCTTAAGATTTGATGCATCGCGCTCCGGGATAACACCTGAATCTTGTAACATCCATTCAATGAAACAGCCATACCCAGATTTCGGATCATTCACAAACACATGGGTAACGGCACCGATAAGCTTGCCGTTTTGCACAATCGGACTTCCGCTCATTCCTTGCACAATACCACCCGTTTTCTCAATAAGCCTTGGATCGGTAATGCGGATAACTAACCCTTTAGTGGCTGGAGTGTCCTGCTTTGAAACGTGAACGATGTTGACCTTGAATTTTTCGACCTGCTGTCCATCTACAACTGTTAAAATCTCCGCTGGTCCTTCTTTAACATCCTGGGCGAAGGCAACAGGGATTCCTTCTTTATAAAGGCTGTACTCAGGGTTCTTATTCATTTTTCCGAAAATGCCGAAATGGGTGTTTCGTTCAATGTTGCCCAAAACTTTGCTGTCTTTTAGAAAATGGGCTCTTTTCTCCCCGGGTTCCCCGTCTTGGGATTTGGAAATAGAAGTTACGCTTGACTGAAGGATTTCCCCGCTACCGACTGTGATCGGCGTCTGCGTATTCATGTCGGTAATGATATGGCCCAAGGCCCCGTAAACTCCTTGATCAGGAGCGTAATAGGTCAATGTTCCGACACCGGCAGCTGAGTCGCGAATATAAAGCCCTAGTCTCCATTTTTGTTCGGTTTGGTCATAAGCGGGTGTTAGCTTGGTTTTTATGACCTTGTCTCCGCGTTTAAACGTAATTTCGAGCGGTTGTTTGCTGCTTCCCGCATCCTTCACAATCTGGGCCACTTTTGAGATGTCCTTTAACGGTTCACCATTCATATGTGTCATCAAATCGCCGAGCTGAATGCCAGCATTTTCCCCAGGAGAAACTCTGGTTGAAGGATCAACATGTACTAAATGATGGCCCACTACCAGAATTCCTGCCGATTTCACCTTAACCCCAATGGTTTGGCCGCCTGGTATAACCTTAAGACCGGGAATAACTTGAATTTGTACCGTTTTAAAAGGAATTTTTCCAAACAACTTAAAAGTCAATTTTGCTTTCCCGCTCTGTTGGGGATGAAGCTGCAACGGATGCTGCGGTGTTACCTTCAGCGATGAAATAGCGGATCCGTTCAGTTGCAGGACATCCGGCCGATCCACCGTCGCCTGTGCTGCCACTGGCATGGCCAATTGTACGGAGTTCGTTTCTCCGGCAAACATCCTGATCTCGCTGGGAATAGAAGTAAAGCTCTGCACTGGTGCGGTCATGCTAAAAAAACACAAAAAGAAGACAATGAAAAGACCGAGCATTTTAATCCTGAGGCTGGAGTTCAATGGCTGTCACGCTCCCTTTTGCTTCTTTCGCTTGACGAAAAAGGTTGGTCGCCAATTGCGTACCTTTAAGATTACCCTGCCCCCAGGCTTTTATTACTGTCAATCATTACGCTGGTGCGGTTTTGACAGCCTTCCGTTCACCCGCCAGCTTCAACATTTCCTGGGCATGATGACGCGTTTTTTCAGTAATTTCAACGCCGCCCAGCATACGTGCGAGCTCTTCCACGCGGCCGTCATTTGAAAGCTCCTCTACACGGGTCATCGTCCGTTCGCCTTCAATGCTCTTTTCGATTAAATATTGATAATCCGCCGTACAAGCAACCTGAGGCAGATGTGTAATGGAGAAAACCTGACAGTTTCCTGCTAATTTATCCAGCTTCTCTGCAATGGATTGAGCCGCTCTGCCGCTGACACCAGTATCGACCTCGTCAAAGATCAGCACGGGAATACGATCATGCCTTGCAAATATGCTTTTCATAGCAAGCATCATTCGGGAAAGCTCACCACCTGAAGCGATTTTGCTGAGCGGACGCAATGGTTCGCCTGGGTTCGGCGAAATCATGAACTCGGCCGTATCGATCCCTTGGCGGTTCAACTTAATTCTGCGGCCATCAATTTCCGCTCCTTTGGCATCTTCAATTCGGTCCAATCTCACCTCAAGGGAAGTCCGTTCCATATGAAGATCCTTCAGTTCTTTCTCCACTTGGCCTGCCAGGTCCGCAGCACACAATTGACGGGCCTCGCTAAGCTCCTGCGCCGCTGCGATCAAATCCATAAGCATTTCATCACGGCGAGTTTTAAGCTCCTCCAGACGTTCGTCTTTGTTCTCCAGAGCATTGGTTTCCTGAAATATAGTATTGTGATAAGCGAGAATTTCATCCACGCTTTCACCATATTTGCGGCGTAAAGAAGCGATCAAATCAAGCCGTTCTTCCACCTCATTGAGGCGTTCCGGATTAAACTCAATATCATCGCGGTAATCACGCAACTGGAACGCGGCATCTTCAAGCTGGTAATAAGCCGATTGCAGCTGCTCCAATATGGGTTTTAGTTCCTTCTCATCGTATTGTGCAACATCTTCCAGGCGGGAAACTGCGGTACTAATTGTTCCCAAGCCTTGTTGGCCGTATATCAGGTCGTATGCGCCTGAGACGGAATCCATCATTTTCTCGCTATGGGATAGCTTGACCCGTTCTTCCAAAAGCCATTCATCTTCGCCCGACTTTAAGGAAGCCGCAGAAATTTCCTCCAACTGAAAACGGTAAAGATCAAGCATCTGATACGTTTTTTGGCTGTTGTTCATGAGCTCACGGTATTCCTTTTCGACTTTTGAGAAGGAAACATATTTCTCCTGATACAGCCGCTTGATCGGGCCGATGATGGATTCGCCGTATGTATCGAGAAGATGCAAATGACGGTCAGCACGCATCAAATTTTGATGCTCATGCTGGCCGTGAATGTTAATGAGCTGTTCCCCGATTTCCCGGAGCATGGTGAGATTTACAAGCTGCCCATTAATACGTGAAGTACTTTTCCCTTGGCAGTTCACTTCTCGGCGGATAATTAAATGCTCTTCAGGATCAGCCTTGATGCCGATTTGTTCCAAGGAGTTCCAGACCGGATGAGTTTGCTGAAGCTCAAACATCGCTTCGATTTCGGCTTTATCACAGCCGTACCGAATCAATTCTGCCGAACCTCTGCCTCCTGCAATAAGCCCCAAAGCATCGATAACAATCGATTTCCCGGCTCCTGTTTCCCCTGACAGAACATGAAATCCTGCATGAAATGACACATCCACCGCTTCAATTACGGCTAAATTCCGAATGCTTAATGTCATCAGCATTTAAAAAAGCACCTCCAATTAATGCGTACCTCCGCCTGTATATCCCATGATCATATTTACCAGACTTACACTTTCCTCATTGGTACGGCAAATCATCAAAATCGTATCATCGCCGCAAATTGTACCCATAATTTGATTCCATTCCATATTATCCAGCAGAACTGCTATGGCATTTGCAGTACCAGGCAAACATTTCATAATTACCAAATTGTTGGTGTAATCAATATGAACAAAATTGTCTACGAGCGCGCGCTTCAGTTTCTGGACCGGATTGTAACGTTGGTCTGTCGGCAGAGAATATTTGTATCTTCCGTCATCCATCGGTACCTTGATCAAAAGCAGCTCCTTGATATCACGCGATACCGTCGCTTGTGTAACCTGGAATCCTGAATCACGCAGCGCCTCAACCAGCTCATCCTGCGTTTCGATATCCTGATGGGTAATAATTTCCCGAATTTTAATATGTCGTTGACCTTTCATGATTACCTCCTGCTAAAACTTATATTTATTCATCATATCCATTCCAGTCTTCTTCATCCCAATCAAAACGAATGCAAGCAACCTCATCATTTTCCACATCCACGTAAAGAACACCACCGCAGCCCGGATACAGCAAAAAATACGGAAGCAAACGGTCCCGAATTGAACTTCCCGTCCAATCCATCGGAAGGCGGCTCCGAGCAACTTTAACGAGGTAAATGATGCCTTCACTACTCCTCGCAAGAAAGTCAATAAATAATCGACTGTGAAAGTCTTCGCCATCGACGTCAAACAACAGCGGAATTTTGATCTTACCGCCTAAAACTTCATACCCTGATTTCTCCAGCATGTCCACCGCCGGATGATCGGGTATTTCTTCATTTATGGGCATATCCGGCACACGGGCCGGCAGCGGCTTGAATAACCAAGACCTGATTCCGTACACAATCCAAACCAGCAGCAGCAATCCAATAAGAAGCATGACGAGCCCGTCCGCCCGTTGTTCCATCCCGATCACCTCAAAGTTTTATTCGCGGGTGCCGGATGAAATTCCTTTTTTCACTGCTGAGAAAGCATAACCCTGACAAAAAGTTCATCATACCACTGGAACGATTAACCTATTACTCCTATTATATACCAAACAAACGTTCCCATCAATTCTCTTTTTTTGAATACTTCGGATTAAAAAAGCTCCTGAGAGCGTCATTATAACCACCGAACAAAAAGAAACCCATCACTTGGATGAGTTTCCCGTAAATGTAATCGAGGCTTGCGCCACTATGTCATCAACGATTGCCTGAAGCTTCGCATTAAACTCTTCCGAAGATTCTTCCCCTGCCGAGTCCTTCTCGGCATCCACATGCCAGTGAGCCAGAAATTCAATATTTCCTTCGCCTCCGGTAATCGGAGAGAAGGTCACACCTTTCAGTTCGAACCCTAGGTCATGAGCGAAGGCAAGAATATTCATCAGCACTTCACGGTGAACTGATGATTCCCGGACAACGCCCGATTTCCCAACCTTCTCCCGTCCGGCTTCAAACTGCGGCTTAATTAAGGCCGCTATATCCGCAGGGCCTTTTAGGAGCGCCTTTAACGGCGGCAAAATAATTCGCAGGGAAATGAAAGATACGTCAATACTTGCAAAATTCGGCTCGGGTCCTTTTAGATCTGCAGGCGTCATATATCGAAAATTTGTTTTTTCCATCACGCAGACGCGCTCATCATTGCGGAGTGACCAATCCAGTTGATTGGACCCGACATCAATGGCATATACATATTCGGCCCCATGCTGAAGCGCACAATCCGTAAAGCCTCCGGTTGAAGAACCAATGTCCAGCATCGTTCTGCCCTGCATACCGAGATTGAAGGTGTTGATGGCTTTCTCCAGCTTCAATCCACCACGGCTGACATAAGGATGCACAGCTCCTTTAACGCGGATCACAGTATCCCGTGGGATCTTCATCCCAGCCTTTTCAATCCGCTCCTCATTCGCGAGAACCAGACCGGCCATAATGGCGGCCTTAGCCTTTTCGCGGCTATCGTAAAACCCCTGCTCAACCAGCAGGATATCAATTCGTTCTTTTGGCGAATTCATGTTTATCTCCTGATTCTTAAGTACTGCTAAGAAGAATATCCCGTTTTGCCCATTCCGAACGAATGCAGGGACATCAGCTTTTTAATTTCCACGCAAACGGCTTCGGACGTCAGTCCGGTCTCCTCGCGTTGTTCTTTGACGCTTCCATGTTCGATAAAACGGTCTGGCACACCCATCAGCGACACCCTGGCGTCAAAGATATACTTGGACGCATAAAATTCCAGTATGGCGCTGCCGAGACTTCCAGCTTCACTCGCTTCTTCAAGAACAACCATATTGGTATGGCTGTGTGCCAATTCAAGCAACATTTCTTCATCAAGCGGCTTCAGGAAGCGGGCATTCACGACGCGCAAATTAATTCCTTCACGCTTTAACTGCTCTGCCGCATCCAGCGCAACTTGAACCATCGGTCCAGACGCCAGCACCGCGTAACCTTCGCCTTCGCGTAACGTCTCCCACTGGCCGATCGGAATTCGAACAAGCTCCTCATCAAGAGGTACTCCAAGTCCGTTAATCCGTGGATAGCGGTAAGCGATTGGTCCATCATTATAATCCAGAGCCGTTTTCATCATATGGCGCAGCTCATTTTCATCCTTCGGCATCATCATGACCATATTCGGGATATGGCGCATGAAAGCCACGTCGAAGACGCCTTGATGCGTCTCACCGTCGGCCCCAACAAAGCCCGCACGGTCGATCGCGAACATTACATTCGCGTTATGACGGCAAATATCATGCACGATTTGATCATACGCCCTTTGCATAAAGGTCGAATACACGGCAAATATCGGCTTCATGCCTTCCATCGCCAGTGCAGCGCACATAGTGGCCGCATGCTGTTCCGCGATGCCGACATCGATCATACGGCTTGGGAATTTCTCGCTAAACGGTATCAGCCCGGATCCCTTAGACATGGCCGGTGTCACGGCAACAATCCTTGGATCCTTCTCACCAAGCTCAATGAGCGTTTTGGCAAATACGTCCGTATACATCGGATTTCCAACAGCTTTCAACTCTTTGCCTGATTCAATTTTATAAGGTGAAATACCATGCCATTTATGGGAATCGGCTTCGGCCGGTTTATAACCTTTTCCTTTCGTGGTCAGAACATGGACAAAAACCGGACCCCGCACGTTGTCTGCTTGTTTAAAAGTTTCGATCAGCTTTTGGATGTCATGCCCGTCTACTGGTCCGAGATACGTTAATCCAAGTTCCTCGAACAGCACGCCGGGCACCATCATATATTTCAGGCTATCCTTCAAGCGGGAGCCAGTTTTGGCCAGCATGCCGCCGATGGCCGGAATTTTCTTCAGAAGAATTTCCAGTTCGTCCTTTGCCCGAAGATAATGGCGATCAGAACGGATTTTGCTCAAGTAATTATGCATCGCACCGACATTCGGTGCAATCGACATTTCATTGTCGTTTAGCACGACCATCAAATCTTTTTGCTCGTGGCCTATATGGTTCAGGGCTTCAAAAGCCATCCCCCCGGTTAGAGCTCCGTCTCCGATGATAGCAACAACCTTGTTCTTCTCTCCCTTAAAATCCCGGGCAAGGGCCATCCCTATAGCGGCCGACAACGAAGTGCTGCTGTGTCCGGCCTCCCATACGTCGTGTTCGCTTTCGTTTCTTTTTACAAAGCCGCACAGCCCTTTATACTTACGGAGGGTATCGAATTGATCCATCCGTCCGGTCAATATTTTGTGGATATAAGCTTGGTGTCCGACATCAAAAATAAATTTATCACGTGGACTGTCATAGCAGTAATGCAAGGCCAGCGTGAGTTCCACCACTCCCAAATTTGGAGCGAGATGCCCTCCAGTCACAGATAGTTTCTCGATCAAAAAATGACGAATTTCAGCTGCCAGAGAATTGAGCTCGTCAACAGATAGAGATTTAATTTGTTCTGGCTGATTAATTTGTGGAAGCAGCACGTCAACCTCCCCGCTTTCCTCGATAGAATAAATATCTTCTTTACGTCCGGCTTCCATGCAAAAGCCTCTTTTCATTTATATGGTTACGCTTTCCTTGCAGAAACAGCGATTCTTTTCGTCATTATATCACAAAACGCTCACAAACCTAAAATAACTGTTTAATGATCCCGGTTCATCAGGTAATCTGCGATTTCCAGCAGACGTGAAGGATTCGAAAGCTCTGCTTCAAGTACTGCCGCCTTCGCCTCGTCCGTTAGGCGCCGGACTTCCCGCTTAGAATCTTCAATCCCGATAAAATAAGGATACGTTACTTTTTCCTGTTTCATGTCGCTTTGTGTTTTTTTCCCCAGCTTGGCTTCATCGCCAACGATATCTAGAATATCATCCTGAATCTGGAATGCAAGCCCGAGCTTCCTTCCGAATGTACCTAGTGCTTCAAGCTGCGACACGTTTGCACCGCCGATCCGGCCACCTGCCAGCAGCGAAAATTCAATCAAATCAGCTGTTTTATGGAGATGAATATATTTAAGCTGTTCCAACTCCGTCAGCCCTTGCTCGCCCTCCATATCAGCCACTTGGCCGCCAACCATTCCTCTTGGACCCGATAGTTTCGATAGATCCATCGTGATTTCCACCACTCTTGCGGCTGGTACGCCATGAACCGCGGACAATTGCGCCACCAGAAAAAAGGCATGCGTCAGCAGCGCATCGCCAGCAAGTATAGCTGAAGCTTCCCCAAAAACTTTGTGATTCGTCAATTTTCCCCGACGGTAATCATCATTATCCATGGCCGGTAAATCGTCATGGATCAGGGAATAAGTATGCACCATTTCAACGGCACATGCGGCGTCAAGCGCCGCATCCGCGTTCCCTTCCAAGGCCTCGCAAGCAGCCATGACAAGCAGGGGGCGCATACGTTTCCCTCCGGCCATCAAGGAATAAAGCATCGCTTCCCGCAGCGTGGAGGGTATGTGCCAGTGAGCCGGCAGGCTCTCCTCGAGTCTTTTTGCAACCCGTTCAATGATGTGTTGATGGAATTCTCTGAAGGAGGCCGCTTCACTCAAGTATGTCACCACCATTTGCATCTAATGTAGCGCCGAAAGGTTTTTTGCGCAATTCGCCGTTCTCTTCCACGATCATTTCAATTTTCCGTTCCACCTGCTCGAGTTTCTGGCTGCAAAGCTGCGAAAGCTTCATTCCTTCTTGGAACAGTTCAATTGCCTTTTCAAGCGGCACATCGCCATGTTCAAGCTCCCCGACGATATCCTCCAGCTGAATCATGGCGTCTTCGAACTTCAATTCATTGTTCTTGTCCGTCAACTTGTCCATCCTCCTTCATTCCCCACACCTGACATGAAAGCTGACCGTCGCTCACCTTAATATGGACCAGATCCCCAGGCTGTACGTCATTGATTGATTTGATGAGATGTTGCTCCTGCTCGTCATAAACGAGGCTGTAGCCACGCGCCATCACCTTAAGCGGGCTCAAGGCGTCAAGATGTCTAACTGATGAACGCAGCTGAGACTGTTTATTTCTCAGAATTGACTGCATAAGCGTAACCAACTGCTTACTGCTAGCCTCGCTGCGTTTCTTGGCATAGGAGAGCTGTTCCTGCGGATGATAACGCATCAGCCCGTGATACATCCGGCTTTGCTTCTCCCGGCTCAGACTCAGCTTCGCCTGCATACAGCCGTTTAAACGCTGCTTCAGCATATCCAGACGTTCCGCATGTTGAAGCATGTATCTCCGCGGATGTACGAGCACAGGTGAACGCTGCAGCGAAGTAAGCTGTTGGCGACTGCGTTTTACCCGTTCAAGCAGCAGCTGCCGCAGCAGGCGTCGGCGCTGTTCGATCCTATTGCCCAGCTCAGCCGCATGTGGAACCGCCAGCTCAGCCGCCGCCGTCGGCGTGGCGGCCCGAAGATCCGCCGCGAAATCAGCGATAGTGAAATCCGTTTCATGTCCTACCGCGGAGATCACTGGAATAAATGATGCCCGAATCGCTCTTGCCACCTGCTCCTCGTTAAATGCCCATAATTCCTCAAGCGAACCGCCGCCACGGCCCACGATCAGAACATCGGCTTCTTCCATTTCGTTCATCTGCCGTATGGCGCGCACGATCGAAGGCGCTGCCCCTTTGCCCTGCACGAGTACAGGATACAGAATGATCCTCGCTTGCGGATATCGCCTACCGAGTGTAATCATGATGTCCCGGACCGCTGCCCCCGTCGGAGAAGTAATGACGCCGATCGTTTCTGGGAATTCGGGAATTGGCCGTTTTCGTTCGGCCGCAAAAAGCCCCTCTTCCTCCAGCCTTTTCTTCAGCTGCTCAAAAGCCAAGTACAAGCTGCCGATTCCATCCGGCTGCATATGCGTAGCATAAAACTGGTATTGGCCATCACGCTCGTAAACCGTTACGTTACCTCTTGCAATAACCTTTGAACCTTCCTTCGGCACAAATGGAAGACGCTGGTTATGGGAAGCAAACATGATCGCCCGGATTCGGCTGCCCTCATCCTTTAGCGTGAAATACATATGCCCGCTGGAATGATGGGTGAAATTCGATATTTCGCCGCGAATCCAGACATCGGATAGCAAAACGTCCGAATCAAGCTTCATCCGAATATATTTGTTTAGGTCCTTTATCGAAAAAATACGTTGTGGTTCCATGTCAGAATCCCTCTCTTACGCGAGACCGTGATGACGTTTGGCCGCAAGCAGCGTATTTTGCATCAGCATCGTTATAGTCATCGGGCCCACGCCGCCAGGAACCGGAGTGATCGGCCCCGATACTTCCTTCACGCTTTCAAAATCCACGTCACCGGCCAGCTTGCCGTTATCGAGACGATTCATACCGACATCAATGACGACCGCACCAGGTTTTATGTAGCTAGCATCAATGAAATTCGCCCGGCCGATTGCTACTACAAGCACGTCTGCCTGGCGGGCAATCTCAGCCATATTTGTCGTGCGGGAGTGGCACATCGTTACCGTCGCATTTTCTCTCTGAAGCAGAAGCGATACCGGTTTGCCGACAATATTGCTGCGGCCGATTACGACGGCATGTTTACCAGACAATGAAATTCCTGCCCGTTTGATCAATTCGATCACACCTGCCGGTGTACACGGAAGCAGGCTGTCATCGCCGATTACCAGATTCCCCACATTAACCGGATGAAAACCATCCACGTCTTTGTTTACAGCAATTGCGTTGATAACCGCTTTTTCATCAATATGCCCGGGAAGGGGCAGCTGCACCAAAATTCCGTCGATGTTGTCCTGCTGGTTCAGCTTGTCCACGAGTGCAAGCAAATCGTCTTGCGAAGTTTCCGCAGGCAAACGATGAACCTCAGAGTAAAAGCCCAAATCATGACACGCCTTTTCCTTGTTGCGGACATACACCTGCGACGCCGGATCTTCACCCACAAGCACAACGGCAAGACCTGGCACAACACCTTTAACCACTAAGTCCTGTACTTCGCCGGCAATAACGCCGCGGATTTCTTCAGATACCTGTTTACCGCTGATAATGGTTGCTGTCATTTTACTCTCTCCCCCGTATGCGAAATGCTTCATTCGTTCCACAACCGATTCCGGCTTAAAAGTGAGCAAATTTAAAATCAGGAAGGATCGTTTTCGACGTTCTCTACGTTCTTCGCGCTCTTCAGCTTGTCCAGCTCACGGATCATGTTCCCCAGAACACCGTTAACGAACTTCCCTGACTCTTCGGTACCGAAATGCTTGGACAGCTCAATCGCTTCATTTACTGCGACCTTGGCTGGCACATCGTTCGAATACAACAGTTCAAACGCAGCCAAACGTAGAATTTGACGATCTACCCTTGATAGACGGCTAATTTGCCATCCTTTCAAGTAGTTTTCGAGCAGGCCGTCGATCGCTTGCTTATGGCTCCAAACTCCATTGACCAGTCCGAGCACATAAGACTTGAGTTCGATTTCGTTCGTGATGACACGTTCAGTGTCGTTTTCCTCGGTGGCTTCATCCAAAAGCATATTCACCGCTTCTTCACCGTTAACCTCATTCATTTCCATTTGATATAGACTTTGCACGATGATTTCCCTAGCTACACGTCTTTTCATTATTTTCATTATGTTCCTCCTGAACCAGTCATAAATGCACTTTTCATTATTATGGGTTATTACAGCTGGATTGTTGCACTCCCTTGAAGCAAAGGTTTTTTCACAAAAAAAATCCGCAATATGTTTTCACCGGAAAACGGGCATGTTGAAGCTGTAGCTCTTTTTTTCCGGAGAAAGCATATCACGGGTTCATTTAAAAGGACGCCAGCGCTCAGAAAGCCACTGTCCTATTTCACTCCAGCGAAAAAAAGACCCTAAGTGCAAGTCCTTTCTTTTGCCGAAAGTATATCCTATGAACACAACCAATGCAAAGAACAACATATCCCAAAAACCCGCAAACAAATAAATAAAACCAAAAAAGATTCCGCCGGCTAGACCGGTAATCCGTCCTCCGTGACTCTCCCATATTTCTTTCCAGATCATCGGGAAGATCACCTCTATTCCACTCTACTCTTGATCGCCGTCGACTGAGCAACATTGGCGATATATACAGCTACATTCGATACCGGGATCCCCGTTGTTTCTTGGAGATGATCATGAACCTGCTTTTGAATATCCGTCGTCATGGCTGGAATCGAAACATCCCCTTCCACGACTGCACGAATCATGATTTCAAGCCCAGCCCCCGTTACACGAATCCGGGCTTTCAAGTCTTTGGCCCCCCGGATTCTTGACGCTGCCTTCAAGCAAAGATTCTCTATTGTTTCCACCGAAATTTGAATATCGCCGTATTCCGTGCGCTGATCAATCGAAGGAATATGGACGCGTTCGCGTCGGATAGAAATGTAGAAAAAACGGACGCTGAGCAGAAACAAAACAGCCGCAACCACAAGAAAAGTGATTCGAAGCGTCGTTTGATCCATATAACTCTCCAATTCGGGAATCAAATCACTCATACGGAGGATGGCAAATACACTAATTATTCCGATACTCAAGCTGTAAACAAACAGCAAAAGTCTATCCAGTATTTTAGCCACGAATTGCATAGCCTCCTTAAATTAGAGTAAACCCTCGACATATGTCGGGGGTTACATTTTAGAATGAACTAAGGATACGTGCCCTCCAGCCCATTCGACCGATCTCTCATTATTTCACTCGATGATTGGGCTCGATGTCTTCTACTCTCTCAGCGCTTTTGAAATGCACATCATGAATTTGTACATTAACTTCAATTACCGTCAATCCGGTCATCATCTCGATGGACCGCTTGATATTGCGCTGGATTTCCGAAGCTACTTCCGGTAGACGGTGTCCGTATTCAATAATGACGGAAACGTCCACAGCAGCTTCACGCTGGCCCACTTCAACTTTCACGCCTTTGGACAAGTTCTTGCGTCCCAGCAATTCGGCAATGCCACCTGCAAAGCCGCCGCTCATTCCGGCGACACCTTTGACTTCAACCGTCGCAAGACCTGCAATAATCTCGATCACTTCAGGTGCAATCTGTATTTCACCGATATCCGTTCGTTCAAACTCATTCGGTTTTTCTGTGCTCATTAATGTTACACACCTTTCAGTTTGGATGGATAACCGATACATCTGTCAGTACGTTTTTTGTAAATAGCACTTCGATAGATGTTTTCTTATCCTCATAATATATCATTAAAGGTGAATCATGACAAACTTCTTTGAGAGGTTGTTCAAAAAGTCCGCCTTTGATCACGAAGTGAATCAGAAAGCAACTCGGCATCGAATCTTGAATTTAGCCGGTCCTTCCGGTGCTCACGTACCCACTACGTACGCTCCGCTCCTCAGTCCCTAGCTTCATCCAACCTTCTCGGTGCTGAAAACCGGCCTTTTTGAACACGCACTTTGAGGTCTAAATCTCGTTTTCCTCTAGGAATTTAATATCAAAATCGCCTTTATTGAAAGTCGGATGCTCTAAAAGTTTCAAATGGAACGGAATCGTCGTATGAATGCCTTCAACGGCAAACTCGGACAATGCCCGCTTCATTTTTGCAATCGCCTCACCCCGCGTTGGGGCCCACACGATCAACTTAGCAATCATAGAATCATAAAATGGAGGAATGGAATATCCCTGGTACGCCGCACTGTCCACACGTACGCCCGGCCCTCCCGGAGGAAGGTAAAACTCGATCTTGCCCGGGGCAGGCATAAAGTTGCGGTCCGGATCCTCCGCGTTGATGCGGCATTCGATCGAGCTGCCGTTAATCGCGATTTCATCCTGGGAAAATGAAAGCGGATTGCCTTCCGCAACCGAAATCATTTCTTTGATCAGATCGACGCCTGTTACCATTTCGGTAACCGGATGTTCCACTTGGATACGTGTATTCATTTCCATGAAATAAAATTGTCCGTCTTGTCCGAGCAGAAACTCAAGCGTACCTGCACCAGAGTAGTCCACGGCTTGGGCCGCGCGCACCGCTGCCTCACCCATACGCTCACGGACTTCCGGCGACAATACCGGACAAGGGGATTCCTCAACAAGTTTTTGTCTACGGCGCTGAACCGAACAGTCACGCTCGCCCAAATGCACTGCATTGCCGTGTTTGTCGGCCATGATCTGGATTTCCACATGCTTCATGCCGGTCAGGAACTTCTCAAGGTAAACGCCCGCGTTGCCGAAAGCTTTTTGTGCTTCCTGCTGCGCTGCAGTTATTTGCTTGATCAACGCCGGCTCATCCTCCGCGATGCGGATGCCCTTACCTCCGCCTCCCGCAGTTGCCTTGATAATCAAAGGATATCCGATGTCTCTCCCGAGTATAATCGCTTCTTCCAAGTCTTCCACAAGACCGTCAGAACCCGGAATAACCGGAACATCTGCCGCTTTCATCGTTTGTTTCGCTACGGATTTATCTCCCATCCTATTAATTGCATTTGCAGACGGGCCGATAAAAGTAATATTGCAGGACTCGCAAATTTCTGCGAAGTCAGCATTTTCAGCCAGGAAACCGTATCCTGGATGGACTGCGTCACATTCCGTAAGCGTAGCCACACTCATGATGTTCGTAAAATTCAAGTAACTGTCTTTGGATAACGTCGGACCGATGCAGTAAGCTTCGTCCGCCAAACGAACATGAAGGGCATCCTTATCCGCTTCGGAATATACGGCAACCGTGGAAATGCCGAGCTCCCGGCAGGCCCGAATGATGCGGACGGCGATTTCGCCGCGGTTGGCTATCAAGATTTTATGAAATTCCATGCAAGTAACCTCCCTTTCATCATGCGGTGTTTATTCCGATTTCACCAGAAACAGAGGCTGTCCGAATTCAACCAGTTGCCCGTTTTCCACTAGAATCTCAACGATTTCGCCTTTGACTTCAGCTTCCAGCTCGTTCATAAGCTTCATCGCTTCGATGATGCACACCGTGGATTTTTCATTTACTTTGTCTCCGACGTTAACGAAAGGACCCGCTTCAGGGGATGGAGATTTGTAGAACGTACCCACCATTGGAGATACAATCTTATGTAAGGAAGGGTCGACTGCCTTTGCCCCGCCAGTTGCAGGCTGAACGGATTCGGCCGCTGCGGGCGCCGTTTGGTATTGAGGGACTGCTTGCTGCGGAACCTGAACATACTGGGCAGGGGCAGCTTGAGTTGTAATTATCTCGGTCGGGTTCGCCTTGCGAATTGTTAAATGAGTTCCTTCCAATTCAATATCCAGCTCATGTACAGAGGTCTGATCGACCAATTGTATTAATTCTTTGATTTCACTTAACTTCAACATGTACAATTCACTCCTTCAAGGGAAGCGTCAGCTTCCGGACATACATACACATAACGATATGTATTATAACACAAACGATAGAAATGGAAAGAGTCCAAGGGAATCCCGGACTCTTTCGACGTTTTTCAGGTTTTTTCGCCATTTTTATGGTGCCATATATTGAACGCTTACTTTATCTTGAGTTACATTAAGCTCTTTCATAACCAATTGAACAATGCTGACGGCCTGTTTGACATCCGGTTTATCGCTGAGAACGAGCACTTTGAATTTCTCATTTTCTTCATTCACGACAGCGTTGGCGAAGGAATATTTTTGCTCGAGCTCTTCTTCGATTCCCTCAATCTTATTAACTTTTGTTTCCAGAGCAGAAAGTTCATCGCTAGCCTTGGCCGTTTCAGCCGGGTCTTTGCTCATATCATTCATCGCAGCCATCAAATCATTATATTTTTTCACATTGTCCTGGGAGCGCTTGAAAAGTAAATCATCAATCTGACCAGATCCGCTGCTCTTTTGTGTTTGCGCGGCCACTTCCTTCAGTACTTCAGCATCGCTTTTTCCGTTCTGACCCTTACCATCCGCTTTGCCTGTTGAAGCTGTTTTGTCAGGTGCGGCTTGATCCTGTTGATCCTTGCCATCTGTTTTTGCTGTTGTTTTGTCTGCGTTGTCCTTTGTTGTGTCCTTGACTGTTTCCTTGGTCGTGTCCTTGGATGTATTCTTGGCCGTATCCTTGGAAGCATCTTTGCTGCTTGTGTCCGTTTTGGCTGCCGCTGCATTGTCGTTGACCTTACCGTCCGTAATCACTTCAGTGACGCTGACTTCGTTTTCCTTGGTTTCGGCAGTTGTTCCTTTGGCGGGCGTCTTATCCGCACTTGTCACCTGCTCCGCAACCGGCGTTTTGGATGTCCCTGAGTCCTCCGTAAACAGGTAGTAAGCGGATAACATGACCATCAAACTCAGCATGGAAACTAACCAAATCGTTTGTCTTTTACTATTCATTCCTTAAATCCTCCTTAAATTTGATCTCATTATTTGAAATTTGCTTACCCCTGTTTGCGCGGTACCACCGATATCCGGTATCCCGGAACATTGAGCCCCTTCTCCACCGCGTCGACGATCAGTTGCTTGACAACTTCGTTCTCCGCGCCTTTGGCAACAATCAGCACGCCTCGGATTTGCGGTTTCACCCTTTTGGTGATGATGGGAGCCTGGGTCCCTGATTGCTCGTAAGTCACGATTTCGCCGTCCCGCGTATATTGCGTCGTATGCCGTTTGCCTCCGTTTGCATCATTTTCATCTGACTGCTGCTGCGAATCCTTCATGTTTTTCTGGTACACGATTTCGTCCGTGGAATCGACGGTAACCATAATGTCTACTGTGCCCACACCCACGATTTTTTCTAAAATCTCCTTCATCTTATCTTCGGCGGCTTCCTCTATACTGCTAAAAGCGTTCGAATCACCGGCGTTGTTCTGAAAAGTTTGCTTGGTCGTCGTCTCTGCTGGCGGTTCCCTGCCGGTATTTTCGTTATTAATCTTTTTGACATTAACGAACGAGTTGAAGAGGATAATCGCGACTCCGATCAGTCCGACAATAATGAGCCAGCGGAAAGTGTTTATCCTGTTCCCGCTCCCCTGCCCGCCACCACCGATCCATTGTTCCAGTTTCTTGAACCATTTCCCCACGATATGTCACCTCATTTGGTTAAAGCTTGCGGTTATCGGATGCGCTGTTTTGTATAACGATGGTTTCCGGTTCGATCCCCCAGTTGTTTTCCAGCAATTTTTTGATAGTTTCAGCATGCTCTCCGCTGTTGTCCTGTTCCGGCGTACCGGATACTTTTTCGGATGTCCCATCGGAATTTGCCGGATTTTCCCGATTCCCATCCGCTTGGACTTCGACCTGCACGGGCGTCACAGGCTCGATGTTGATGTCACCGGATGAGTTTGCGCCGTCTGTCTTATTTTTTTCCGTAGCGGTCTCCTCTTCCGGCTGCAAGGTAACGGTAACGCTCTTAATATAAGGATTCGTACCCGATACTCCGTCACGCCCTTCCTGCATGCCCAGGACAACCTTTACTTCGGCGGCATGCCTGCCGGCTTTCAGGATCTGCTCTTTCATCTGCGCGGCTATTTCCTGTGCGGCCCATTCCAACGACTGATTCTGCTGACGGCTCTTCATTTCATTCGCCTGCTCCATAATTTGCTGCAGGTTTGTCCCGCCAGCTGCGGTCTGCTGATTGATCCGGTTAAAAGCACCTGCGAGTTTGACGTCAGCCGCTTCCGTAATAAGTTTGACCAAAGGGCTCAGGAGCGTAAGCAATATCAGCAGGCTCAACACCAGCTTGACGTACCGTTCCATGGACTTGCTCGGAAGGATGAGATCCACGAAGGCGGCCAGCAGTACCACCATGATTACTTCTTTCAGCCAACTGCTCAGCCAGGTCATCTCATGTATCCTCCTTCCTTACCTCATCATGACCGTCACATTCCCTGCCGTAAGCATGATCGTGATTGCCAGAAAAAACATCAGGCCAACCGCCGCCAGAGCAGCAAAGACGTACAACATGCCTTTCCCAACCGTTTCCAAGCAGGTGGTAATCGGCGAATCACCCATTGGCTGCATAATGGCAGCTGATACGTTGTATATGAGGGCAAGAACCAATATTTTGATGGCCGGAAAAGCGCATAGGAAAAGAATGATGATGACGCCGACCAGACCGATGGAATTTTTGATGAGCAGCGAAGCCGAAATGACGGTATCCGTTGCGTCCGCAAACATCTTTCCAACGACCGGAATGAAGCTTCCCGATACGTATTTGGCCGCCCTGATTGTGACTCCGTCGGTTACCGAGCTGGTAATCCCCTGCACCGAAATCACGCCCAAAAAAATTGTAAGGAGAACCCCGAGAAATCCGACGCTGATATTTCGCAACAGATTAGCCATTTGCGTCAGCTTATATTTGTCGGAAAGAGAGCTGACGAGATGCAGCACCGCCGAGAAGAACAAAAGTGGGAAAATCAGCGTATGGATCAGTGTTCCGACGGTGTTGATCATGAAAATAATGAGCGGATGCGTAACCGAGACCGTAACTACGTTACCCATGGATGCGAGAAGCGCAAACAGTAGAGGTACCATGGCCATCATGAAATCAATCATCCGGTCAATTGCTTCCTTGGCGTATCCGATGGCAACATTGAAGCTGTTGATGGCCAGTACGATAATCACCATGTAGCAAAGCGAGTAAGCCACCTTGCTGACGGCATTCCGTTCAAATGCCGATTGCAGCGTCTCCAGAATCATGCTCATGATGCTCAACATCACGATCGTGACAAGCAGCTTCCCATTGTAAAGCACTTCATGCCACATAAAGGAACCTAAGGCAGCGAATACTTTTTTGATGCTGAAGCTTTCGCCTCCGGGAAGCAGTATATCCATAAAGGAAGGCACTTTCTGATCTGGGAAAAACCCTCCGTAATCCTTCATTAAACCTTCCCAGTAAGATTCCACCTGATCTTTCGGCAATGTTTCCGCCTGCTGCCTAATCCACTGATCCGTCGGAGAGGCAGCAAAAACCCGGGTTGCTCCCACCAGCAAAAACAGAAACAGAAAGATGATCAAATGCCGTTTATCCCGCCGCTTTTGTCCAAGCATTGGCATTCCCACTTTCTTCTATGAGGGCAGCAATTTCAGCACGGTTTCTATGATGATGCCGATAATCGGTACCGCGAGCACCATGATCAGCATTTTGCCAGCCAATTCGATTTTTGAAGCAATGTTCTCCTGTCCTGCATCCCTTACGACCTGTGCTCCGAATTCGGCGATATAGGCAATGCCGATAATCTTGAGTATGGTTTTCAGGTAGATCATTTCGACGCCGGAGGATTTGGCCATCCGTTCCAGTTCCGATATAACGGTGCCGATTTTCCCTATCAGGAGCATGAAGATCATTACACCGGTTGCGGCAGCCAGCAGAAAAGCGAACATTGGTTTTTGCTCTTTCACGACCAGAATCAGAATCGTAGCTATGAGTCCAAGACCCACTACCTGTATAATTTCCATATGCAACCTCTAATGAAACAGAAAAATGGTTTTGATCTCCTGCAGCAGGTTATCGAGCAGCCGGACGACCATGAACAGCACCACGACAAAGCCGATGACCGTCACCCAATGAGCCATATCCTCTTTTCCCATTTGCTTGAGCACCGTGTGAATCATCGCAATGATGATGCCGATTCCCGCAATCTGGAAAATTGCGTTCACTTCAAAGTTCATTCCTTGGCACCTCGCTAAAAGATCAAAATGACGATCAAAGCTCCAATCAATAGCCCAAGACTTCTGCTCACCTTCTCATATTTGGCCTGCTCGTCTCTTGCCGCAGCTTCCTCATGCTTCAACTGTTGGGCGGCCAGGGCAATATGTTTGATCTGATCCTGCCTATCACTTGTCCCAAGCGTAAAGCTAAGCTGATGCAAAATGTCGCGCTCCGGCGTTTTCATCGCGGTCCGCTTCCAGTTCTCATGCAGAGACCGCTGGATGCTTTCCTGGGCCGTAATGCCACCCCCAGAGGCCAAATGACTGGCGGCGCTTCCGAATATGCTCCGCAGCGGCTCTCCAAGCTGTTCAGCCAATCTGCGGAACGCATCTGGGAGGGGGGTAAACCCATAAGAAATTTCGGTTTCAAGCCTTTGCAGCGCCAAAATCAATTCCCTGATCTGCTTCGGTCTTGCCGCAAATCGGGCCGCCTGGTGCAAACCCGCGAGCGTACCTGACAGCAGGATGAGCACCGCTCCAAAGAGTTTAAGCATGGCGCGCTTCCCCCTTTGCTTGCAGCTGCATCACCCGCATTTGCCGGTCCATCAGGCGGAACGCCGTTTTCCCATGGCTCCGGTGGAGAAGAACGTACATTTCGAACATCCGGTGATCTATTAACCTCCTCATGGCCGGGCGGTTCTGAAGCTCCTCGGGGCCGCTGCCATGGGCCGATGCTATGACGGTAATGCCTGCGTAAAGTGCCTCAGTGACCGCCTCCGCATCTTCTTCCCGCCCAATCTCGTCCACGATGAGAACATCCGGAGACATCGAACGGATCATCATCATCATCCCTTCAGCTTTAGGACACGCATCCATCACATCTGTCCGGGGCCCGACATCAAAGGTGGGTACCCCGCGCAAGCTTCCAGCAATTTCAGATCGTTCATCTATGATGCCAACTTTCATTCCTGCCACATTTACCGGCATGATCCCTGATTTTGAGGTGCTGATTTGTCTGGCCAGATCTCTGAGCAGTGTCGTCTTACCGTGCTGTGGTGGAGAGAGGATGAGCGTATGCCTCATTCTCCGTTCCTTGTCATCGTAGAGATACGGCAGGATTTCATTGGCTGCCCCCTGCACCTCCCGTGCAATCCGGATGTTGAATCCACTGATGTCGCGGATGTGCTCCACTTTTCCTCCCGATAAAACGGTTCTCCCAGCGAGACCGATGCGGTGTCCGCCGGGGACGGTAATAAAACCCTTGCGCAGCTCTTCTTCCAGGGTATACAAGGAGTGGTTGCTGATCAGATCCAAAAATCTACGGCTGTCATCCCGACTAGGCCTGTACGCCTTGTCCTCCTCCATAGTGAGGATCCCCTGTTCGGTTACGAACCGGTGTCCCCCTGATTCATTCACTTCCAGCGGCCTGCCTTCGCGTATTCGGACTTCCTCGAGCCGCCCGATGAAATCCCGGGGCAATGCTAGAAGAATAGACTTGATCCGATCGGGAAACAGTTCAAGCCAGTTTGGATTCGTAATAAAACCACCCCCAAGCTGTCCTTCTCTTAATCGGTGAACCATGCGGTTTATAGACTAGTAGATGTTGTTTTTATACCTCATGTTTATGCTTGTACTTTAAATTTATGACGACCGAATCTATCATTTTTTTAAAATCCCGATTAAGAGACAGGATACTCCTGCGAAGATCCAAGCCATCTTTCCCCATGAAAGCTTATCCGCGAGTCCTATTAGTCCGATGGATGTCGTGAGAATAAGCACAGTGGGCCCTACAAGAGCCAGCACCGAATTCACAGCGAGCGCCTTATCTAATTGCGCGAGCCTTAACATGAATAGGGCCGCAGCAATTTCGATGCTGCCGGAAAACAAGCGCAGTGTGGCCATACTGATTACGAACTTGTCCATTGAAAGAAACCTCCTTACGAAAGAATGTCTGCATCTTTTAGTGGTTGTTCAAAAAGTACGCTTTTGATCACGCATCGAATCTTGAATTCAGCCGATCATAAGCGGACGCTTACGAAGTAATGTTTTCTTCGGAAACATCTCAGGTGCTCACGTACCCACTACAGGCAGATGCTTACGAAGTCGTTTTCTACGAAAACGTGTAGCTCCGCTCCTCACTCCCTACCTTCATCCAATTCAAGCGTTTTGCAAAAACGCACATCGGGAGCATAAGCCTCGGTGCTGAAAACCGACCTTTTTGAACACGCACTTTTATATGGATATGCTCCAATCTCTCTTTTTAGATATCTTTTACAAGAAGTAGCCCGGAACATTTTCGCCTTATGCTGCATATATTAGCTTTGAAGTTAGAAATCTCTATCGCCCTAATACGATTGATAGAGATCCGCACATATAAGGGCTCAAGGAGGATTTTACCCATGCGGGTGGATGTGATTGCCAATGTGGACGATATCAGATCGGAGGATTTTATACAGAAAAGCGCTGTTGTGATCGATGTACTGCGTGCTACGAGCACGATGATCACGGCGTTAGCCAATGGCGCTTGCGGTCTGCTTCCCGTAGAAACCGTCCCTCAAGCCCAAAGTAAGCGCAGTGAACATACCTTTGTCGGCGGAGAACGTTATTATAAGAAGATTCCGGGGTTCCAGGCAGGCAATTCCCCGCATGACTACATGTCGGAAGACGTTGCAGGCAAGCTGGTCGTGCTTACCACCTCGAACGGAACCCGTGGGCTTCTCAAATCGCAGCGCGCATCTCGGCTGCTTGCCGCATCGTTTATTAACGGTACAGCCTGCGCATCCGCCCTGACAACCTTTGAACGAGACGTTATCCTGCTTTGTGCAGGCTGCAAAAACGAGTTTTCGCTCGAAGACGGTTTATGTGCGGGCATGATTATCGATGCCATGGAATCCCTTCTAGGGCATCCGCTTCGTCTTAACGATTTGGGATCGGCCATGAGGCTCGCCTACCAGTCGTGCCGTCATAACCTATACCGGACCGTGATGGAGGGGGCTTCCGCCAAACAGCTTGTCAAGCTTGGCTTCGCTCATGATGTAGAGTATTGCTCGGGGATTGATACAATTCCAGTCGTACCGATCGCTAAAAACGATTTGATTCTTACGCCGTTCTAGGAACGATCAAGAAAATAATAGCCCCATTAGAGCGCGATCAAAAATAATAGATCATTCCAGATCCACTATTTTTTGATCGCATCTTATTAACCGTATTCATCCTGCTAAAATTCGTACTGCAGCCGTACGCAAAAAGGCCTGAAGCTATATGCTTTAGGCCTTTTTCATATCTTTTTGGTCAAAACAACCGAATGAATACCTTAACGTCTTTCCTGCGGTCCTCCGACGAAAACTTGCGCATCGGTATCCAGGTTATAGGCGGTGTGCAGCGCTTGAACCACCTGCTCCAGATTGCCGTTTTCGATCACGCAGGAAGTTTTGATCTCCGAGGTGCTCACCATTTTGATGCTGACGCCTTGCTTGGAAATCACGTCAAACATTTGAGCCGCGACACCCGGATGACTGATCATGCCGGCGCCGACAATAGAAACCTTCACCAGGTTAGTTTCGGAAGTTACATCACGATACGGAAGTCTGGACTTCAGACCATGAATGACTTCCAATGCTTGCGGGCACTCGGACAAAGACGTCGTGAAGGAAAAATCCGCTTTTCCGTCCTGAACGCCGCTTTGAACGATAATATCAACATTAACCGAAGCTTCCGCAAGCGCCCCAAACACTTGTGCCAAAACACCTGGAATATCTTCTACGCCAAGAATGCTGATTCTCGCCACATTTTTATCATAAGCGATGCCGCTTACCACAACTCCCTGTTCCACGCTTGTTTCCTCCTTAACCGCTGTGCCTTCGTTATAGTTAAAGCTGGATCTTACCACAAGATGTACCTTGTGATGCTTGGCGTATTCTACTGCCCGCGGATGCAGAACAGCCGCGCCCAAATTGGCCAGTTCCAGCATTTCATCATAGGAAATCTCCGTAAGCTTGCGTGCACATTTGACAATACGCGGATCTGTCGAGTAGATGCCATCGACATCCGTATAAATCTCGCACACATCAGCTTGAATGGCTGCCGCAAGCGAAACTGCCGTCGTATCTGAACCTCCACGGCCAAACGTCGTAATCTCCCCGTCTTCGGTCATGCCTTGGAACCCTGCAACAATGACGATTTGCCCCTCTTTCAGGGCAGCTATAACACGATCGGGCAAAATATTCGTAATCCGTGCCTTGCCATGCACGGGTTCTGTCCGGAATCCTGCCTGCCATCCGGTCAGCGAAACCGCGCTGCGTCCCAACTGGTGAATGGCCATCGACAGTAGAGACATTGAAATCTGTTCTCCGGTCGTCATCAGCATATCTATCTCCCGTGCCGGTGGTTCCGGATTCAGAAGCTTTGCCTGATCGATCAAATCGTCTGTGGTGTCCCCCATCGCGGAAACAACCACCACGCATTGATGTCCTTCGTCCTGCTTCTCAACGATGCGTTTAGCAACGCGCTTCATCCGCTCCGTATCCCCAACGGAACTGCCTCCGAATTTCATGACGTACAGTGACAACTTCGATTCACTCCCCACTGATTTATGCAAATGTCTATTTCACGCTTTAAATTAGTATAATACGAAAGTCCACCGGATAGGTAGACTTTTTTTGGTACTCAGGGAGCGTAGATTATTCGGATAAAAAACACAGTAAAATAACCCCACAAAGTGGAACCTATGCTTCGATGCTTATTCCAAATACTTTGCGGGGACCCCAAACTCTAATAGCTAAATACCCCCACAAAGTGGAACCTATGCTTCTCTAATAGCAAAAAGCTGCCTCAATTGATCCAAGGACCATATGAGGCAGCTTTTTAAATCATTAAAAGCGAGACTAAATGTTACGCGCGGGAGATGTATTTGCCTTCGCGTGTGTCAATCAGAAGCACGTCGTCTTCATTGATGAAAAGCGGAACCTGAACATTCAGACCGGTTTCCATCTTCGCATTTTTGGTAGCACCTTGTGCCGTGTTGCCTTTAACCCCAGGCTCGGTTTCGACAACTTTCAGATCAACGCTGGTTGGCAGGTTAATACCGAGAATTTCGCCTTGGTAGCTGACGATGTTCACGTTCATGTTCTCTTTCAAGAAGTTAAGCTCCCACTCCAGTTGGTTGCTATCCAGCGTGAATTGGTCATACGTTTCGTTATCCATAAATGTATGGTCTTGACCGCTAGCGTAGAGATATGAAACTCCGCGGTTTTCGATGATCGCGCGGCCGATTGTTTCGCCAGCACGGAACGTACGCTCCACAGTGTTGCCATTGCGCAGGTTTTTCAGTTTGGAGCGAACGAATGCCGCACCTTTACCAGGTTTTACGTGTTGGAAATCAAGAACGGTAAAAATATCGCCATCCACTTCTACCGTTAGTCCTGTTTTAAAGTCGTTTACTGAAATCACAAAAATGCCTCCTAAAATAAAATATATATTGCGTTAATCACACCGGTAATACGGTAAATTCCTTCGACGATTGCGTCAAAATTGTTATTCCCGTTTCCGTGATCACAATATCGTCTTCGATGCGGACGCCACCTAGGCCGGAAAGATATATGCCAGGTTCAACGGTTACAACCATGCCAGGCTTGAGGATATCGTCACTAGCCTTTGAAAGGCGCGGATTTTCATGCACTTCCATGCCGAGGCCGTGTCCTGTGCTGTGTCCGAACATGTCGCCATAGCCATACTTTGTAATGATGTCACGGGCCAAAGCATCGGCTTCGCGGCCTGTCATGCCAGGCTTAATATGCTCAAGGGCATGAAGTTGGGCCTCCAGAACAATGTCATAGATTTCCTTCAGCTTCGGATCCGGCTTGCCAATGGCAATGGTACGGGTCAAATCCGAGCAGTAGCCGTCATACAGCGCCCCGAAATCAAACGTAATGAGCTCATTGCCAGCAATCACGCGTTCGCTGGCCACACCGTGCGGCATTGCGGAGCGTTCACCGGAGGCGACAATCGTATCAAACGAGGAAGAAGTCGCGCCATGACGGCGCATGAAAAACTCCATCTCCAAATCAACTTCGCGTTCAGTCATACCCGGTTTGACAAAACCAAGGAGATGCATAAAAGTTTCGTCGGCAAGATCCGCGGCTTGCTGCATAACTTTCAGCTCTTCCGCGTCCTTGTACATCCGCAGCTGTTCAACCAGTCCCGAAACCGGAACCAGCTCAATCGGCTTGAGTTGGTCCGCATATGTACTGTATGCAGCGAATGATACATCATCTTGTTCAAACGCAAGCTTGTCGATTTGGGCGGAAGCCAGCAGTTCTTTTACAGTAGCCGTAACCCCCTGCACATGTTCGACAACCTGGAAATCTTTCGCCTGCTGCGGCGCCTGAGTCATATAACGGAAGTCAGTCAGCAGATACGCGTTGTTCATCGTAATCAGCACATAACCCGAAGAACCTGTAAAACCCGTCAAATAACGGCGGTTGATGGCGCTTGTTACGAACAGCGCCTCCACATTTTTTTGCTGCATCGCTTCACGCAGTTTAAGTACACGATGGTTGCTCATTAGCTATTTGTCTCCTCTCTCTTCACAGCTTCACCCGGAAGGAGGCAGCGACTATTGTCCCTGACTTTCCAAGTAGCGAAGCAGGGCAATCAATCCCAGTTCATAGCTGACAGCGCCGAATCCGGCAATTTGTCCAACGGCCACCGGAGCAATCACCGATGTATGGCGGAATTCTTCCCGCGCATGGATGTTGGAGAGATGCACTTCAACCGTCGGGATCTGTACCGAACTGATGGCATCGCGTACAGCATAGCTATAATGGGTCAGCGCACCGGGATTCAGAACGATACCGTCGGCATGGCCAAGAGCGCCATGGATCCGGTCGATAATACTGCCTTCATGATTGGATTGATAAAATGTAATTGACACACCCAAAGCTTCAGCCTTTTGAAGCAAGCTTTCCTCAATTGCTTGCAGACTCTGAGAGCCGTACACACCGGGCTCCCGAAGCCCAAGCAGATTCAGGTTCGGTCCGTTGATCACCCAAATGGTTCTCAAAATGGAGTTCCCACCCTTACTGTCAAATAACCATCTGCTATTTTAACATAGGGAATGTCCACTTGAGAAGTTTTTTTGCGTGTCCAGACCTATACCTCCTCCGGTTCGCGCTTGCGTTCATCTGTAAATTCAAAGGCAGTCGTATAACCGATAAACAACCCCCAGAGCAAAAACAGGCAGAATTCGCTGACGATTGTATCCCAGCCCATTTGATTCAGCTGCTTAAACATATGAAGCTCCGGACCCACCATCGCAAAAATAATGCACCACCAAACCACCCCGTATACGATCCCAGGCCAAGGCCCTTTGAGTTTCCGGAACAAAAGCACAAAAATAACGGATGCAATCATCGAAAATACGATAAAAAGCAGCCAGCCAGCGAATTGTCCACGGCCGCTTATTAAATACGAATGCTTTAAAAAAGGCTCGCCGAGAAAACCTGGAATCACTTTTGTAAAATGCAGCACATAAAAAAGCCAATGGATCGCCCCCCAGATGAGTCCCGAGAAAAAACCGACCCCCAATGCAAAAGTTAGCGGATTGGTATGCCCTTTCTGGTGCTTTTGGCGGTAAGCGGCGGCATGAGATGTCATTTTCTATGCCTCCTTTTGTTTTCCTTAGTATGTACATTTCCCTCGGGCCTAAACCAACTAGAAATCAAACCGGAAATTAGATACAATGGAAGTAAATCAATTAATCAGGGAAGGTGAACTGGTTGTCGCAAGAATCAAAAACTGTCAGCTACGGCGGCCAAGCTGTTATTGAAGGCGTAATGTTTGGCGGCAAACATGTCAATGTGACAGCCGTACGTCGTAAGAGTCAAGAAATCACATTTTTGGAAGTACCCAAGCAGGACAAAAATTGGATGCGCAAAATGCGTAAAGTCCCTTTTCTGCGGGGTCTCGTAAGTATCATAGATTCAAGCGCAAAGGGTACGAAGCATTTGAACTATTCAGCAGACGCTTTCGCGGATGACGAACTTGAACCTGAGGAACGAGCCAAACTCAAGGAGAAGGAAGAATCCAAGTGGAGTCTGAGCATGATTATCGGCGTCGCCGCCGTCGGCGTCCTCTCCTTCGTAGTCGGCAAGCTTGTACTGACGCTTCTACCCGTCGTTCTGGAAAGTATTTTGTTTGGAAAGCTCTTTGAAAACTACATTCTGCATAACCTGATTGAAGGAGGCATTAAGCTGGTGCTCCTGCTTGCCTACCTTTGGGGTATATCTCAAACCCCGGTGATCAAGCGCCTTTTCCAGTACCACGGTGCAGAACACAAGGTTATCACCACTTATGAAGCCGGTGAAGAGCTAACCGTTGAAAATGTGCAAAAGCACAGCCGTCTTCATTACCGCTGCGGCAGTAGCTTTATGATGCTCTCCATCGTGCTTGGCGTGCTCATTTATTCCCTCGTTCCATGGGATAATATGACGCAGCGAATAGTACAGCGGATTATTTTGCTTCCTGTTGTCATTGCCGTATCGTTTGAATTTTTGAAAATGACCAATGCCCTAAGAGAAGTTCCCGTGCTCCGTTATCTCGGTTATCCAGGCCTGTGGCTGCAGCTACTGACTACCAAAGAGCCAAAGGATGATCAAGTGGAGGTATCCATCGCCTCCTTCAAACGTATGCTTGAGCTTGATGCACAGGTGGAGAATTCACCTGCCCCAAACGAACCTGTCAGAACCGGAGTCTTGGATCCCCTGAAAGGATGAGGATATCATGAAAAGGCATGCTCTGATCTTTTGGATAGCGATTGTGCTTGCCGCCGTCGGCATCATTTACGATGTTATATTTGGGAATTTTAGAGACATGGCTAGTTTGCTCATACCGGTTATTGTTTTTGGGGCCGTGTTTCTTCTTTATAAGTTCCCGCCCCGTAGATATAGGAAAAAACCGAAGGTTAAGCCTTCCGCCCGTACGATGGAAAAGGTGGCTGCAGCCAAGCGAAACCATTCAGCAGGTAAAAGGAAGCATTATCCTTTCCGGGTCATCGAAGGTTCCAAAGGCAAAAATGATGACCAGCAGCCGAAATATCATTGAAATCCTCTAAGGCAAAAAGGCATTCGCTCCTCGTTATGAGGAAATGGCGAATGCCTTTTAAGGTTTCCAATTACTAAAAAATTTCTTTCCTGCATTTACACCTGATTCATATAGCTTTGTAATTTCTTCCGGGGATATGTGAAACTGAGTCGTCCCTACGCCAAGCGTCGGAATCTTGATCGTCCTGAACCGGTACACCTGCTCAATATAACGCTCATCATGGGCGGAAAGCATCGTCTCAAACATTGCTGTCAGCATGCTGATCGGCCCTCTGATGACATGTGGTCTACCCGTGCTTCTTCCGACCATTTGAAATCCGATCGTTTGCAGCTGTGGTTGGCCAGGCGGGTCATCAAATAGCCACAGTGGGAAATTGCTGAGAAGTCCGCCATCGACAACATATACAAATTTATCTTTAAAAGATTTTCCGCGTGCCACCTCCCCACACATTCTTAAAATCACCGGATCAAAGAAATACGGAATGCTCGTACTCATGCGTATTGCCTTGGACACCTCGAACGTTGCTGGATTTATTCCGAGCTTGATCAAATCATCTGGCAAAACAAGAATTTTTCCATTGGTTATATCCGAAGCAATAATCATCAGCTTGCCTGGCGGAATATCCGAAAAAGTCTGTATTCCCTTTGATTTTAAAATGTTATGTATCCAATATTCCAGCGCTTCTCCACAATAAAGCCCTTTTTTGATCCACAACCGTATCGCAGGTCCGATCACTTTAATATTGAAAATGGGAGCTCTTCGCAAAAAAGAAGCATAAGGCGTCGCTTTAACAATTTCGCTCATTTCATCCGCCGTGAATCCTGCTGCAAGCAGCGCTGCAACAATTGAACCTGAAGAGGTTCCTGCTACACGATTAAAAACGACACCGGAATCTTCCGCCGCCTTAATCGCTCCCGCAAGCGAAATACCTTTGACGCCACCGCCTTCGAAAACCGCATTGATGAGCATATAAAAACCCCCCCCGTCCTTAGGCTACACATTAAAAATGTATGAGAACGGGGGTCGATTCATGACAGGTCGCTTTTAATCACGAAGTGAATCAAGAGGCAAACTCGGCATCGAATCTTGAATTCAGCCGGGCCAAGCCTACGCTTACGGAGTATATTTCCTTCGAAATATTTCAGGTGCTCACGTACCCAAACGTACGCTCCTCAGTCCCTATCTTCATCCAACTAATGCGTTTTGGAAAAACGCACTTCGGAAGCATAGGCTAAAGCGTTTTGAAAAGACGCACGTCGGAAGTATAAGCTTTTTTGGTGCTTAACACCGACCATATAATGTTATTTATTGCTGATAAAATGTCGTAAGTGCCGGAACAAGTCCAAGCGGGTTATTCATCAGGTTTGTCGCTCTGAAGAAAATGTTTCCTTTAACTTCCGGATATTGGGCGTTGTATTGGAGCTGATTGATAATCTCCTGTGAGCTCTGCCAGCCGGCTTCCGACGTACCAAGCTTATAAGTAGCCTGCCCGATATATAGGTCTACGCCCGTACCTTTGACTTCGCTGACCCACCAATCGACCAGCTTATCATATTGCGCGTTTTTAAAGGACATACTCCAATAAATTTGCGGAGCCACATAATCGATCCATTGATTTTTAATCCATGTTCTTACATCAGCAAAACAAGAATCATACGCCGTGACGCCTGCTTTCGTATCAGAACCCGTTGGGTCCGTCGCCTTGTTGCGCCATACGCCAAATGGGCTGATTCCGTATGAGGTTGCAGGCTTTGCCGCATGGATCGATTGACCAAGCTGCTGAACAAATTGGTTGATGTTATCGCGGCGCCAATTCTCTTTTGAAAGTCCCGCCGTGTTATAGGTTTTATAAGTAGCGTCGTCATTAAAGGTACCATTATACGGATAAAAGTAATCATCCATGTGAACGCCATCAATGTTGTACTTGTTTACGACTTCCATGACAACATCAATGATATGCTGACGTGCTTCCGGAATTCCCGGATTGATAATTAGCTGATTATTGGCCGTCACGATCCAGTCCGGATGCTCTATCGCGACATGATTTGCAGCCAACTTGCTCGTAGCAGTATCCATGCTTGCACGGAATGGGTTGAACCAAGCGTGGAACTGCATCCCCCGCTTATGAGTTTCCTCAACCATGAACTGCAGCGGATCATAACCAGGATCCTTGCCTTGTGTACCTGTTAAATATTTGGACCAAGGCACAAGATCCGATGAATAAAACGCATCGCCTGCAGGGCGTACCTGAACATATACGGCATTAATGCCCATGGCTTGCAATTTATCGAGCATTGCGGAATATTCCTGTTTTTGCTGATCTATTTTCCCAACGGATTTTGTGGTAGGCCAATCCAAATTCGTTACGGTGGAAATCCATGCGCCATGCAGGTCTTGTGCCTGCCCACCGTTTCCGTTGCCTGGATCTGGCTTAATCGGATCTACCGGGTCTACCGGATCAGGGCGATTAGGTATGTATGAGCCGGAAAGTAGAGAAATGCTCTGCTCCGTTTGGTTCCAAATTACTTGCAGTCCCAGATTTTCCGCCACAAAACGTATAGGCACCATCACTCTGCCATTTTTGATATCGACGGATGCATCCAAACTTACATTACTATCGCCTACCAAAGCTGTCTTTTTCCCGTTTGTCAGTGACATGGACGTGCCGTCGCGATAAATAGAGACAGTTCGTTCGGCCTGGTTCCAGTCTACGAATGCACCCAATCCTTGACTGATCACAGCGATTGGAACCATCGTGACATTAACCTTCGGTATGATATACGGGGGGACATCACTTTTGATTTGATATCCATCGAGTGTAATGCTGATAGGTCGTTTCGAAGTTTCCGCTTGAACAGTACGGCTGGTAACAGGTAACAAAAAAATCAAGACAAGCATCAGAATCATCCATTGGTGAAACTTCCAATTTCTCATTCTATGAATCCTCCAAATCATGATAGATTTGCAGCCATAGAACACCGGCATGGCCGATGTTCTTGCTGCATTGCCAAAGACTGCGCCTCAAAATGAAGAGGCATCCGTCTCTTTAAAAGGGACAGATGCCTGTTTTACGAATCGCCCACTAGTTCATTGTGAACATTCCGCAATTCCTGGAGACGCTGCTCATCCCGGCGAAAAAATTCCACAAGCGTTTCTATATGGGTAATGGAATCCCAGCTCAAATGATGCTCGATTCCCTCCACATCCGTGTAGATATGCTCATCGGATACACCGATCAACGTCAGAAATTCTTCCAAAAGCTTATGGCGGTCTACCAGACGTTTACCCATTTTTTTGCCTTTGCTGGTTAGAACAAGTCCGCGATATTTCTCGTAAATCAAATAATCGTCCTTATCTAGCTTTTGAATCATTTTGGTGACGGATGAAGGATGAACTTCCAGGCCTTCGGCAATGTCCGAGACACGAGCATATCCCTTTTCATCAATCAGTTTGTAGATGCGCTCCAAATAATCTTCCATGCTGGGCGTTGGCATCTTTTTCCCTCTTTTCTCTTTTTAAGCGATGAATCCAAAATTCCTACTCATGTAATGATACATGTTTCCAAGAGGACTTGGCAAGTCCTGCCGGGAAACCGCCTTATTTACCCATTTTATTGCCTCGTCAAAACATTGGTGCTAGACCTTGTTTATTTTATACAGGATTCACTTGGCTATTCCAAAGGGTAACAAGAACGGCAAACCGCCCTGCGCGTAATCATCACAGAGCGGGATTAATTAATATTCCCCATCAGCCAATATCAATTATTCCACTTAAAATCTCAGCCAATCCGGCGTGATCGCTTGAAGCCAGATCGTAATTTTCGTCATTTGATTTGTGAACAACAAGACTCCCATCAGCAGCATTAATGCGCCACCGACTTTCATCATGATGCTTGAATATTTCACAATCCATTTGGTCGATCCGATAAAAAAGGCCAAAACAAAAAATGGCAAAGCGAATCCCACGGTGTAAGCTGTGATCAGCGAAAACCACGAACCCGGCTGAGTTGCCGCGAGTCCAACGATTGCAGCGAGGATCGGACCTACACAAGGCGACCATCCTGCCGAAAAGCCGATTCCGAAAATAAAAGAACCTATGTACCCGGCTGGCTTGAATTTCAAATCCATTTTATAATCGCGCATTAGAAATTTCGGCTGGAAAATACCAACCAGAAATAGTCCCATTAAAATAATCAAAATGGCGGACAACTGACGGATCAAGTCACGGTTGTTATTAAAAAAGCTTCCAAATATCCCCGCACTGACGCCAAGCGTGTAAAATACCGCCGAAAAACCCAAAATAAATGCTAGCGTGTGCGTCATGGTCCGGAAACGGACTTCTCTTTTATTCTGCTCCGTTTTCAGCTGCTGAACCGACATGCCTGTAATATAGGACAAATAAGACGGATACAAAGGCAGGCAGCACGGAGAGATAAAAGAAGCCAGTCCGGCCACAAAGGCAATCCCAACATTCAAGCTCGACAAGGCAGTACCCCCTACTTATTTCTAAATCGATAATCCCTTTTTGCCGGCCATGGTTAGAATAAGCAATGCGATCAAAAGAAGAACGATGGTTGCTCCTGGCGCTAAATTCCAAATACCGGCGATGACGAGCCCGATGATTACGGCAATTTCGGAAATGATCACGGATAAGATCACGGAGGATTTAAAGCTTCTTGCAATGAGCAAGCTGATGGCAACCGGAATAGTCAGCAAAGCCGACACCAGCAGCGCCCCCACAATTTTGATCGCCGTACTGATAACAAGCGCAGTCAATACGGTAATCAGCATATTCAGCATCCGTACGGGCAGTCCGTTTACACTTGCGGTATCCTCCTCGAAGCTGAGCAGAAAGAACTCTTTGAAAAAGAGGAATATTACCACAACAACAACCAGCGTTACGGCCCCTACCACGTACAAATCCTGTGTATCCAGTGTATAGATGCTTCCGAACAGATAACTCATCACATCTGTATTGTAACCCATACCGAGTGTAAAAAATAGAGAAGCTAGAGCTACCCCACCGGACATAATAATAGCAATAGACAATTCGGCATAACTTTTATAGGCTTTCCGCAGCTTCTCAATCGCAAACGAAGCCAATACTGCGAAAATAAGCCCCGCCCCAAGTGGATACACCTCAATTAAAAAACCAAGGGCTACGCCGGCAATGGTCACATGCGCGAGCGTGTCCCCAATCATGGACAGCCTGCGAAGCACCAAAAAGATCCCGATCAGCGGGGCGGTTATGCCAATCAGAATGCCGCCCGCTAGTGCCCGCTGAAAAAAATCACTAAGCATAATATCGATAGCCAATGAGAACGACTCCTTCTCGCGAAAGCAGCGTTCGGATCACGTCAGCGAATGCTGTAGATCACGAACCTCGCAATTTTGTATTTCATGGGAATGCCGGACATAGAAAGAAATGTTGCCGTTATACTGCTTGGGCTCCTTGCCAAGATAACTTTCCACCATGCCCATATCATGTGAAACCATTAGAAACGTCATATGATGATGCTCGTGCATATGGGTGATCAGCCCGAAGAAATCAGCCTGTGTTTTGGCATCAATCCCGACGGTAGGCTCATCCAAAATGAGCAAATCCGGACGGTTGATCATCGCTCTAGCCAGGAAGGCACGCTGCTGCTGACCGCCTGAAAGTTCTCCTATCCTTTTGCCGGCAATGGGCTGGATTCCCATAACCTCAAGCGCGTCATCGCATTGCTGCTGCTGACTTTTGCTGACTCTTCGGAACAGGTTTTTGTTATTGTACAAACCCGATAATACAACCTCTCTTACCGTCGCCGGAAAAAGAGGGTTAAACGCGTTTTTTTGCGGCACATAGCCGATCCGTTCCCAGTCCTTGAACTTTCGGATAGACTGCCCAAACAATCGGATCTCTCCTTGCCCTGCAGGCAGCAGCCCCACAATCATCCGCATCAGGGTCGATTTACCTGCACCGTTGGAACCAATAATGCCGACGAAATCTCTTTCCTTGACGGTAAAACTTAAATCGGAAATGACCTGCTGATCCCGATAGGAAAAAGAAATATGCTCAAGTTCCACCACTGGTTGATGACAATCATCACTGATCGGTGTAAACATGCGACATCCACCTTTCTTAAGAAATAATTTACTATTGCAACGCCAATATTAGATTTGTCAAATTATTACGCATCAACGAAAAATAATCGTCCCCGCGCTTCAACTGCTCCTGGGTAAGTCCCTCAACAGGGTTTAGAACCAATACTTCCGCGCCCGTTTCCTTCGCCAAGGTTTTGGCAAGACGATCCGATACCAATTCCTCAAAAAAGATATAATGAATGCCCTTCTCCTTAACCAATCCGGAAAGATTCAACAGGTCCTGCGCTCGCGGCTCAGCATCTGGAGACAGCCCCATGATAGCATGCTGGATGAGTCCATAGTCCCGTGCCAGGTAGCCAAAGGCTTCATGGGATACGACGACTTCCTTGCGTGGCATTTCCGCCAGCTTGGAATCGAATTCTTCGTCCAGTTCTACCAACTTTTTATGCAGCTCCATATATCGGCTCGTATATGCTTCTTTATGGGAAGGGTCGGCTTCAATATAACTATTCTTTATATTTTCTGCCAT
>JAIRVF010000075.1 GCA_031254035.1 Paenibacillus sp.
ATCACCAAGCTAACGGCAAGATTACAAATCCATATGTTACACAAGCAATGTCAGCTATCAGGTCTTTTTCTTCAGATTGGACCGCAATGAATTATGCGAGGACAGCATTTATGACAGCAGCTGGTTTAGCTGTAGTTACAGTCGCAGGAATTATTTCTGCAATTGTTGAAGGAGTCGCGGGTGTATCAGCAGCAATTACATGCTACGATGCGTTCCAATCTTGTAAGCACGATTTGGATCAAGCTTGCAGTTATATTGATAGAATTTAATAACAGTAACTTGTGGATGGCTCTAGTTGTATAATTAAAGCCATCCCACAGATTACATAAGAGAGGACTTGGATAACCTCATGAATATCTTAATCTTAATTATGATCAGTTTGTTTATTGTTCTGCTCGGAACAATTTATCAGTTGTTTCGTTATCAATTCAACCCACGCTTCACTAACATTGGATTATCAATTACGGGGGTTTTACTTGTTTTCTTAAGACAAGATTTTAAAGAAGAGTATACTTTCTTGTTCTACTTTTTTTTAATAGCATTTGTTATCATGGGTGTATTACCACTAATAAATCTTATCTTAAACATATTTAAAAAGAGCGACAGATAGCTTATTTGCTACATAACTGACGGTTATTTACGGATCAATTTATACAAACTGATAAAACCAGCGCGGTCCCTAAAATGTTTCCACGTTTATTACTCCCCTTGAACGTTAAGCACTTTTCAACCTCTTCCGCATCACGTTTCCTTACGCATTAGATGTGCCTTTCTTATTCTCCACGAAACACCCATGAATTTAGAATTGATATCAAATAATAAACTTCGTAAAGACTGGATCACGCAGCAGCCCTGACTTGGTCCAGTTTCTCATTTTTACCCCAGCGCGGATTCGAGGCTCCAGGTAAACAAAGCTTTTGAAAGCTTTTATCCTCCCCGGATATAATCCCTCTGCTTCCCCCGTAAAGAACCTTCTTTTCTTTAGTTTCTGGTCCAAACTCGATAACACCATTCGATAACACCAGTTGGCCGCAATCTTCCTGATCCATCTATGAAATTGGGTATATAATTACTCGCCAGCGCCTTCTATATATGGAGTGACGCCAAACTATGCGTTATCCGTTCAGATTTAGAGCACGAAATAAACGCAGACCTTACGGTGAGAAACCGCCTTGGTCTGCGTTTTTGATGTGGATTAACAACTTAGTTTTTCTGTATGGTTGACACGCTCAAGAAAATAGCATTGGTTGAGCCACCGGAGACGTTGGGGAATGAGAATAAAGTAGTAGGCACACCGCGAATAAGGACATGGTCATTTTCTAAAATATCCCCTGTGGAGCCCATATATAAACCGACATAGGAATTATCGTTTTCATCTCTTACATGAATGATGGCGATAGGTCCGAATTCTGTATTCTCTTCCTCAATTTCTACAACGTCTCCCTTAACCTGAACCAACTTATCCAGATACGGCGTTATGCTTTTGGAAATATGACGAGAAGTGACGGATGCATCCACCAGCGATTTGGCTTTGTTTTTGCTCTCGGCCGTAACGGCAGGGAAAAGATCGCTATGACCCGCTATGTAATTATAAGTTGTTTCTGACATTTCCCCGTCATTCTCCGTGATGGTTGGAACAAACGCTGACATGACGTCGGCTATTGTCTTTTGATCTGAATTGGCTGCTGTTGTGGCTTCCGGTGTTGTTGATTGTGTAGCGGTAGCTGCTGCTTCGGTTATTTTAAAGGAATCGATCATCTTTTGAGCCATCTCTTTGCCGCCGTTGTCGTAGGATTCTTTGGAGTAGGTAATGGAAAGGGTGTACATATTTGGACTTGCAGGTACGATGTATTGAGCTAATACGATCGGAACTCCTGTTTGCCCATGAGTATATTCGCCGATCAACACGCCGGAATTGTTGGCTTTGTCGTCGTAACTTATTTTTTTGTAATCTTTTATGACGTCCCCTAGAACCCCGCTTTTATATTGGGCAACAGTTGCATCTGCAACGGTTTTGGCTTTAACATACCCGGTGTTAGGTGCACCAGTAACGTTAACATTATCCGCAGAAGCCGATTTCAGAGTAGGATCGGCATAAGCCGCTTTAACCAAAGGCTGATTAAGTTTTGCTAAATCTACGGCTTGCCAGGTAGCTGGATAGACAAAGGAAAATTCGTTGGTTTCGGCTGTTGCCGTTTTTGCTTCATTCGATTCCTTCGGGGTTTCCTTCGGAGTGTCCTTAGCCGCTTCCTGGGTTACGGTTGTCTTGTTGTCTTCGGCTGCCGCTTTTTCTTTCTCTTTATCTTTGGAACCGCAAGCAGTTAGCAATAAACATAAGGATAATATGAGTACTATTGATTTTTTCAACTTCTTTCATTCCTTTTCATAATTGCCCATCGGCTGGGGGATTTGCTCTGTTCATCATGCATAAGATAAACTTGGGTGCTGCAGTTTTGCTGTCTTAATTCCCCCTTTAACAAGGTGTTTCGAATTTAAATGCTTAAATCCGAAGTGAAGATAAGGTATTATACTTCTTTTTGGGTTTCTATTTTTTGTTGCGAAAGTTTCAATTGTTGGTTTTGCCAAAAAAAGTTACCAATCTCCACCATTGGTTATTATTGTAACATGAAATTGGGAATAACGACTTATGCCCCGACTAAATTTCGGAAATTCGTGCGGGATTTGCCGGGTTTTGCTGGCGGAAATCTCCGCCTTCTCCTATACTAGGAAACTGTTAGAGAAAAATAAGAGGAGGGAAAACATGAACGAGATGAAAAGAATTTGCGTCTATTCCGGTTCCAATCCGGGCAATCATGCCGATTATGAAGATGCGGCAGTTCGTCTAGGCGAGGTGCTAGCGGCCCGCGGCATTGATCTGGTGTACGGTGGGGCAAGCGTCGGACTGATGGGGCGGGTAGCGGATAAGGTGATGTCTATGGGAGGAAAAGCCATCGGGGTGATGCCGAGCGGCCTGTTCCGTGGTGAAGTGGCTCATGCTGGCTTGTCTGAATTCCATAAAGTAGGGAGCATGCATGAGCGGAAGAAGATGATGGCTGATTTCTCGGATGCATTCATCAGCATGCCAGGGGGCCTGGGTACATACGAAGAGTTGTTTGAAACGTCTTGCTGGGCGCAAATCGGGATTCATAAGAAACCAATCGGCTTGTTGAATGTTCGCGGATTTTATGATCCACTTCTCGCTATGCTGGAGCATACGGTGAAGGAAGGTTTTATGCGCGAGGAAAATCTTGAACTGTTTATCGTCGAGTCCGATCCGGAGATCCTTGTGCAGCGCCTTCTGCAATATGTTCCTGTACAGCAGGGGCAAAAATGGGTTGAGCTGTCCGAATAAGTGTTAATTGATGCTGGTTGCAGGCAATTTTAGCAATACAGATATACGTAGAGCGGATTAAAAAAACGCAGACCTTACGGCAAGCAAATGCCTGGCTCTGCGTTTTTTTGTTTTCTTGCCGTTCTTTAGTCAAAAATCGCTATGGCTCGCTATGTAATATTGAAGCTATTTTGTCATTGATTCGTGATGACTTGGAACAATCGCTGCCATAACGTCGGTCATGATTTAAGCAAGTACTTGTGACGCTGATTTGGCAGCTTACTTTGCGTTTACTTTGAAGGAATCGATGATCTTTTGAACCATTTCTTTGCCACCATTGTCGTAAGAGTCTTTGTTATAGGAAATGGTAAAGGTGTACGTACGGCCGCTTGCAGGAACGATATATTGCGTTAACACAATCTGGCCCCCATCTATCCCATCGGTAAACTCGCCGATCAGCACGCCGGCATTATTTTCTTTATCTTCGTAACTTATTTTTTTAAAGTTCTTCATGGCATCTGCTAAAGGGCCACTTTCATATTGGGGAACGATGGTGTCTACAACTTTAAGGTTTAGCGGCATCTTTTGAAGAATCCTTCGTTTTTTCTTCTTTAGACGCATCATCGGATTTTTCTTTTGGAGTCTCTTTCGGAGCCTCCTGGGTTACGGTCGCCTTATTTTCTTCGGCTGCTGGCTTTTCTTTTTCTTTGGAACCGCAAGCGGTTAAGACTATGCATAAAGACAAGATGAGTACAATTGATTTTTTCAACTCTTTCATTCCTTTTTTACGATTACCCATCGGCTAGGCGATTTCGCTTGATTCATCATGTCGAGAAAAGATAGGGCTTCCGCTTTTTGATGTTCCCCCTTATCTATTTGCGAGCTAACCTGGTATATGTCTGAAGGTGGAAGCCAAACCACCAGGTAGATACTATCTTAATATCGGTCTTTATTCCTTCATTACAAAGGGCGAGAATTCAATCATGTCATAGGAGATTTGCAATTGTGGCCTTTTACTCCTAGCTCAGTTTTTTCCTCTATCCAAATTAGGATAAATAAGAAGTAGAAGGAAGGGGAATAATTCTCTTAAGGGAACCAATTTTCGGAGGTGGAAGCAATGAGCGAAAGCAGCATTACGATTCATTTTGTCGGTGGGGAGTCATTGAACATTATTTCTGGCGACGTACCAGGGATCATTGAACGGCTAAAAAGCGAGGAATGGGTTGTGGTAAATGAACATCATGTAAAAACATTGAGCATTTCTTTTTTCAGTGTATATGAACCGGGTTATGACAAGAAAAGTGAAAAAACGGTTCGGAAGCTTACCTGATACCCGTTGAAGATTCAATTCATTTGCCAAAAGGGAATGGTTTGAGTTATAATAGGAACACTTGTTCCTATTAATGAGCGGGAGATGATTATTCTGAGCAAACCACATCTATCTACTTTGATTGCACCGAATCGGGATTCCGATGAGATAACTGTCACATGGCAGAAGGGAACTTCAGAATGGCAGAGAGTGGAACAAGAGCTTACACGTTCACTCGAAGAGCATGTGAAAATCCACCTAACGGTAGATACGCCGCATGGAACCAGCCATTTAAGGGGGTTCGTGACGGTGATTAATACATACTTGAAGGAGATTAAGCTGCGCGAGGAAGACGATTGGCAATGGATCCGGTTTGAGGATATCCGGTCTGTGCAAATATAAGAGGTTCCCGTATAGCTGACCCGAAAGTAATCCCCGACTAAGGTCCAGGATGGACCCGGTCTCCAGCTTGGTGTTTATTTTGCTCTAATCCGTATAATTGATACCATATATAACCAGGGATATTAACGGAGGGGGAGACAAGATGAATAAATCATACAGGTGGATCGGAGCCATAGCGATACTTTCAACTGCGCTTCTGGCAGGTTGTGATACAGTGAGTGATGCCGTACAGTCCGTCAGACAGGACGTGCATGAGGTGGTGGCAGCAACGGGGGATACAGTTAGTGGCACAACGAACGATATTACAGACGCTCTGATGAAGAATGGTGAACAACTAAAGCTGACTGCCCAGCGCGAGATTGGCACCGAGACGGTGCTGCGCATCGATCATGCGGTTGGAAATATTGCGCTTGTACCAGGATCGGGAAACACATTATCAGTGAAGACGACGGTTTGGTTTACAGATAAAAAGTCATACCGGAATATTGCAGAGGAAGCGGAAACTTCCTTAGTATCAACGAATGGCCAACTGAAGATCATTACAAACCCTAAAGGAAATCCCAGCCAGGATTTGTGGGATTGGGCCGACTCCAAGTTTGGTTACTCCAGGTTTAAGATTGATTATGAGGTAGAGGTCCCTGCGTCGATTACCAGCTTCGACATAACCAACAACGTAGGCAAAATTACCATGGATAACCTTAAAGGGGTGTACCAGGTGCACAGTGATGTGGGGGAAATTGCGGTCGGAGGAGCTTATATTAGCGGAGAATCCCAAATTGAATCGAATGCGGGCAAACTGCGGCTCAGCATAAGCGGGATGGCAGAGGACAGCAGCCTTAAGGCTAAAACAGATGTAGGCAGCATCCATGCCAGTTTCGCAGATCAGCTGAGCTGCACTTTGGAGACGGATAGTGATATCGGCCTTGTTTCCGGTGCTTCCAAAGGCAAACAGGATATCAATGGAGGAGGTCCGCTTGTTGCGCTTTCTTCTTCGGTTGGAAACATAACCATTGAGTAAATACAAGAGTCTTACCTGCTGGTCATCATCTGAAGACGATATTGATTAGACGGCAGAACAGAACCCCCTGCGCTTCGAAGAGAAGTGTAGGGGGTTTGGCGTTTTAACCAGGGTGCAAAAAGCCTGCGGGTTGGCGGAACCGCAGGCTTTTTGCTAGGAAGGGAGAGTAATGGGTGAAGCGTAAGGTTGGCGGAAACGAAAATGTATATCATCTTCGTCTCTAGTAATATATTCAGGATGTTTCAGATGTTTCGTGATAGAGTAAGAGGTTAAAACGCTCATTTTTAAAGAAGATCGTATTTCTTACCGATCTCCATTCCAATTTATTTGTTACATGATCGACATACAGCCTAATGGAGTGGCGATTGCATTTTCTCATACAAGTTGAACCCGCTGGGAGCTTGACCTTTGTAAGTGAAACCTGCGCCGCCGTATAAACGATTCAAGTCAGGTACGGACGAGATGCAATCAAGACGGATCCGATCTTTGCCAGGGAAACGTATCCCTTGCTCCGCCCAACGTAAAATAGCATCTCCGAGCCGTTTGCCACCGAAATCACGGTTGATGCAAAGCCGATGCAGATAAACGGCTGTTTCATGTCCCTCTTCGCCCCAGAGCGAACGGTCCCATGCGCTCGCATGCTGCTGGAGGATGACCATGCCAGCAATGGTGTCGTCGTGCTTGAATATAAACACTTCGCCGCGGTCGATTGCATCCGGAACCCTATGTCTATCTTCCCCGGCAAGCAGCTCATGCCATTGCTTGGATCCCTTGCTTTGCAACCAAGCTGCAGTTTGAAGCATTAGGCCGTTTACGGCTTCCTTATCCTCCGGTCCGGCCTGGACGGCAATGACCCCAGGTATAACTTCTTGTAAGGTGATACTGTATTTTAGTTTGTCCATATTTATATCCATATTATCCCCCTTTTTTACGACGTTTGTTCCTATTGTAAAAAGATGCAAAGTAATGTGCAATAGCCCGTCGAGACATAAAATGGGGCTCGTCCGCCTTGATCGATTCAAGGTCATTCACGCCTAATTGTAAGCACCTGTGGCGATGGTTCTAAATAAGCGTCTTCCGAATAAACTACCGGAAAGGAAAAAATCCCTGTGGGGCTTACGACAAACAGGGATTTTTTCGCAGCAGTAAGCGGACTAAAGCTATGGCCGGATCGTCACGCGCGTACCAACCGGCACATAAGATGAAAGATCCAGCACATCCTCGTTAAACATTCGGATACACCCATGCGAGACCTGATGCCCGATTGAGGAAGGATTATTGGTTCCGTGTATGCCGTAATGCGGTTTGGAAAGGCCCATCCAAAGAACTCCGAACGGTCCGCCGGGATGCAGCTGTTTGTTGATGATCGTGTATTCGCCGGTTGGCGTGCCGGTCAGCATCTTGCCGATGCCTACGGGATAGGATTTTATGACCTGATCGCCATCGAGCAGGTAAAGTGTGCGTTTCGAAAGGTCGACGATGATCCGATGGTTAGGCATTTGCATCACTCCTTGTTTTCAGAGTATGTTAGTATGGCGGGAAATGTACTCTCTGGCAAGTACGAATATTTTGACATAAAGGAGTTCAAGATTGTCATGAACCGAAAAAAGATACTCCAATACAGTACCCTTGGCATTATACTATTAATTGCCTCTTTATTCCTTTGGATAGAAGGTCCCTATGTTTATCATCCGGCTCGTACAAGCGCTGAGGTTCACAATAAAGCAGGTACGGGGACTGTACGGGTCCATGGCTTCTTCTCAACCAAACCGACTCCGAATGCCGTTTATTATAAAAATAAAGTGATTGTGCTGATGTATCATGACGTGCAGCCGAATCCCACGAACATCAAAAGCCTGGATATAGCCGTATTCAAACAGCAGCTGGACGCCATGAAGGCCAATGGCTTCCACTGGATCACGATGGAGCAGTACGCGGATTTCATTACGAAACGGAGTCCTGTTCCGAATAATGCAGTGCTGATGACATTTGACGATGGCTATGAGACGTTTTATAAACATGTCTTTCCGATATTAGAGCAATACCATGTGCCTGCCACGAATTTTCTGATTGTGGATACGATCGGTAACGGAAAACTTCCGGGGATTCCGAAGCTGAACTGGCCGCAGGTGCAGGAGATGCGACGGTCGGGAATCGACTTTTACAGCCACACCTATGATTCGCACTCCTATGGTTACATCCGGATTCCCGGTACAAATAAGGATCGTACCGAGCCGAGGCTGATGGGACCAGAGGATAACAAGACGCTGCATCGTGTGGAGAGCAATAAAGAGTATGTCCAGCGCGTAACAAATGATTTGGCTTTGGCCAATCAGATCCTGCGGAAAGAGATAGGAAATACACGGGATATCCTTGCTTTTCCTTACGGTGGATACTCCAAACCTGTCATCGATATTTGCCAACAGCTTGGTATACAGGTCACCTTCTCCGTTAAGCAGGGGATCAACAGTCCCGGCCAATATATCGGCTATCGTGTCAACGCTGGAGGAATGGATAACAATCTGATATCTCTCATTGAATATATGAAGAGAGGCGCACCGATCAGAACGAAGATCAAAGGCTTCACGGCAGATAACATTGGAAAACCCCCGGAAAGGCTGTAGAGCAGCTTCCCGGGGGTTTGTATGTTTGGTCTGGCGCAGCATGACGCCATCTATTTAACCCCTGACAGCCTATACAATTAGACTGCAGCCGGTTCCTGGTTTCTTGTTGGTAAACAGAATAATGACATTTCTAAAACAACAAAAGCCCTGCCTCTCTTTTGTCCTTGCGGCTCCGATGACCGCGCCAGCGTGAATCAGAATTACGTCTTCGATAAACTCTTACTTCTTTAGGGTTATTGAAAATAGGAATTTATTACTTCGTGGTCACGAAGGGTTATTCTTTCTTTCTTGCGAGGAACGAAAAAGGGGTTAAATGAAATTACATTCTATTAGTATACCGTAAAGGCGATCATATAGCAAGGAAATCATGCGACTATTTCCGAACAAATTGATGCGAATTATTTGATCGGTTCATTGCTGGTCATTCTGATTACGGGAAACGCCATCGGTTACGATAATGTATCTTTAAAAAAGTATGGAAGTCCTGGATTCATTCTGCTGGCATTTTCTTGAAAAATAACGCTCGCCGGAGACGGTGGACGTTTTTGCGCGCCCATTTTGTGTGCCTGGGGAGAGATGTCGTGATCATTTTGTGAAATTACTAACAAATAATTATTTTCATCGACTTCGCTCATTGAAGCTTTGGCGGAACACGGCTATAATGGTGACATCTAAGATTTGAAACATTAAAAACTAAGGGAGTTTCTAGTTATGAAACGTGGAGACCTGCTGCTTATCTCAGCGATTTTGATTGTCGCCGTGCTGCTAATGGTCCCGAGATGGGTCCAAAACAGCAACGATAGTGAAAAAAATCACAATGATATGAAGGCTGTAATTAAAGTGGATGGGAAGGTATACCAGACCGTCGCGTTAACTCAGGAAGAACAAATGATCGAAGTTCCGTCCGATCACGGACATAACGTGCTGAAGATACATGATCATGGAATCGAGATGATTGATGCCGATTGCCCAGACCAGGTCTGTTTATCATTTGGCTTTAAGACCAGAAATGGAGACACCATCGTTTGTCTACCGCATAGGGTTATTGTCGAAATTGAAGGCGATGGCGGGGAAGGAGAGGGTACGGATGCCGTTATCTAATGAAGAATCATCAGTTGTCCTCAAAAGAACGGTCATGATTGCAATATTCGCAGCAGTGGCCGTGGTACTCAGCATCGCCGAATCGATGATTCCAGTAAATATTCAGATTCCAGGTGCCAAACTGGGTCTGGCCAACATTATGATTTTAACTTGCCTATACTTCTTGAGAGCAAGGGATGCGTTGACGCTGGTGGTATTAAAAACGCTCCTGACCGCTTTTATATTCGGAACCTTTTCTAGCTTGATGTTCAGCCTGTTCGGTTCTTTGTTCAGCTTTGCGATTATGGCGCTCCTGATGAAGCTGGGACGCCGCAGGCTGAGCTTGGTCGGCATCAGCATCGTCGGCGGCATTGCCCACAACATCGGACAACTGACGGCGGCTTCCATCGTTTTTGCGACGTTGAATATTTTCTATTATTTGCCTGCACTACTCATCAGCGGCATTGCCACAGGCATTCTGGTCGGGATTGCGGTTAGATATCTGGTGCCGTCCTTGGCCCGGTTGTCTTTGTTCGAACCGTTCCTGAAGGTGGAGTAAAAGCATGACGGGGAGGAATTCATGATGAGTGTGATGAAGACGGGCGTACTCAAGGAAACGTGCAAGGAATCGTCCAAGAATGCGACTCAGCCGGAGCAGCTCGAGGATGCATTCCTGCCCGGCGCAAGTGATTCTGGTTCAAAAAGGCTGGATCCCGGTGCGGATATGGTGGTGCTTGAGGATGTATCCTTTACCTATGATGGCCACCATGCGGATATCCGGGGCATATCTCTTACGATTCGCCAAGGAGAATGGGTTACTCTGGCGGGTGCGAACGGCTGTGGAAAGACCACGCTGACCCGGCTCTTGAACGGGCTTCTGCGGGCAAGCTCTGGCCGCATTGCTATTGCCGGTATCGATCTTGAGCGGGAGACATTAGCTGAGATTCGGCAGAAGGTAGGCGTAGTATTTCAGAATCCGGATAACCAGTTCATAGGGGCGACTGTTGAGGAAGATATGGCGTTTGGACTGGAGGGGCAATGCCTGGATCCGGAAGAAATACAGTGTAGAATCAACCATTATGCTTCACGCCTCGAGATCAGCCATCTCCTGCGCCGTCATCCGCATGAGCTTTCCGGTGGGCAGAAGCAGCGGGCTGCGATTGCAGCCATCCTGGCGATGGAGCCGGAGCTAATTATTCTTGATGAGGCTTCGTCAATGCTGGACGAGAAGGCCCGCTGCAATTGGCTCAGCTTGCTGCAGGAAATGCATGCAGAAGGTCGGTATACACTGCTGTCCATTACGCATGACGCGGAGGAGGTTGCTGCTTCCCAGCGGGTGCTGGTAATGCAGGAAGGAGCTTTGGCAGCGGATGTGACGCCAACAGAGCTATTCCGGGATGAGGAACTGCTTCGTTTATGCCGGTTGCTGCCGCCGTTCCGAATCCAGCTCGCTAAGGAGCTGGAGAAGCGGGGGTTGATTCTGGAGAAAAGAAATCTGGCCGGGAACGGGGAAACGGGCTTGGAGGTTGATCAGTTATGGCCATTAAATTACAGCAAGTGAGTTATATGTACGATGCGCGGAGCATGCTGAGGCAAACGGCGCTCGAGCATGTGGATCTTGAGCTTGGGCAGGGGCTGCTGACAGGCATTGCCGGGGCCTCGGGTTCGGGAAAGTCCACGCTGCTTCAGATGTTGAACGGCATCCTGCTCCCTACGGAAGGAACCGTCAACGTGCTTGATATCACGCTGGCTGCCGGTAAGAAGCCGCCGAAGCTTGGGTCTCTCCGTAGGAGGGTAGGCCTTGTCTTTCAGTTTCCTGAGCAGCAGTTGTTTGCGGCGACGCTGGAGGAGGACTTGAGTTTTGGCCCGATCAATTTCGGCGCTTCCCCAGCTGAAGCTTCCAGCCGAGTTAGACAAGCTATGGAACGTATGGGACTAGATGAGTCACTTCTGGCACGCCATCCGCTGCAGTTGAGCGGTGGACAGCGGCGCAAGGCGGCGATTGCCTCCGTGCTGGCGATGGATCCGGATGTTCTAGTGCTGGATGAGCCGGGAGCGACGTTGGATCAGGAAAGTAGGACAGAGCTCACGGAGCTTCTTTACAAACTATGCCGCGAAGAAGGCAAAACAGTCATCATCGTTACGCACCGGATGGATGAGCTGCTGCCCTATGCGGACCGCTGGGTAATCATGCATGAGGGCAAGGCGGCCTTCAGCGGTACACCCCGCGAGCTTGTCGATCAGGCGGAAAAACTTGCGGGCTGCGGTTTGACTGTTCCGCAGCCCATTCAATACTGGCTTCAACTTGAGGAAGCCTACGGATTGCAAGCTGAAGATCCTTGCTTCAGTCCCGATGCCTTAGCAGGGCGGCTTGCCAAGCTGGCCTCTGCAGGGGATAGAAAGGAGCGGGTCTATGCGTGAGAAGCTGCTGATCGGGAGACTGATCGACACCGGATCGCCGGTGCATCAGCTGGACCCCAGGGCGAAATTGACCGCGATGCTGCTCTACGCGGTTATGGTCGTGGCTGCGCGAACATGGCCTGCACTGCTTTGCTTGACCGCCTTTTCAGTCCTCATTATGGTTTTGACCCGCATTCCAATTGGCACCTATCTGAAGGCGGCGAAGCCGCTAAGGTTTCTGATGTTGTTCATTCTGATTGTGCAGTGCCTTGCCGTCAAAGGCGGGAGCGTACTGATCACCATCGGCTCCTGGCACTTGGACATGGCAGGCCTGCAGGCTGGCTTGTACGCCGTGGCCCGAATGGCGCTGCTGGTATCTTTTACGGCGCTGCTGACGTTTACGACATCACCCGGACAGTTGAACCAGGGACTTGAGGGTATGTTAAAGCCATTTGAACGCATCGGAATTTCGGCGGAGCGGCTGTCGCTTATGACCGGGATTGCGCTGCGGTTCATCCCGGCCATTCTGGATGAGGCGCAAACGATACTGAAGGCGCAGGCCTCACGGGGCGCTGACTTGCGGGAACTGCCATGGAAGGACAAAGGGCGGATGCTGATGTCATTGCTCGTTCCCGTGACAGTTGGAGCATTCCGCCGGGCGGAGGATTTGACTGCTTCGATGGAATCGCGAGGATATCGGATCGGAGCACCGCGTTCAAGATACCGGCCATTAATTTGGAGTATGGCGGACACCTGGTTTGTTGGAGCTTTTGCAATCATGTGCTTAACGATGATATGGATAGGCATTTACTAGCGAATTTGTAAAGTTGTAAAAGAAAGAATTCAGCACCTTAAGTGTTTGATTCAATAAAACAAAAAAATGTGGAGGGGATCGCTGTGTCACGCTGGTTTGGAGAAAAAGAGATTGAGCTGCTAGCGCCCGTAGGAACGTTCGAAATTTTCAAAGAGGTTATTCAGGCGCCGTGTGATGCTGTTTATTTCGGTGGACCTGTTTTCAATATGCGTCTGATGCGCAAAGGATACAATTTTTCATTAGAGGAAATTACCGAGGCGGTACGCATTGCCCATGAACTTGGCAAAAAAGTGTACGTAACCGTCAATAACCTGCTCAGTGAAACGGAAGTAGAAGGTGCGAAGGAGTACTTGCGTTTCCTAGAGCAGGCCGGGGTGGACGCTTTGATCGTACAGGATTTCGCGGTGCTGTCGCTGGTGCGGGAAATGGGTCTTAAACTTCCGCTGCATGCTTCGGTTATGATGAACGTGCAAAATCTGGAGATGGTGAAGGCTCTGCAGGAGTTTGGTGTGGAGCGGTGCGTGACCTCGAGGGAAATGGATTTGCAAACAGCGCGTTATATCCAAAATCAGACCGGGATGGAACTGGAATACTTCGTTCATGGCGATATGTGCGTAGCCCACGGCGCGAGCTGCAGCTACAGCTCTATGGTGTTTGGGATGAGCGGCAGCCGTGGTAAATGCATGAAGCCATGTCGGTGGGATTACCGGGTGAAAAAGGATGGCTATGTCTTTCCTGCAGAATTCCCACTCGCCGTCAAAGATATGTACATGTACGAAAATATTCCGGAGCTGATTGAGTCGGGAATCTGTTCTTTCAAAATCGAGGGCCGTATGCGGGATGCTTCTTTCGTCCTGATGCTGGTGAACAGCTATGCAGATGCCATCGACCGCTATATCGCTGACCCTGTTGGATTTGACCGCTCAAAGGACGCCAAACATTTATATGAAAATCGGAAGCGGGATTTTTCCACCGCCTACGCGTTCGGAAAACCGGGACTTTCCAACATCAATCGCCGTTATGAAGGAACCGGGAAGTTTTACAGCACAGGGCGGGTATTCAGTACACCAACCTCTGAACGGGAGCTTACAGATCAAAGAATAGATGAAATCCGGGGGCAGCTCGTAAGCGTGAAGGAGACGGTGAAAAAGGCGCCTTCCACAGCAATGGCAGCTCGGCTGACCGTCAAAGTGAACAATATGGATCAAGCACGCGCGGCCATTGAGGAAGGAATCGATGATCTTTATCTATCTGGTGATATTTTCCTTCCAGACTTGCCGTTCACCAGAGAAGACATTGATTCGCTTTGCACGATTAAGGGACATACGAAAGTGTATTTGGGATTGCCGCGGATGATGACCGAATTGCATATGGAGCAATACCGGCAGCTGCTCAGCTGGAAAAAACTCGCGATCGACGGATTGCTGGTCACGAATTTGGGTGCAATTCATGCATTTAAGGATTTGGGCTACCCGATGATCGGTGATACGAGCCTGAACGTTTATAACCATCTCGCCGCGAAATTTTACGGAAATCAAGGCTTGCAAAGAGTTACCTTATCTGCGGAATTGACGGCTGGGCATTTAGGGGAAGCGTTGACGTATTCGGAGTTGCCGCTGGAGATGATCGTGCACGGCTCCCCAACTGTGATGTATATGGATCATGATCTATATGAAAATACAGAAATTCTGGAGCCGATTGGCGAAGAAGATAACCATTACGTTGATAATTCTGTACTAGTTTTGATGACCGACAAAGGGGAAAATCCGGTTTACCGGGACCGGCAAGGGCGAAATCATCTGTTGCTCAGCAAAGAGCTCTGCTATCTTCCAATTTTGCGGGCGTTGGGTGAAGCGGGTGTAACTTGCTTCCGGATTGAGGGAGCAACTTACAAGGTGAATGAACTGCGGACCATTATTCGGGCATACCAGCAGGCACTGAAGCAGGAAGAAGAGGATTTGTCCGCTAACAACCTGCAGCCGGTATATGCCGGTTATACGCTTGGGTCGCTTCAGTTCAATTGATCATTTCTTAACGACCGGAGGGGGAATCAGCATGACAGATACGATAAAACAATTGGAATCCAAGACGGTTCAGGAGCTGAGAAGCTCGTTCTTTTATCCATGCACACAGCATTTTTACCAGCAGCCGCCGCTGATCGTACGCGGTACAATGCAGTATTTGTTTGATAATCACGGCAAAAGGTATACGGATTTTTTCGCAGGTGTCTCCGTAGTGGCGTGTGGTCACTGCAATCCTGCCATTGCAGAGGCTTCCGCTGATCAATTGCAGCGTTTGCAGCATACGTCAACGATTTATTTGACCGAGCCCAATGTATTGTTGGCGCAGCGGCTCGCTGGGCTACTGCCGGGAAACCTGAGCCGGACCTTTTTTGTCAACAGCGGAACCGAAGCCAATGAAGGTGCTCTGCTGCTGGCGCGTCGGCATACGGGACGGAAAGACTTTATTGCGCTTGAACACAGCCTTCATGGGCGCAGCCATCTGACGATGGAGGTTACGGGACTTGCCATGTGGCGCTGCGATCCGTTCCTGGAGGGGAATACGGCTTTTATTCCGCGTCCATTCCAGCCAGGGCTTACGCAGGATGAGGCTGCAAGACGGTCCTTGGAGGCGCTGGACCGGGTGTTAGAGGAGCGGGGAAACGAAATTGCCGCCATGATCGTGGAGCCTATTCAAGGGAACGGTGGGATCATTATCCCGCCAGCATGGTATTTCCACGAGGTCAAAAAAAGACTGGATGGTTGCGGCATCCTGCTGATTGCGGACGAAATCCAGACCGGCTTCGGCCGGACGGGAGAGATGTTCGCTATGGAGCATTTTGGCGTACAGCCGGACATCATAACGATGGCCAAAGCGCTAGGAAACGGTGTACCGGTAGCGGCTTTCTCCACGACCGACGCCATCGCAGCTTCTATGAACCAGCCGTCGGCCTCGACTTTTGGAGGCAATCCGGTATCTTCGGTGACCGCGCTGGCAGTACTCGATTATATCCGGGATGCTGGACTTGTTGAGCGCTCGCGGCTGCTTGGAGAAACTCTGCAGGCCGGTCTGTTGGAATTGAAGCAACGGCATGAGCTGCTCGTGACTGATGTCCGCGGAAGCGGATTAATGGTTGGAGCGGAGATCGGCGGCGGTTCTCCAGAAGAAAGCGCACGGCTGGTTGACCGGATACTTGAGGAAATGAAGGACCAGGGCTTTATTATCGGCAAAAACGGAATCAACCGCAATGTGCTCGCCTTCCAGCCGCCCCTTGTAATCAATGGGGAGGATATTCGGAGCATGCTGAAGGCCCTTGATCAGGTGCTGGCTGAGATCAGCGGGGAAACGGTGGGTTCTCACCTGAACGGATGGACTCCCGGGAAGGGGAGTGAAGGCGATGATGGCTGTAGGCATTAACAAAGTACTGCATAAGACAAAGCAGTTCGGTGAGCTGGTGATGTTCTCGCATACGCTGTTTTCTTTGCCTTTTGCGGTGATCTCCATGGTTTGGGCTGCCGAAGGGTTTCCTTCATGGCATGTCATGCTGTGGGGGTTGATTGCACTCGTTGCCGCACGGAACGGGGCAAATGCCTTTAACCGTCTCGCTGACCGGCGCTTTGATGCCGCCAACCCGCGTACGGCCCATAGGCATTTGCCAAAACGTCTGCTAGGGACGCGGGAAGTGGCTATATTTGTTGCCGTAAACTATGCCATCTTTATCTTTGCGGCAGCCATGCTGAATCCGTTGTGCTTCATATTATCGCCGGTTGCGATTGTTCTGATTACAACATATTCCTATACCAAACGTTTTACCTGGCTAAGCCATCTTTACCTTGGTTTTGTGATCGCTTCGGCGCCGATTGGAGCATGGTTCGCCGTAACTGGAGCTTTCGCTTTCACGCCGTTCGTGCTAGGAACGGTAGTTATGCTGTGGATTGCCGGCTTTGATGTCATCTACGGGACTCAGGATATCGAATTCGACCGTTCCCAAGGTTTGTGGTCCATTCCCAGCTATTTTGGGCTTAAAATTGGTCTGCTGATGGCCAAAGCGATGCACTTAGTGATGATGCTTCTGCTTGTGATGCTGTATTTTACCCAGGGTCTGGGCTGGCTTTATTTGACGGGGCTTGGCATAGCGGTCATCCTTCTGATGACGGAGCATGGGATTATTCGGCCCGCCAATACCAAGATCATGAAAACAGCCTCTTATCATCTGAATCAAATTATCAGCATGGTGATCCTGTTTTTTACAATGATGGACTTCTTCTTAATTCGCTAATTCCACATAAAAGGTAAATTTAGTTGATATTAAATAGATAGAGAGCATACCCATTGAAATGGAAAGCGACACGAAGAGAAGCCTTGATATGGAAGCAGGAAGAATGAGCATATGGAAAGCTGCATCCTCCATAGTTTGATGAATGTACAAAGAAATCGCTCCTTATAATGGTCGCCTGAGAACTTCCATTGTACAAAGGGCGATTTCTTTTTGTTTATTATAAAGCTACCTGCGTTAGCCTAAAAGCTTTCCGAAGGCAACTATTCTCCGATGTATCTCTAACGAAACTACAGAGCGCTATTGTCTCAAAAACAAAAGCAAATGAAATCTAACGAAACAACAGATCGTTTCATTAAGGATACAGAATTATCTGAAGCACTATATTTTTTGTTAGACAAAAAAAGCTCCCCTTACGGTAGCAGGTTATTATTTAACCTGTCTACCGTAAGGGGAGCATATCATGTTTGGGATACCCTCTTGTTTGGTTAACGTCCGTCTATGCAGCAAGACCTCCAAAATACCGGTGCAATACCTCCAGCTGCCCATATGCCGGATGGCCCTGCAGCGGTTCTACAGCTTGCATAGCCGCTTGCAAATAATCCTTCCGCATTTGCTCAGCCTTTGCAAGCGCGTCGCCGGAGCGGATGCCCTGCAGCACAAATTCGATTTCCTCCTCGGCTGAGCCGGCATGAATCTTTCGGATATAAGGGGCGAGAGCGGTATCTTCCAATGCGTAAAGGACTGGTAGTGTAACCTGCCCCCGGATGAGATCGCTGCCTGCGGGTTTGCCTAGGGTTTCAGCGGTTGCAGTGAGATCCAGTATGTCATCTTCAATTTGAAAAGCCATCCCCAGAGACTCCCCGAAACGATAAAGCATGCTTGCCGTTTCAGGTTTTGCGTCAGCGGAAAGCGCCCCTACGCGAAGGCAGGTGGCCATGAGCTGGGCCGTTTTGCAGCGTGTTTTCTCCAAATACTGCGTAAGGTTCAGATCATAATCATAGGCATGTTGCAGCTGATTATACTCGCCGAGACAAAGCTGGGCAGTAGCCAGGGAGGAAAGATCATGGACAAAACGATCCTGATCCGAAGTGTACATCGAGAGCAGCTCGACGACCCTCGCGGACATGTAATTCCCGATATGGATGGCTTCGGTTACGCCAGTCTGCGTATGCAGGGAGGGGGCGCCCCGCCGCAGATCCGAGTGATCGATAATATCATCGTGAATCAGTGAGGCGGCATGGATGAACTCCGCAGCAGCTGCAAGCTGGAACTGACGGCGCCCGGGTCCAGTCGTACCGAAACGACTGCCGGCAATAACCATGATGGGCCGGAGCCGTTTGCCGCCGGAACGAATCAAGCGAAGCACGCTGCGGGCGAGTACGGAGGTGCGGGGAACATCCTTATCATATTTGACGATATTTTCAATTTCACGGTTAATCCGATGGATATCCATCTGAAGGGCTTCATGCAGGGATGGTTTCATCTCTCTTACCTCCACATTTTGATCTGTAATTTCACGGCAGGCAGACAATCCTTGTTTTGCAGAGATCAGATAGCTCTATGTTGCGCAGCCGATTCATGATGCAAATAAGCTTCAAAAATGGATACCAGCGGTTCATGTACCGGTCTTCCCAGTGCTCGCCGGATGTACCATGTCTTCAGCTCCGGTGCGAGATAACGCACCAGATCCATTTCCCCAAACTCTATGGCAAGTTGGATGTATAGGCTTTGGAAGTAGTCTCCGTCCAGTATTCTTCTTGTTAGATCGGGATCGGAATAGCGGACTCCATCATGCCGTTTTCTGGCCAGATCTAGCAGCGTGAATAAAGTTAGCAGCTTGACGCTGCGTGAATAAGAAACTTCATTTTGCTCCAACATCGCTGCAGCTTCCGCGAGTATGGACAAGTTCGGATCCGGCACAATCATCGCTTCCGGCGCGCAGGCATTTTTCAGAAGCTGAAGAGTATCATCAATCAGTTGAGTCATCATTATCGCCACCCCCTAGGAGAAAATCGGTTAAACACTTCCTGATTCACTTCGTAATAAAAGCGTATCGTTTGAACAACCTCTTAAAACAAAGATGGAGCAACGTGCGTACCAAGCACATTACTCCATCTCCGACGAATTCACTACTAGTGTCAATCCGTGTACAGATACCAGCGCCGCACAACCGGGATCCGTTTCCAGTGTTTTTTGAGCCAAGGCAGAACGTAATAGTCCAATCCGAATATGCTGCCCGATCCGCCGATCAAAGCGACTCCAGCTGCGAGATACCACAGCATTTCATATGGAGCCATGCCGGAACACCAGATCATGATACCCATGCCGATCGTTGCGATCGAGGATAACGCTGTAAACAAGCCGACGATCAGCAGGATACCGAAAGTAATTTCGGCGAGGACCATGCCGGTCTGGAACACTTTGGCCAGTACGGTATAATCACCGTTTGATTGATAGAAGAAGATATCCATAAATCCGTTCATAATGCTGGTAATAAAGTTAGGAACCGGCAGCGCCGCAACAGCATCCTTAGCGTTGGTTACCGCGGAAGCAGCTGCTTGGGCATCAACGGTTTGATTTACCGCTTCAACCGCCTGGCTGGCCGCCGAAGTAGCATCAGCAGCATGCGGGGACGGCGGAATCAAGAAGATACGCGACGGTTCATCAATGATCTTCCATAATTTCTCGAGACCTTCCGTTAGCCACATAATGCCGACATAGATACGCAAAGGCAGGAGCCAGAAATTCGGCGAGCGTTTGGAAAAATGTCCTCCCACGAAGCTGCGCCGGTTATTTACATGGAAAAATTCATGCATCATGTATGACCATACTTGAGTAAAACCTGCGACCGTAAACAGATAGAACATATTGATAAAGTGCTTAGCAAAGAGTGCCATGAAGCCGCTCATCATAAACATACGGTTTGGCAGGCCGACGTTGGCTACCCCGTAGCGGCTTCCGATGCAGACCATGGTGCCGTGGAAGCCCGGTTTGTAGGACTTTTTCGGCTGGTTGGTGATGTCGGCATGGATATTATGGGCAATGACTGGAGCTGCCTGCTCGGCATTTTCAACCATTTGCGGCACAGGCCGCTCTTCGCCCTCAGGGATGTAGAAAATATTATCGCCGACGACATATACATTTTCATGATCCACGCTTTGCAGCTTATCGTTGGTGACGATCCGCTTGCGTCCTTGCTGCTGCACGTCAAGATTACCGACCAGCTCGGAGCCTTCCACACCAGCCGTCCAAACGATAGTATGGGCCTGAACACGTTCGTCGCCCATAATAACAGCTTGCGGGTCAACGCCTGTAATTTTGGCGCTTGTAATCACTTCTACGCCCATCTTATTAAGGCGTTTTTCAGACTTGGCAATCAGCTTATCTGGGAGAATAGGCAGAATTTTCGGAGCCATATCAGCTACGACCAGGCGTACCTCATTACGGTCGATATAAAATTCTTTGCACAACTCATCCCGGAACTCAGCCATCTCGCCGACCAACTCGACGCCAGTAAAGCCCGCTCCTACTACAACGAAGGAAAGCTTGCTTTTGCGTATCGCTGGATCGGTCTCTTTAGCGGCTTCGCTGAACATCTGCCGGGTCTGCTTTTTCAGACGAACTGCGTCTTCATAAGACCAAAGCGTAAAGCTATTTACTTCAGCGCCGGGGATGCCAAAGAAGGTTGGCTTACAGCCCGTGCCGATGACTAGATAATCATAGTTATATTTGTTTTTGCGGGAAGAAAGGCTTTTGGCCGCGAAATCGATATGATTGATATCATCCAGCACGACGTTGACTTTCAGGCCCGCAAATATTTTCTTAAGTTCTATTTTGACCGAATCCTCCGGCGCCCGGTTGGCCGCCACCTCGTGGAGCTCAGTTAATAGTGTATGATAGGGATTACGGTCAATTAGCGTAATTTCCACATCATCATTTTTTTTGAATTTCTTTGCTAGTTTCTTGGCTGTAGTGACACCACCGTAACCGCCACCTAGTAACACAATTCTTTTCATGAAACGCTCACCTCGTTAGACTCGATTGATAACTTGACCCTGCTTTGCTCATCTTGATGTTGTTTTGTATTATTTGGCTTGATCAAGCGCTTTTTGAGCCAGCGTTACATAATCCGCGATGTGGATCGTGACGCCGGAAATGGCATCGGTAGTTCCATCATCCTTGAGTGTAATAGCTGCAGGGTCCTGTTTTTCAATCAGATAATCCTGTGCCTTGATGGCTTCTTCATGCCATTCCGCTGTCGCTCCGCCGGCTTTCATGCCATATTTTCCTTCTTTGGATACAGTTTGCTTGTCTTCACCTTTTTCGTTCACGCCACTGAAGTAGGCATTGATGATTTTGCCGTTTGCGACCGTAATATCCACAGTGGACTTCCAGCCGCTCTTCGCGTCAAGCTCGCCTTCAGCGTGGTAGGAGCCGTCTTTGAAGGAGCCTGGAGCTGCAGGTCCTGCAGAAAGTGCTTGCTCGGCCAAGGAAGTGAATTCCTTCACATGCACAGAAACACCGGAGATCGCATCGGTAGTTCCGTCACCCTTGACTTCTATGGCTGCAGGATCCTGTTTCTCAATCAGAAACTGCTCTGTTTTTTCGGCCTGCTCATACCACTCGGAGGATCCGCCGGCAGCTTTCATGCCGTAATTGCCTGCTTTATCCGCCGCTTTTTTGTCCGGTCCGCCCTTGGCGCTGACGTAGTTCCAGTTAGCTTGTGTGATTTTGCCGCTTTCGACGGTGAGCACAACATAAGGCTGCCAACCGCTTTTTTCATCCATTGCGCCTTCGGCAAAGTAAGTACCATCTTTGTAGCTTCCGCTATCAGACTTGGTTCCAGCCGTGTCCTTCGTTTCAGTAGCGGCCGGAGTCGAATCGGTTGCCGTCTTATCAGCATCTTTGTCGCTGCCGCAGCCCGCGAGCAGGCCTGCCATCAGGGCACCTGATAATAGAATGGACCATTTCTTGTTCATGTGTCATGACCTCCAGTTTAAAGTATCTATAATAAAAATGTTAAACCCGTAATGAACACCGCTTTTGCTTCAATTTTGATTGGCAAAAAATCGTGGTAATTAAGCGGATTGATATTCCAAATTTCTCTTGTCGATGGCATTGTAGCATAGGAGTTCAGACTAATTATGTGAAAATAGTCACGATTTTAATTAATGTTTATTCTTTCTTTATAATCATCCTATTTTATGTCACAAAGTAAGCGATTTCACAAGGTTAGGTGAAGCAGGAGAGGGGATCTAAAGCAAAAAACAACCTGGAACCATAGCCCGATAAAGGGTGATTTCAGGTTGATCGCCATATCGATATGTGTGTTCGCAATAAGAGCAATGGATGACCTGGAGAGCTAACGAAACTGTGTAGCGTTATTGTTATAAATAGAAGGCAAATTCAAATCCAGCGAAACTACACATCGTTATTTTGACGAAAAACGGCATTATTGCCTTCGCTTTTGCTGAATAGCGATACCCAGTTTCGTTAGATTTACAAACTGCGCTATTTTGCCTAAATAACGATTGTAAGTTTCGTTAGAAGTTGCAGCGTGCGTCTTGCGGTGTGTGTATGCGAACAGAGTGCGTCAAGCAGGTGATTCTACCAGTCTTATAGTGAGGGATTGCATGTGTAGGAGCGAATGCAATGCATTTCCCGGGACGCCAAGGCGTCCGCAGGGCGGCAAAGCAACATTAAGCAGCAAACTTTTAATTCGCCGCCGAGCGGAGAAATCCAGGAAGACGGAGCAAGGCGATCGTAAGTCCGGCCAGACCGAAAGTAAGAAGGATTAACGCGGCTCCCCAAATATCGCTTAGATGTGCGCCATGGGCGATGATGTCCTGCAAAGAATGCTGCGCCCAGAATTGCGGCATGAAATGCCCGATTGTCTGTACGGTCTGGGGCAGGAGATAGGATGGAACCCATAAGCCACCGAGCATGGCTCCCCCCATGGAGATGAGTTGTGTGATGACCATAGCTGCGCCTTCGCCGGGAACGACGAAGGAGAGTCCGAGGCCGATTCCTGTATCGGCGATGCTCAAGCAAACGATGACCGCTGATAATGCGGCGATATCCCCAAACTTCAATCCATACACAAAATGTCCGAAGGCAAACAAAATGACGCATTGGGCGATGACGGTCAGTACGAACGGGAACCACATGCCGATTAGGTAGTAGAGTGGTTTAATGCGGGTGGTGCGGATGCGTGACAGCAGGCCGGTTTTCTTTTCCTCAAAAAAGCGGCGGGCCATCGTAATCATGATGAAGAACACGAACATAACGGTCATCCCTGGTACAACTTGATCGATCATGTCAAAGTGGTCGGAGGAAGCGGCCACATTTTCGATCTGGATCGGAGAAGCGAGGGCTGCTTCGGCTTGGGCTTTGGAATCGCCTTTGGCCATCAGCAATCCGGTCAACTTTTGCTCACGGTACTCCGTGGAAATGCTGCCGAGTATCGCTTGGATCGGAGCCGTCTCTGCTCGGGAAGCAGGGCCCTGATAAAGCTTGATGTTGGCGGCTTTTCCTTCTTTCATAGCTTGTTCAAAGCCGCTTGGAATGACCAGCATCGAGGAGAATTGCCCCTGTTTAATGTTATCGAGCTGATCGTTCAAGGTGTCGGCAGAAAGCTGCTTCACATCCATAATGCCTTCCATCTGTCCGATCAATGCTCGGGAAGCGGCGGTTTGGTCTTGGTCGACCGTCCGCAACGTGATGGAAGAGTTTCCGTCACCCTGATTGAATACGGAGCCGAACATGACGATGAAGAGAATGGGCATCAGGAGAAGGAAAATAAAGCTGCGCCGGTCTTTGCTGATGAGGCGGAGTTCTTTGATAATCATAGCTTTCATAGGCTAATCCCCTTTATAAATGGTTGTATTTTCGCTTCTTAATCACGAAGTGCCGTTCCGGTCACTCTCAAAAACACACTTTCGAGCGAAGGACGCACAACCTCCAGTTGCTTGACATCCCAAGAATGCTGTGAAGCCTGGCGCAGAAGGCGTTGCATAACATCTGAGGATTTCTCCGTCTCTAGCAGCCAACCGGAACCTTCCTTCCGGATGGAGGTTACGTCCGGATCCTGAGAAAGTTCGGTCAGTCCAGGAACCTCTAGATAAATGGACTTTTGGCCGTATTGCTCTAGCAGCTGTCCGAGCGGTCCCATGGCCTTAATCGATCCTTGGTCCATAATAGCGACTTCGTCGCAAAGGGCTTCAACTTCCTCCATATAATGGGTGGAATAAATGATGGTCACGCCTTCACGGTTAAGCTCTCTAATCATCTCGAAAATATGGTTGCGTGACTGAGGATCGATTCCCACTGTCGGTTCATCGAGTATAAGCAGCTTGGGCCGGTGAAGCAGGGCTGCTGCAATGTTGATTCTCCGCTTCATCCCGCCGGAAAAGGTGCTGACGATATCTTTGGAACGTTCAAGAAGACCGGTTCTTGTTAGCACTTCTTGAATCCGCTGCTTCAGCTCTTTTCCACTAACGCCGTAAGCCTCCCCGAAAAACTCAAGATTTTCGTAGGCACTGAGCTTCTCATACAGGGTAATATCCTGTGGAACGTAACCGATATATTTGGATACCGTTTCGGATTCGCGGGTGAGATCCTTGCCGAAGAGCGTGGCCGATCCGCTGTCGGCCTTTACGATACCCGTTAATATTTTCATGGTCGTCGATTTCCCTGCACCATTCGGTCCCAGAAAGCCAAACGAGGTTCCGGGTCTTAGCGAAAAGGTGACATTCTCTAGTGCCAGTTTTTTAGGGTAAGCTTTTCTAAGTCCAGTTACCTCCAGCATGTAATCATCGCGTACCGAATCGGGTGCAGCATCTTTCTCTGGATTCATCATCATTTGAACCATGTTTGCATCTCCTCCTATAAGTATGTGTTTCAAAAAGAACGGTTTTCAGCACCGAAGCTTATGCTTTCGATGTGCGTTTTTTCAAAACGCTTCAGTTGGATGAAGCAGGGACTGAGAAGCGGAGCTACACGTTTTCGTAGAAAACGACTTTGTAGGCATCTGTTTAGGCCCGGCTGAATTCAAGATTCGATGTCGAGCCTGCCTCCTGATTCACTTCGTGTTAGATATAGAATTTATTCGTTATCAGCAGAGCTGATGAAATTCTATATCGCAAGAAAACCTACCTTTGAATCGCAGTCGCTCATCCTTGATTGACCTCGATTGGTTTTCTTATCAAAAACGGACTTTTTGAACAACCTCTATAAATCCAATTTCTTTTCAAGCAGGTGTGCTGCAAAACGAAGAACGACATAAGTGAGGATCCAGCTCAGCCCCATAATGACTGGGAGTTCCCATGAAAAAGGAAACCAGGCGTGGGAAATATTTAGCGTGGTCTCGGATCCGTCCATGTATCCGGGGAAAATCCGATCGGACGTCTGGTAAATAAGACTGAAGCCTGTCATAAAAACGATCCACAGCACTGGGGAAATCGGCCGCAGTATGCTCTTTTGAACTGTTGCGGTCAGGATGCCAAGTGCGATAATCAGCGGGCTAAGTCCTGCAACTAGCGAAAGCCAATTGACGCCGGCGATCATAAAGGAAACGACGGAATCAAGAGAGTAATAAGGAAGCGTAAGCGATAGTATCAAGACATAGACGGACGCGATGACAAAAGCGAACACAATTCCGACCCAGATCTTCAACCAGACCACCAGCCATTTGGTTGAAATCAGCAGTTTCCGTGGATACGGCATGGTCAACCACCAGCCATAGGTATCATTTTCCCATTCCCGTTTGACTGCATTTAAACCGAGGAAAAAGACCATATAAGGAAAACCCATGGTGACAAACCAGATCGAATCCAGCTGCAGCGAGTTATTTATGGCAAAATAAGTGGCTGTGCCGACGAGTGAAATCAGGACTAGTAGGGAATAGACCATCCACCAACCTTTCGTAATATGAGAGCGGCTTTGTCTTCTCCAGCTTCCCTTTCTTTTAAATTCATGGCGGACCAAATTCCGGAATACTGCCGAATCCATTATTCATTCCACCCCTTCATATACATTTTGCGGAAAACATCTCGTAATGAGCCGTATTCCGCTCTTAGATCCTCTGTATTTCCGGACCAAATGGCGCGTCCTGCTTTCATCATGATCGTGTAATCAAACAAACCTTCGACCTCCTGGATATCATGTGTACTTATTAGGATGGATTGGTTGCTTTCCTCAAGGTAATCGATAAGGCTCGCCACGATGGATTCTCGTGAGATCACGTCGATGCCGGTAAAGGGCTCGTCAAGAACGATCATTTGCACGTCACGGGCAAGGCATAGGATCAGCATGATCCGGGCTTCTTGTCCACGGCTCATCCCGCCGACTTTCATATCCAGTTCAATGTCCATATAATCTGAAAGCTGAATGGCTCTTTCCATGGAGAAGCCCGGGAGGAAGGACTTTCCCCATTCGAGCGCTTGTCTAGCCGTATGGTTTGGATACCATCTGGCGCGGTCCGGCAGATAGGCAATATCCTGATTGGTCTGCCAACTCGGCATTTGGCCAAGTACATGGATGCTGCCTTCATCCGGTCTGACCATTCCCGTCAGCATGCGGAAAAACGTTGATTTTCCGCATCCATTCGGACCGAGAATCCCGGTGATCCGCCCGGAAGGGATAACAAGGTCTAGTTGATCCAGTGCTTTTTTCTTACCGTACTGTTTGGTTATCTGATGGCATTCAACAATGTTGGACGTCATAAACCGTCACCTTCCCGTGCTGTTTTCTCGCGGATATACTTCTCAATGTCATTCCATGTGAGTCCGAGGCTATCCATTTGCTCTAAGAAGCTGTCAATATATTTGGCGGCAAGATCTGTCCGGAATGAGGCGACATGCTCGGGGGAGGAGGTTACAAATGTTCCTTGACCCCGCCGTTTCTCCGTCAAACCGTCCCGCTCCAGCTCCTGATAGGCGCGCATAACAGTGTTCGGATTAATTCGAAGCTCCTGTGCAAGCTCTCTGACCGATGGCATTTTATCTCCCAAAGCAATCTCTCCTTTAGCAATCGCGCTTCTGGCTTGTTCCAGTATTTGCTCATATAAAGGTTGACTGAAGTCAATTTGAAAATGCAGCGAGCCAACCTGTTGCTCTTCCATAAACGCTCCTCCTACCGTACAAAAGTACGATTAGTGATTTAGGTGTATTATATCACTTAATACACCTAATACAATAGTCAGATGGAAAATTATTCTGGTAATAGACGAAAAACGCCTGCCAACTCTCTGAAGATGAAGAAGGCAGACGGGCTGCGAAGCCATCCAGCAATTTTAATTCACGGTGCGAGAATAGCAAGAAGTCTGTTGAAACTGAAGCCCTGAAGCAGGTAAAATGGGGACAGACAGGTATGACGGATTCATACATAACATTAACGCTGGATTTCTTGCGGAATTGTAAATTTTGAAAGGGTGAATAAGATGAGCAAAAAAGTAATTGCGACAACATCTGCGCCAGGGGCAATCGGACCGTACAGCCAAGCGATTCAGATAGGGGATTTGATCTTCACTTCCGGACAACTTGGATTGAACTCCGAAACGGGCGAATTTGGAAGCAACGTACAGGAGCAAGCCCGCCTTGCGCTCAGCAATGTGAAGGCCATACTTGAAACTGCAGGCAGCGGCCTGGATCAGGTTGTGAAAACAACGGTGTTTCTGAAGGACATGAATGATTTCGCCGCCGTTAATGAAATTTACGCTTCATTCTTCTCCGAGCCGTATCCGGCCCGCAGCGCTGTAGAGGTTGCGCGTCTGCCGAAAGACGGATTGGTGGAAATTGAAACGATTGCATCGTTGAAATCATAAGGCCTTTAGGGGCAATTCTTTTGTCCGTTGTGAGGCGCTACAAGTACGAACCATTCCTCCGATCGCTGTTGTCCCCGAATAACCTGAATTTGTCTTAAAGGAAGATATATCGGGGACAAATGCGACCGCTACCGCTTTTCCGGAATTGCTTCGTACGCAAATCCACTTTAAAAAATATTAAACAAAAAGAAATCGCCCTTTATAAAATGGAGTGCCTCAGCAACCATTAAAAGGAGCGATTTTTTTGTTTCAATACCGGCAAGAAAAATCGGCTATACCTGAAAATTAGTTTTTGATAAAAGGCGAAAGTAGCGGAGGGGACGGAATCGATCTGAAGAAGCTAAAAGCTTTTTGAAAAAAGCTACCTCGGAAGCATATGCTGCGGTCGCCTAAGAGCTTTCCGTAGGAAAGCTAGCATCGAAAGCATACGCTGTCTCCGAATTTCTACATTTGAAAAAATATAATCAAGAAATTTGGAGACAACAGCGATCGGAAGAACGATCCGTACCCGCAGCGGCCACCTCGCACAATGTCACGAACTAATTTCAGTGTTGGGCTAATTATTCGCTGCTCAGCGGGAAAACTGTTCCTTCCGGTATTCATTAGGAGTGCGGCCTTCCAGCTTCTTGAACACTTTACTGAAATATTTTTCGTCCTGGTACCCGACCATTTCGGCGACCTGGGAAATCCGAAGCTGCGGGTTAAGCAGCAGTAGCTTGGCTTTTTCAATACGCACGTCCGCAAGAAACTCAGAAATATTCACGCCAAATTCCTGTTTGAAGCGTCGTGATATATATTCACGGCTCAGGAAGAAACGGGCCGCCATATCCTGGAGTGAAATATCCTCGGCATAATGATTCTTCAAATAATCTGCGATATCATGAATGATATGGTTTTCCCGGGAATGCTGCTGGGTTAGAATCCGGCTGGCCGCTGCAAGCTGTCCCTCATACTGGATTTTCCAGAGCGAATAGGAGAGCCGGCCCTGAACATCCAGCGGAAGCGACCGTGGGAGTTCAAGCAGCATATCCTTATCGGGCTCGGGACTTGCCGGCTCAACATCCAGATCCATCCACCGATTCAGCATCCAGTCCCACTCCGAATTCCACTGCTCGAGCTGTGCGGGTGTGACGGAACTGAGCTTGCGAATTTGCTCCAACCAGTCGTCCACGGCGGCGCTGATTCTATCCGCGCTGCCGCTTAGTGCGGCCATTCGGAAGTTTTCTTCATTCGAGCTAAGCCGCAGCGGCTTATGCGGCGGTGGGGTGACCGTGTGAAGCCAGCCCGAAAGCTCGTTTAAATTTCGTTGCCAGAGCGCTAGATGTGCATCGTGGTAAGACGCAGCGGCTCCTGACGGAAACGATTGGCTTGATCCTAAGCCAAAATGGATACGGCGGTGCAGGGCCAAATCAACACCGCCGCGGATTTCCTCCAGCGTAGCCCGCACTGTTTTATCCCAGATCAGCAGTACAATTTCCTCAGGATTCTCCAGATGATGAAAGGCGATTCCTTTTTGTCCGGCCAGCAGTACTTCATTACAAATATTGATTAGTGTGAAGTAGAGAAGCTGCCGCATTGGACGGAACTTCTCCAGCAGCTCCTGATCGAGCTGCGCCGTACTGATGACGGAAATGCTGCAGGTGTTGATGTTTTCCGGCAGACCGAATTCTTCCCTGAGCTGGCGGACAAGGTCATCCTTGCTTCCCTGACTGCTGATGAGATCGGTCAGCAGTTTGTCCGCGTAATGCGGTTTCATCCGATTTAGTTCCATATTTCTGCGGGTGCTTAAATTGTCTTGAAATCTCTCCATGCGTACAGCCTCCACGGCCTTGCCCAGCGCCTCATGAAGCGCATCCGGATCAACCGGCTTCAAAATATAATCGAGGCCGCCGCTCCTGATTGCATGACGCACCAGCTCGAAATCGTCGTATCCGCTGATGACGATGGTTTTTACAGAAGGACGGTTGGCTTTGATCCACTCCAGCAGTTTGGTTCCGTCCATGCGCGGCATGCGCATGTCGGTCATGACGATTTGGGGCGAATGCTCCATAATCAAATCCACGGCACATTGCCCGTCGCTCGCCTCTAGAATCTCAGTTACGCTATGACTGTTCCAGTCCGCCAGCATTTTAATCGCTTCTCTTACATGTTTTTCATCGTCTGCAATCAATACCTTTGTCATTCGTTATTCTCCTCTGCGTGTCTCACTTGGGTGTGAATTTCCACGGTAATTCGAACGCCTTGCGGTTTTACATTGCTTATATACAGCACTGATTCATGCTCGGTATAGAGCTGCAGGCGCATCAGGACGTTATGGAGCCCGATGCCATCCTCATCCGTCCATTCGGCCGGAACTCCGCCCTGCTGGCGTTCCAGTTGCCGGTTCAGCCGGTTCAGCTCATCCGAAGGAATCGATTCCCCATTATTTTCGATGATGATTTCCAAAATCCCATTTGGTCTCATTCGGCTAGTGATATCAAGTCTGCCTTGCTTGTCTTGTGTGTCCATTCCATGCTTGAAGTAGTTTTCAACGAGCGGCTGCAGAATCATTTTCGGCATCGGCACCTGCAGAGTGTCCGGTTCGAGCTCAATTGAGAACTCCAGCTGGTCGTCAAAACGTTCCTTCTGCAAATCAAGGTACAGCTTCACATGCTCGGCTTCATCCCTGAGCGTAACTAGTGCATCGTTATTGTTCATGCTGTAGCGCATGATTTTGGCGAGCGAGGATAACAGAGCATAGATCCGGGGCACATTGTTTTGAAGTGCCAGCGTCCCGATCGACTGCAGCGTATTGTACAGAAAATGCGGATTGATCTGGGCCTGCAGCGCCTTGAGCTGATTGGTTTTGTTGGCCAGCTCGAGCCGGTATTCCCGTAAAATCAAATTATTGATTGTATCCATCATCTGTCTGAATCGCGTGAACATAATGCCCGTTTCATCGCGGCTGTTCCAGTCGATATCGACGTTCAATTGCCCGGCCTGGATGCGGTTCATATAGTTGGTCAGACGCTTGATCGGTTCAGTAATCCGAACAGAGATGAGTAGTGTCCCGAACACGATGACGAATAGGGCGATTACGGCGATCGACGTGTTAATCTGCGTCAGCTGATTGGCTCGTTCGTACAACGTTGCGTCGGGAATTCTTTTGATGATCGTCCATTCGGTATACGGGGTTTGCATTTTCTCGAAAACATGCATGGCTCCGCCGTTTTCAAAAGAACCGCTGGTCTGCTCTTGGTGGATATGCTCAAGCAGGACGCTGTCCTCCAGCTTTTGGCCGATCTGTTCGTCTCTACCGGAGTATATAATACTGCTATTCTGATCTACGACAAGGAGCTGCTCATTACTTTTATTAAACAGCTGCTCGCAAATGGCTGCAACCGCATCAAGCCTGACATCGATCGCCAGTACACCGAGCACCTCTTCCGACGGAATGTTCGTAATGGTCCGGTGGAACGTGAACACCTTGCGCTCGGAATAAGAGGCAGGCGAAGGGGGGAAACCATAATCATGGCCCTTATGAGTCGGCTCAACGGACGTCGTATATTTTTCAAAGGGACGAGTGCTCACGTAGGGCTCAGAATGGGATTCCCTTTTCGGAAAGGTGGCCGGTGTCACGAGCGTGGACTGATTGGACTGGGTCGCATGCAGGTAGATTCGTTCGATTCCGCTCACCGTGTTCTGGATGTTTTGCAGCATGGTGTAAACTTCGGCTACTGCCCGGTAATCATCCGGTATTTTGCGTAGGTTCCGGAGGAAGTTGGTGTCGGTATATACGACGAGCGAAGCTTTATTAACATTGTCCAGATAGTTGCCCAGATTCGTTTTTCCCTGAAAAATCAGATGCTTATTCTCCTCGAGAGATTGCTCCTTAATGGTTTCCTTCGTATGGATATAGGTGATGCTGATGGACAGCAGCAGCGGTATGGTCGTGGCGAGCAGCATGAACTGGATCAGCCGCGAGCGGATACTGCGGAATTTCATCGGTGCACCACCTTTGTTAAAATAATAGCCTTTTTTCGTCATATCAATATTTTCCCCCTAACGGTTCACGATCCTCCGTGTTTTTTGAAAGCGGATTCCTGCATACTGAAGCTATAGATCGTATCGAAACTATGAAAAAGGGGAGAAAAGGGATGAATCGCAAAAAATCATCCGGGCTGCTCCAGCAACTGGTCTTCGTGGGCCCATCCACCATCTTCTTTGCCACCATTATTGTGATCCCGTTCCTGCTGGGTCTGTACTACTCCTTTACCAACTGGAATGGGGTATCCGGTAAAATAACCTGGGTTGGCTTCGACAATTTTAAACAAATATTAACCAATGATCCCGATTTTGGGAAGGCTTTTTGGTTTACGGTCCGGTTTACGGTAATCGGCATTATTGTAACCAATGTGCTTGGTTTTTTCCTTGCTTATTTTCTTACTAAGCCGCTAAAAACGCGGAATCTGCTGCGCACCATCTTTTTTATGCCGAACGTGATCGGCGGTTTGCTGCTTGGCTTTATATGGCAGTTTATTTTCGTCAAAGGTTTCTCGGCGCTAGGAGACGCTACCGGCTGGTCTTTCTTTAACCTGCCTTGGCTCGGCGATTCAACGACGGCCTTTTGGGGCATCGTCATCGTATTTGTATGGCAAACGGCTGGTTATCTGATGGTGATTTACATTTCTTCGATCAACAACATTCCGAGGGATATCATCGAGGCGGCTGAAATTGACGGGGCAAGCAAGATGCAGATCTTGAAATCGGTCATTGTGCCGCTCGTTATGCCTGCTGTCACTGTGTGTTTGTTCCTGGCAATTTCCTGGTCATTCAAAATGTTCGACTTGAACCTGTCCCTGACTAAAGGCGGACCGTTCCGCTCGACGGAATCGGTAGCGCTGAACATTTATAACGAAGCGTTCCAGAACAACCGGTACGGACTGGGTACCGCCAAGGCGATCATCTTCTTCGTTGTCGTTGCGATTATTACTAGTCTCCAGGTTAAATTAACGAAAAGTAAGGAGGTTGAATCCTGATGGAAGTTTCGAAAAAATACCGCTTCGGCACGCTGGCGACCGAAATGATAATGGTGCTGCTGGCGCTGATCTTCCTAATTCCGTTCTACTTCCTGCTTGTCAACTCGGTGAAAACCTTCGGCGATTTGTTGACCAATTCAGCCAGCTGGCCAACGAGCTTCGAATGGCATAACTATGCGAGAGCTTGGGATATAACGAATTTCCCAAAAGCATTCGTTAACTCCTTGATCATTACGGTCATTAGCAACGTGCTGCTCGCGTTGTTCAGCGCGATGGCAGCGTACCGCATGGTTCGTCACAACACTCGGTTTAACCGGATTCTGTTCATGATTTTCGTGGCTGCGATGGTCGTTCCGTTTCAGTCCATCATGATTCCGCTCGTGAAAGTGATGAGCACGCTGAACCTCATGAACACCATTCCGGGCTTAATCGTGGCATATCTGGGCTTCGGCGTACCGCTCAGCGTGTTTCTGTTCCATGGGTTCGTGAAAGGCATTCCGCTCGAGATTGAAGAGGCTGCGCGCGTTGACGGCACAAGCATTTATGGGACATTTTTTCGTATCGTATTGCCCTTGATGAAACCGATGTTCGTGACCGTCATCATTTTGAACACGCTTTGGATCTGGAATGACTACCTGCTTCCGTCTCTGGTGCTGCAAAGCGCGGACCTTCGTACGATCCCGATTGCTACCTTTGCATTTTTCGGTCAGTTCACAAAGCAGTGGGATCTGGCGCTGCCGGCGCTCGTTCTAGGCATTTTGCCGGTCATCATCTTCTTCCTGGCGATGCAGAAATATATCGTTGAAGGCATTACACAAGGCGCCGTCAAGGGCTGATGGTTGCAAAGAAAATAGGTGGTTGACAGACAGGTCAATCCCGTCCCCCTGTTTCGTCAATATCGTAAGTGCTCATGGCGAGAGCTTGTCTCTATAATGAAAGAGTAAGCGATTACAGAAATGGGTTGAATAAATAACTGGACTTCATGTTGACTTGAGGATTTTGCCAAAATCCTAATTGATGTAAGACAAGAAAAAGGGAGGACTCATTCATGAAAAAACGTTCCAAGATTACGCTGGTTTCCATGCTTGCACTATCCATGGCACTTGCAGGCTGCGGCTCCAAAACAGATAAAAATGCCGAAAGCGCAAGCGGAGATAACAAGAGCGGCAACAAAACCATTCATATTTTCCAGTTTAAAGTCGAGATTGCTGAAGCACTCAATAAATTGAAGGCCGATTATGAGACAAGCCATCCGGGTATCAAGCTCGACATCCAAACGGTTGGCGGCGGCTCTGACTACGGTGCAGCGCTGAAAGCGAAATTCGCCTCTGGTGAAGAACCGGATATTTTCAATGTAGGCGGCTATACGGATTTGAATACTTGGGCGGATAAGCTCGAGGACCTGTCTAATGAAGGCTGGGTTAGCGACTTGGTTGATGTGTCCAAGGACCAAATCACGAAGGACGGAAAAATCTATGGCATGCCGATGAACCTTGAGGGCTATGGCTTTGTATACAACAAGGATCTGTTCAAAAAAGCAGGCATTAGCGAAATTCCGAAAACGCTGACAGAGCTGGAGGCGGCTGCTAAAAAACTGCAGGATGCAGGCGTTACGCCTTTCGTAAACGGATATCAAGAAGGTTGGATTTTGGGACAGCATTCGCTTAACGTTCCTTTTGCACACCAAGAGGACCCAAGCGCCTACATCGATGGCCTGAACAAGGGCACAGCGAAGTTCGCAGGCAACAAGCAAATGGACGAGTTTATGAATCTGTTTGACTTGACGCTAAAATACGGCAATAAAAATCCGCTGACGACAGACTACAACACGGAAATGACAATGTTCGCAAACGGCCAGGCGGCCATGACGCAGCAAGGCAACTGGACCCAGGTTCAAATCGACGGTATTACGCCGAACATGAACATTGGCCTTCTGCCTATGCCGATCAACGATAATGCGGACGAAAACGACAAGCTGCTGGTCGGCGTGCCAAACAACTGGGTTGTCAACAAGAACTCCAATGTGAAAGACGATGCGAAGGAATTCCTGAACTGGCTCGTTACATCTGATCAAGGCAAGAACTATATCACCAAAGAGTTCAAATTCATCCCAGCATTCAAGAGCATTAACGCCACGCAAGAGGATCTGGGCGCATTGGGCTCGGACATCCTGAAATACAGCAAAGAGAACAAGCTGCTCAGCTGGCAGTTTGCCAGATTCCCTGAAGGCGCATGGAATGAGTTCGGCTCCAGCATGCAAAGTTATATCGCGGGCAAATCGGACAAAGGCCAACTCCTTGCGGATTTCCAAAAAACATGGGATAACCTGAAAAAGTAACTTGGGAAAATCCTGCTGCTTTTGATCGACAGAATCGAATCGGCAGGCAGCATATTCAATAAAATAAAAGAGGCCATCTTTCTATTTGGAAAGGGGCCTCTTTTCCATTGCTGAGGGCAGCGGGGCAAGTGAGTTAGCCCCCCACATGCGGTATATCGTTGCAGCATTCGGCGGCAGCGCTACGCAAACTCATTAAAGAGCTGGGACCAGCCGATACTCTTTCGTTTTGTTAGGGGGAGGAGGACGGTAGATGATTTGTGGCCGGAAGATTGGCAAAAATGAGATGAATCCATGCCAGAATTCCCCTAAATCCCCCTATTAGATGAAAATAGTCCCGGAAAGAGTGGATTGTGGTTTTTAAATTGGCCGTTTTTCGTATAAGATGAAAGTATATGTGTAATTCAGGAAACGACAGGAGACAACCATGAATCAACCGCTATATGGCGTATGGCTAGGTGATGTGTTTTTTTGTTTTTCAGGAGAAATGTCCGAACCGAAAGTAGATGCTTGGAGTAAGGTCATGAAATCGCTGCTTCTTGCGGACGGTTCCAAACCTTTCGCGCAGGCCGCACTCCGGTTGGCGGAGCTGCGCTATCCTTCGTCCTCCGCCGGACAGCGTACGGCCCGGCGCGGAGAGCGGCGGCAGCTAACGGGAAGAACCTTGGAGGGGCTTGCCCTAACTCCGAGCGATGCCTTCAATCTGCTGCTGGCATGGGATGAGCCCGCCTGCGTACGTCTTGGCATTCAGCCAGGAGCAGAGATCGGCTACTGGTCGAAGGCGGCGAGGTTTGCGCTGGAGCTGATGCTGCGCGGACAAATCGCTCCGGGCACGGCGACGGCATCTAGCGGAGGCTCACGCCGCCGGGCGGGGGTGCTGGCGCTGACAGGCAGTTGGAAGCCGAAGCTTCGTGAGCCGCAAGATATCGAGCGTTTCTTGCAGCTGGCTGCTGCGATGCCGCCGGTGGCGCTTGGCGTGTCTGCACTTCTAGGTAACGAGCCGCTGACGAAGCAGGAGGCTGGAGCAGTTGTGCTGCACTCTTTTATGAGCGCGATGATCCATTCGCGCGTACAGGAAATTGTACGGGCGCAGGAGGGCAAGCTTTCACGCCATCAGGCGGATTACCGCAGGGGTACATCGCCGCTATCGGAGCTTTGGTGGAACAGCCTCCTTGCGGCGAGCCGGACGATTCCCGTTCAGGGGACGACAGAGGAAATTACCGCTTTGAGCGAGGAAGTCGCCGCGATCGGTTCCACAATGATTCCCGATGCTTCGGGAGAAGCGGATCGCTCCCATACCGGCCGGCTTGGGCTCGGGCTGCGTCTGGCACCGAGCCACACGGAGGAGCAGGAACGCTGGCGCGTCACCTTCTGGACGGAATTCCAGGATGAGTTTGGCGCTTGGCTGCCGATTGAGGCAATTTGGGGATACAAGGAACGCGATATTCAGCGACGCGGGATAACATATACGAATGTGCAGGAACAAATGCTGATGCTTCTGGGGGATGCGGCCGCATTGTCCCCAGAAATTGCAGAAGCGCTTGGCGTGCCTGCACCTCAGGGGATGGAGCTTACATCCGAAGAGATGGTGGCGTTTGTGCGGGGTTCTGTACCCCGGCTGAATAAAGCCGGAATGACGGTTCAGATGCCTTCCAAATGGAGCCGGAAGGGGCGCCGTCGGATCGGTTTATCGCTGAAGATGCAAAGCGATGACGGCAAGCCCGGTTTGCCTGTGATTGGCATGGAGCAGCTGGTATCATTTCATGTGGAGGCCGCTCTTGACGGGCTGACCCTTTCCCGTGAAGAGTTAGCGGAGCTCGCTGAAGCTTCGTTGCCTTACGTCCAGTTCCGTGGGGAATGGATTGAACTGGACCTGAAGGAAATCCGCCAGGTTCTGCGTTATTTGAAGCGGCACGAGAACGGCGAGATGGATCTTTCGGAATGGCTGCATCTGTCGGCGGAAGAAGGGGAGGAACGGCTTTGGAAGGGCATGCAGGTGCTGGGGCTTGAAACGGCCGGGTACCTGCAGTCTCTGCTGGGCGAGGAGACTCCCCGCAAAGTTCAGGTAAGACCCGTTCCAGCAATGCTGCATGGCGTACTTCGTCCGTATCAGGAACGGGGGTACCAATGGTTGTCCGCCATGAGGGACATGGGTTTTGGAGTCTGCCTGGCGGATGACATGGGTCTCGGCAAAACCATCCAGGTGATTACTTGCTTGTTGGAGCAGCATCAAAAGGGACGGAACCCGGTATTGATTGTCTGCCCGACCTCGCTCCTCGGTAATTGGCAGCGCGAGCTGCAGCGGTTTGCACCAGATCTCAATCTATACATTCATCACGGTAACCGTCGTCTGCATGGCGAGGATTTTCTACAGGAAGCAGCTAAGTATGATCTTGTGCTGACGACCTATCATTTGGCGGGGCGGGATGGAACGGATTTGGCCGGCATGATGTGGACTTCGATCGTGCTGGACGAAGCGCAGTACATTAAAAACCACCGCACCAAGCAGGCACAAAGTGTTATGAAGCTGTCAGCACCCCATCGGATCGCGATGACAGGGACGCCGGTCGAGAACCGGCTTGGTGAGCTATGGTCGATTTTCCACTTTTTGAATCCAGGTTATCTGGGTACTGCGGGCTCGTTCCGGCAGCGTTATACGGCAAGCGATGCCGCAAGCGGGAAGCTTTCGGAGCTTCATAAGTTGGTCGCCCCATTTATGCTGCGGCGTCTTAAGAGCGACCCGGATATTCGCAAGGATTTGCCGGAGAAGCTGGAAATCAAGTCGTATTGCACGCTGACGCCGCTTCAGGGAGCGATGTACCAATCCGTGGTCGAGCAGGTGATGGAGCAGATTGGAAAAGAGACCGGCATCGCGCGCAAAGGGCTGGTGCTGTCCTCTTTGACGAAGCTCAAGCAAATCTGCGATTCGCCGCAGCTGCTTGGAAGAGAAGAAGCCAAAGGCTCCAAGGTGGAGTTCTCTGGCAAAATGCAGCGGTTGTACGATCTGCTTGATGCCATTGAAGAGTCTGGAGAATCCGCTTTGATTTTTACGCAGTATGTGGCGATGGGGCACTTGATTGTGTCGCGTTTAGAAGGGCGATATGGCGTCAAACCGGCCTTTCTGCATGGAGGTATTTCCAAGGCAGAACGTGACCAAATGGTAAATGCTTTTCAAAAAGGTGAAGGATCTCCGTTTTTCGTTCTTTCATTAAAAGCAGGAGGCGTAGGCCTGAATCTTACCCGTGCCAATCACGTACTCCATTATGACCGGTGGTGGAATCCGGCGGTGGAGAATCAGGCAACGGATCGAGTTTTCCGAATCGGACAACATAAAAATGTCCAAGTGCATAAGTTGATCTGCCAAGGTACACTGGAGGAGCGTATCGATGAGCTGATTGAACATAAAAAGTCATTGTCCGAGCAGGTTATCGGCTCAGGTGAAACCTGGCTTACCGAAATGTCTGACGGCGAGCTCCGGGAGCTGATCACGCTTCAGGGAGAGGACTGGATGTAACCTGTAAGGCTAAAAAGACAGACCGGGAGGGGTACGATGATCAAAAAAAGAGAGACGTTCGAGCTGAGTATTGTACCCGGCCGGATTCATGCCACAGCGGCACAAAACATGAAAACAAACGGAGTAACCCCGAAAAAAGAAGCATCCTGGGAAGTGGATATTCCATTTTCGCAATGGACTGCGGAGGAACGTGCGGACATTTGCGAAAAATTGGCGGAACATCCCTATGAGGTATACGCCTTGCTCAAAGGACAAACGCCTCCATGGCTTACGCAGGCATTTCATTCTCGCCGCTGGTCGGAATTCGGCCAGGCGGCGTGCAGCTGCGGGCTCGACGGATGTCTCCACATCCCGTCGGTGATGGCCGAAGCGGACCAGCGGATCCAGTCGGATCCCTTGCTGGGCTTGGCGCTTATGGGCCTTATGCGGGAGCGGCTGCTGAACGCCGTCTTTCAGGATTGGGCCGGGAAGGTGCCCGAGGCAGCCGAATCTGAAAGTGGAGAGGATTTGAGCAAGCTCGAAGAGAAAGGAAAGGTCGGACCGTCTTCAGGAGAATGGCTGGCGGAGGCGGCGGAACAGGGCAAGTTGCATGAGCCGGGAGCCGCTTACAATGAAGTGACCATACAGTTGAAAGACATCCCGGACGGCGAAGTGGTAATAGATGACTGGACGGAGCTGCTGCCCAAAGTAAAGGCCGTGCAGCAGGTAATTCGTCAAATTACGTCCGAGGCTGGCGTGAAGGCGCAGGAAAGTCTGGGCTTAATCAAGAAATCTGTTTGAAGAGGTTGTTCAAAAAGTCCGCTTTTGATAAGAAAACCAATCGAGGCCAATCAAGGATGAACGACCGCGATTCAAAGGTAGGTTTTCTTGCGATATAGAATTTCATCAGCTCTGCTGATAACGAATAAATTCTATATCTAACATGAAGTGAGTCAAGAAGTAGGCTCGACATCGAATCTTGAATTCAGCCGGGCCTAAGCAGATGCTTACGAAGTATGTTTCCTCCGGAAACATTTCAGGTGCTCACGTACCCAATACAGCCATATGCTTACGAAGTAATGTTTCCTTCGGAAACATCTACAAGCAGATGCTACGAAGTCGTTTTCTACGAAAACGTATAGCTCCGCTCCTCAGTCCCTAACTTCATCGAACTCAAGCGTTTTGAAAAAACGCACATCGGAAGCATAGGCTTCGGTGCTGAAAACCGACCTTTTTGAACACGCACTTGATTTGCGAAAGTCGATCTTCCGTTTTGGACGGAGTTCGACTTTTTTTGCCGCCTTCCCGAGAATAAAGTACAATAGATTATGATTAGGAACGGTAAGTAAGGAGAATTGATATGAGTATGCAAACTTGGAAAAAAGGAATATGGACATGCCTGCTGATTACAGCGCTTGTACTTCCGACCGCTGCGCTCAGTGGCTGCGATAACACGGGCGGTTCCGGCAAAGAGCAGGGACAAGCCCTGAAGTCAGCAGGCAATGGCGGAACGGAAGGAACGGAAGGACAAGTTCCAGCGGATCCAGTTATGCAGAAGCGCAGCGAGAGCTCACTGCAGGCGACGATTCAGGAAGCGGATGGGAAGGAAGTCGTTACGAATCCGGAAGCGATGACAGTGATCGTGAACAAGCAGCGCAGTCTGCCGGATGGTTATGATCCGTCGGATCTCGTCGAGCCGAACGTTAGATTTTCCTTTGACGGTCCACATGAGAAGCGCCATATGCGTAAGGAAGCGGCAGATGCCCTTGAGAAGCTGTTTGCCGGAGCGGAGGCGGATGGCATCGAGCTCCGCGCAGTGTCGGGTTATCGTTCATACAACCGTCAGAAATCCATTTACGATAACAATGTGCGGACCAAAGGCGAAGCGTATGCATCCCGCGTGAGTGCCGTGCCTGGAACGAGCGAACACCAGACGGGCCTTACGATCGACGTGTCCAGTCCGAGTGTGAAAAATGAGTTGGAAGAGAAATTTGGAGATTCCCGGGAAGGCAAATGGCTTGCCGAACACGCGCCAGATTACGGCTTCGTGATCCGATATCCAAAGGGCCGCGAGGATACAACAGGCTACGTATACGAGCCATGGCATATCCGCTATATCGGCACAGACCTCGCGCCTGATGTGGCAAAAAGCGGCTTGACGCTGGAAGAATATTTTGATGAGGCAAACATTAAGCTGTAAAACCCGATAATTTATTGCTTGAGTTGCTATGTTAAAGAGAAGAGGGCGGACAGGCATGTGCCTGTTCCGTCCTCTTTTGCTACCATAAGATAAAGTCCATATAATCTATTCTTCGTGGATATCCTGCAAGTCCTCAGGATAATACTCTCCAGCCTGCGCTAGAATTTCCTCCCGCAAGCGAAGCATTTGATGGTCCAGTTTATCTGCGGCCTCTGCTGCTTCTTTTAGTTCGCTAACAACATGCCTCGGAACCTGTTTTTCGTATTTATAGTAAATAATATGCTCCATGCTGGCCCAGAAATCCATCGCGAGCGTACGCATCTGGATCTCGACTTTCATCCAGCGTGTGCCCTCAAACAGGATCAACGGCACCGCGACGATGACATGCAGACTCTGATAACCGTTGGGTTTGGGACTCGCAATGTAATCCTTAATCTCGATAATGCGGATGTCGTCTCTTTGCGAAAAATGGTCCAACAGACGGTAAATATCCTTAACAAAAGCGCAGACGATACGCATCCCGGCAATATCATGGATGTGAGTCAGAATATTATCAAGCGTAAATTCGATACCCTTGCGTTCCAGCTTATTAATAATACTTTTCGGTTCCTTGATCCGGACCTTGATATGTTCAATTGGACTGTAACCATCCTGAAGATTCAGTTCCGTCTTGATCAGTTTAATCTTATTCTGGAGTTCTTCAAGGGCAAGCTTATAAAGCATCGGAAGTCTTTTCCACTCATTGAACTGATTTAGCAAATTGTTCTCGATATCGAGCCTTTGCAAATCCTTTAGCGTGACGGCACTCGTAACAAGCTGATGATTGGATTCTTCTTTCAATGGTCGTTCTCCTATATCTGCTTTATTTTGGTGAAAACCATGGCCGGATTCAAGCTCCGGTTCTGATTTTATTTTACCTGAAAACAGAATGTATAGGCAAAATCAAACATAAATGATGGCGATTTTTTAAAAAAATCCCTTGTCTGGGATGTAGCTCCGATTGGGGCTACACCCGGACAGAGAGATTTTGCAGTCTAAAGGCATAGGGGCTTTTACCTCCCCTTCGCATAACCGCCCGTCTTGCGTGAATCATGGGCGGACTTTGCCGGGCGGCTGGATGAATCCTTAGAACGCTTAATCCCGTAGGCTTCGAGCAGAAAACGGGAAGGGGGTGCCGGTTTCCCATGGTAGTATGCAGGTGAACTAATGTACAGACGTTCCTTAGCGCGGGTAACGGCAACATAAGCCAGTCTGCGTTCTTCCTCGAGGGCTGCTTCATGGACCTGCTGCTCGGCTACATCGGGACGTGTCGCTTTCAATTCTTCCGGCGGCTTTTCCTTTAGGGCGGTGCTGTGCGGGAGAATTCCTTCACTCGCCCCAATCCAGTAGACATAGGGAAATTCGAGGCCCTTCGCCCGGTGAATGGTCATCAGCTGGACGGCATCGCCGCCATGTTCGTCTTTCAGCTCTTCCATCTGGGCATGGCGGAGTGATAAGTCATCCGCATAGGCGACAAACTGCTCCACTGTATTAAAGCGGGCTGCTGCGCTTTCTAGTTCTTCCAACGAATCTAGAACCATTTCTTTGTATTGGGTGTAGACAAGTGGATCCCCTGCTTGTACATATTTGTCATAAAACACTCTGCGCATTTCCTGCAGCGCATAGGTCGGTTTCATCTTCTGAAGCGACTTGATCAGCTTGATTCGTTCTTTTACGGCCGTTTGCTGGAATGGCTGCAGTTTGCTCCAGCGGGTCAAATGAATCAAAGGATATTTTTTTCGGGTCTCCTTCTCCTGTGCGAGGATAAAGGCTAGTCCCTCTTCTTTGGAAACATACAGCGGTCCAAGTGCGCCGTGCAAAGATTCCATTCTGCGCGGATTCAGGCTGAGTCTAAGGTGATCCATCAAAGGCTTGACCAGTGGTTGATCGTAGAAGACGGTCGTACTGCCATATTGAACGAACGGGATGTCCCGCAATAGTAGCTGTTCCAATACGGCCCGACTGCTGCCAGCCGTCCGGTGCAAAATGGCGATGTTTTTGTACGAAGCTTTCCCGGATTGAACTTGACGGGTAATATGACTGACTACCCACTCGGCTTCTTCTTCGGGATGGGACGGCTCCACATACTTAGGCATCTGTCCGGCCGGGCCTGCAGCCTTCAGCTCCTTGTCACGCCGGAATCGGTTATGCCTAACCATGGCGCTGCCAAGGCCGATAATCCGGCTGTCGCTGCGGTAATTAATGTCCAGGGTGACGATTCGGCATTCGGGATAAAGCTTGTCGAATTCTAGAATCAACTCCTGACGCGCTCCGTTAAAGGTATATATGGTCTGGTCGTCGTCGCCTACGACTGCGAGATTTCGGTGGGCAGCCGCAAGATATTGTACCAGCTCGTATTGAATCGTATTCGTATCCTGGAATTCATCGACCATCAGCCAGGTATATCGATTTTGGAGACGTTTTAGGAATATACGGTCATCCATGCGCCGCCGCAGCTGCAGCAGGATGTCGTCAAAGTCCCATAAACATCGTTCCTCTTTCCATGCCTCGTAACCTTCCAGAACCGCTTTGACAGCAGCCTCATCGCTTGTTTGATCCGGAAGCTCATCAACGCTACGGCCTTGCATTTTCCATGCTGACAATGCAGCCAAAAGCGTCTCCGGCTGAAACGTTTGGGACGGGTCCAGCCTGCGGAGTAACATCTTCATAATCGTATGCTGGGCGCCGGAATCGCCCAAAATCTGTTCTTTGCAGCCGCTTTTGCGAAGCAGAAGAAGAGCGAATGAATGGAAGGTTCGGGCTTCCACGGCACGTGCAGATGCAGGACTCACTCCTGGCATCCGGGCGATCCGTTCTTTGATTTCACGCGCGGCCTTGCTTGTGAAAGTAACCAGCAGAATGCTGGATGCCGGCACGCCGCGTACGGCGAGCAGGTAAGCGGTTCTTGCTGCCAGCACGGTTGTTTTGCCGCAGCCCGCCCCGGCCAGAATCAGCAAGGGGCCTTCTCCGTGGCGGACCGCTTTGATTTGCGGAGCGTTCAGCAATATTCCACTCCGTTCCAGTTCGCGGAAGAAGAAGGCATCCGGCTCATGATCTTTGATCAAATCACGGCTGGTGAGAGCCGGTGCCGCCTTGGCCTGCGGAGGATTTGCGGTAGCCGGAACTTGGGCTGGAACGCCTGTCGGCGTCAGCTGCGTATTCACCATGGGTGCATCCTCCTGTTCTAAGTTTGAAAAAAATGATGTTAGGGATTTCCTTTTTTAAGATTTTTTCAAGATTATAGTTTTGGGATCCCCGCAAAGTATTTGGCATGAGAATCAAAGCATAGGCTCCACTCCGTACTTTTGCTCCGCAAAAGCGCCCTCTTTGAGAGGCACCCGGACTTCTTTCCGATACACTTTGTGGGGTTATTTAACAAGTACCCTATAAATTTGTTATGATATAACCACTAAACCGCATGCAGTCCATTATAACCCGACTGGCGGCGAGGGTGAAGGCTGAAGAAACGAGTGTTTTAACGATTTCACAGTGAAGGCGTGACATGGTATCTTTGTAACATAAGAATTTTGTGTGCAACCCTTATTAAAATAACGAAATATTTCAAAAATACGAATCAATTTTGCTAAGTCTTTATATAGGAAGAGTACTTGGGAAACTGGAGGAGAATATCTATGAATATTTTGCAACGCATCAAGGACGGAGCAAACCGTGCAACGGAAAAAGCACAGGGGGCGGTGGAGGTCAGCAAGCTGAGCGGGCAGATCGCTGAAATCGAAAAAGAAATGGAACTACATTTCATGGAGATGGGCAGGTTTTTTTATGACGGATATAGGGAAGAGGACATGTCGCTTGCGGAGAAGGAAATGCTCAAGCATTCCAAGGCTTGTGACGGACTTCAACAGGAGATCGATGAGCTTCGCCGCCGGATCGCAGAACTGAAAAATGAGAAGCTCTGCCAATGCGGACGTACGGTGGAACTGGATGCGAATTTCTGCCCGTCCTGCGGTAGAAATCTCAAAGGGGGGGAGACACCACAGAAACGCGGCGATTCCCGCGCGGCTGCTGCCGCCATGTTCCATGACGATGACTTTGCGGAAACCAGAATATATAAAGAGCCTATACAAGAGGACGATGATTTTGACTTTGATTTTGATCATGCCTTCGATCGGAAAGAAACAGGGGCTTCGGCAGAACATGTATATGAGTTCGATAACCCACAGGATAAGGAATGGGTAACTTCGGATGAGGAAGGCTCTCTTACGGATGAACATGAACGACGCCAAGTGGAAGATCTGGAGCGTGAACGCGAGCGTCAGCTAGAATTAGACCGCCGTATCCGCTTCTGGAAAGAGAATAACGAAGGAGGCGCCGAAGCGGCTGAGGCCGAGTCCCAGCGGGAAACGGTCAAATGCCAGATTTGCCGGTCCGATCTCCCCAAAGGCTCGAAGTGGTGCCCGCGTTGCGGAGCAGAACAAATTTAACGGCATAAATTATACAGCTAATGAAGTAGCCACGAAATTCCGCGCGGATTTGGATTTATTGAATACAGGGTACGGGAAGCTCAAGGTGAATCCCGATCCAAGAGGAAGACAAGGGTTTTGGCAGCTTGGGAGGACAAAATAATGGAACAATTGCTACAGCATCTGCGGAATCTAAGCTTCACCGAGATGGAAGCGAAAATTATGGTGGAGCTGGCCGGTAAAGGCCCATCTTCCGGTTATGAGGTGGCGAAGGGACTTGGTGTTTCGAGATCCAACGTATACGCCGCCCTGCAGCGTTTGACGCAGCATGGGTTTCTGCGCCGGAGCGCCGGAGAACCGGTCCGCTACAGTATGCTGAAGCCTGAGGAATTGACACAGATGATATCAGGCCAGGTAAAGGAATCCTTGGCTTTTATCGAAACGAGAATGCCGCAGGTGGAAACCGATCAACAGCCTTTTTACAGTGCCCAGGGCGACCGGAATGTGCTGGATATGTTATTCCGTGAGATGGACCGGGCGGAAAATGAAATCATCGTGGACGTATGGCGTGAGGAAGCGTCGCTTATAAGGAAAGGTTTGGAGAAAGCGGAGGGGCGCGGCGTTAAATTGCTCTGGTCCTGCGTAGGCGAGGATGCTGCTGTGAGCCGGCTGTTTCCGTGGGCTTCGCTTGAAAGGGAAGAGGGTAGCTCACAAACAGGACGCAGATTTTCTTTTGTCATTGACCGCCGCTGGTGCATGCTTGGAATGCGGGGCGAGGATTGCATGACGCAGGGACTTGTAACCGAGCACCCGGTGATGGTGGAGCTTCTGCTTCAACATTTTACGCAGGAGATGGTGCTTTACGAGTTGGAGCAGGATATCGGCGAAGAGCTGTCGGAACGTTATGGACCGCGCTATGAGCAGATTTATCGTAAATATGTTGGCCCAGAGAACATGCCGGAGGAGCAGGAGGGGCTGGCACAACAAAAGGACGCCTAGCTAGGCGTCCATTTGTTAACATATCAGAAATGTTTTCGTTACAACCTTTTCAGCTCTTTGAACACATGAAGATAATCATCATGTTTATGAGGCACGAATTGTGATAAGCTAAAAGTAGTGTCAAAAATTTTCGGCACGGCTTTGCCTTCCTGTACGGAAAGGATGCCTGAAGCTGAGATGGAGGAAATGTTCCCTTCAAAAAGCGCAATGGCGTCCTCCAGGCCGGTTTCGTATAGCCCTGCGACTTCTTCTTCCTGAAGACGGTATGCGGTAAGCGGAAGATTCAGTAGATAACCGTAAACGAAGCATTTTTCCCGGTCGATAAAGGTCTTGCCGCCGGCAGTACCTGTTGCGTAATAATCGATCGTACCGAGAGATGTAAGCTGATCCAAGCGGACGGGAATGCCAAGCTCCTCCTCAACCTCGCGAACGGCATCAAAGACGGTTTCTCCTGCGGAAAGATGGCCAGCAGCCGTAATATCATAAAGGCCAGGGAAAGTATCCTTGCTGTCCTGCCGCTTTTGAAACAGAATTTTCCGTCCTTCCGGCGAATCTCTTACGATCCAGCAGTGGAAGGAATGATGGAGATACCCTTTGGCATGGACCTCATCCCGAGGGACAGTACCGACTTTACGGTCCTGTTCATCATAAATATCAAATAATTCCTGACTCATCGCTGCGTAAAGCACCTCCGTGGGAATCATAATAACTATTATTATCCCGCAGGCACGGAATGATGGCAAGCCGGCCAGGCGAAGTATACGAGATAACCCCAATACCCCTAGAGAAAGAGAGAGATCACCATATGGAATGCATCGTTCATTTTGAAGTGAAACACGGACAGGAAATGAAGCGGCTCAGAGGTTTGCTTTTCATCGAAAAAGGCAAAAAGCCGAGCACTGAACAGCTTGTTGAGATGTTTAAGGATATGAATTACCACGTGGCATTGACCGCCTCGGATAAACTGCTGTTTACACCGGTAAAGGCAGGAGAGAATTATGAATACATACGAGTAATTGAACTGGACACCGGGGAAGCCAAATATACCGAAGACCGGGATTTGAAAAATGTCATTACCAGCTTAATGCCTCAAAGACCGCCAGGCTTGTAACCGCGGGTTTCCCGCGGACCTACCTAGCGCGATACTTTACGTCAAAGAATCATCCATGCTCCGGCTGCGCATCCAAAACGGAGGTGCAGTGAGAGCAGCGGGTGGCTGCAATCGGAATTTCGGATAAGCAGTACGGGCACTCCTTGGTTGTTTTTTCAGGTTTTGGCGTCTCTTTTTCCTCTCTTTTCAGCCAGTTGATTCCTTTGACAAGCAAGAAAATACAGAAAGCTACGATCACAAAATCGAGCATCGTATTGATGAATTGTCCAATTGCGATAACCGGCGCCCCAGTTTCCTTAGCTTCCGATAATGTATGGATGTGGTTGCCGTTTTTAAGTGGGATAATCAATTCTCCGAAATTGACGCCACCCAGCAGTAGGCCAATCGGCGGCATAATAATATCGTTTACGATCGACGTGACAATTTTGCCGAATGCTCCCCCGATAATGACGCCGACCGCCAGATCAACGACGTTGCCACGGACGGCAAACTCCTTGAATTCACGAATAAATGCTTTCAAAACGTTTCCTCCAATACTGAAATTAGTTCTAGACATTGTGCGGGGTGACCGCTGCGGTTACGGATCGTTTTTCAGATCGATTCCGTCCCCTCCTCTACTTTCGCTTTTTTCAAGCACTAATTATCATGTCAAACCTCTCTATCTATAAATATATTAAGCAGTGTCAATAAAGTATAAACAAGATTCGGTAAAAATTCAGTAATTTGGGCTGCTCCATCATATACCTCTTTTCTTTTAGCCCCGTTTTGAGGTATACTTCATGCATTGTCTATACATTTTTGCAAATACTTTTATAGAGCGTCTCGTATATGTGCAGGAATCGGCCTGCATGTCTCTACCCGGTCACCGGAAATGATCGGACTACGGAACATCAAAAGGTCGGGTATAATCCCGACATATTTGAGTTGTTCCCGGCCCGTTCGATTTCCCTGTCTGCCAGCAAGCAGGCCTTGGAGAGACGGGTTTTTCGCGTTTTGTCGCATGCCATCAAGAGATTCTAAGGGGGAAAAGTAATGCAGTTGTTAAAGCAGAAGGTAATAAATGAAGGTATCGTACTTAGTAATCAAGTACTGAAGGTAGATTCGTTCCTGAACCATCAAATGGATCCTGTACTCATGAAAGAAGTGGGGAAGGAATTCAAGCGTTTGTTTGCGGATCAGTCTATAGATCGTGTCCTAACAATCGAATCTTCGGGAATCGCACCTGGCATCATGACGGCTTTGGAGCTTGAAGTGCCGTTGATTTTTGCCCGCAAGCAGAAGTCGCTCACGCTCCGTGAAGATATTTTTGTGGAAAAGGTGTTCTCGTTCACCAAGCAGGAAACGAACGAAATTACCGTCTCCCGCAAGTTTATCAAGCCTGGAGAGCGCGTTCTTATTATTGACGATTTTCTGGCAAACGGCGAAGCGGCCTTTGGACTTGCGCGCATTGTGGAGCAAGCAGGAGCTGAGGTAGTTGGCATCGGAATCGTGATTGAAAAGGCGTTCCAACCAGGAGGACGTTTGTTGAAAGAAGCGGGCTACCACGTGGAATCGCTGGTTCGTATCGCCGCTCTCGACAATGGTACCGTCACTTTTGCCGAATAATAGTAGTCAGTAAAGATAGGATCAGACACTTTTGAAACCATTGAGGTCAGGCAATCAAAAACGCTGGGAGGAATCAATTCCGTATGGAACGGTCCAATCAAGAGCTAGGCAAGACGCTCGCAAAAAACAGAAATCCTTTCAAAACTTTCTCGCTTGGCATTCAACACGTACTGGCGATGTATGCGGGCGCAGTTATTGTGCCGCTCATCGTAGGGGGTGCGCTTGATTTTACGCCGGAGCAGCTGACGTATCTGATTTCCATTGATTTGATGGCTTGTGGTTTGGCTACGCTGCTTCAGGTATGGGGCAACCGTTTCTTCGGGATTGGGCTGCCCGTCATGCTCGGCTGTGCTTTTCAGGCTGTTTCACCGATGATTGCGATCGGTTTGAAAGACGGTGTCTCCGCCATTTACGGCGCGATTATTGCATCGGGATTGTTTGTCGTTCTATTTTCGGGGTTGTTTGGAAAATTGATTGCCTTTTTCCCGCCGGTAGTTACCGGATCCGTCGTAACGGTGATTGGTGTTACCCTGATTCCAGTTGCTCTGAATGACTTGGGCGGGGGCGAAGCGGCGAGAGCAACAGGGGAGTTTGGCAGCTTGCTTAATCTTGGGCTCGGCTTTGGGGTTCTGGCGTTTATCATTCTGATGAATCGTTTTGCCAAAGGTTTTATACGCTCTATCTCGGTTCTGATCGGTTTAATTGCCGGTACTCTGGTTGCGGCTTTTGCCGGACACGTTGATTTGACGCCGCTTAAGGAAGCTAGCTGGTTCCACGCGGCCAGACCGTTTTATTTTGGAACGCCGACCTTCCATGTTTCTTCTATATTGACCATGATTCTTGTGGCGATTGTCAGCATTGCGGAATCGACAGGGGTGTTTATGGCTCTTGGCAAAATCGTTGACAAGGACGTTTCCTCCAAGGATCTTGCTCGGGGCTACCGTGCAGAAGGTTTGGCCATTGTGCTCGGCGGGATATTCAACTCCTTCCCGTATACCACATATTCGCAAAATGTCGGTCTCGTTCAAATGAGCCGCGTAAAGACGAGGGACGTTATTGTCGTTGCCGGAGGTATTCTGGTCGTCATCGGTTTTGTACCGAAAATCGCCGCTTTGACGCAGCTTGTCCCTTTCTCCGTACTCGGCGGAGCGATGGTGGCTTTGTTCGGTATGGTTGTCTCATCCGGTATCCGCATGCTTGGCGGGCAAGTGGATCTGAACAAGTTTGAAAATTTGTTTATCATTGCCTGCTCGGTGGGAATGGGACTTGGCGTGAGCGTTCACCCTGATCTGTTCCTGGCGTTGCCGGGATGGGCCCGTATTCTCGTGGACAACGGCATCGTAGCCGGAAGCGTCACCGCAATCGCGCTCAATTTGTTGTTTAACGGACTTAAGGGAGGAGCACTCCCCAAAACAGAAGATGCTGCAATTAAAGAAGGACAAGCCGCTTAGTAAGTGGGCTTGTCCCTTTTTTTAACATATCAGAAAGTATAAAATCACGGCTATCTTTCATAAGTTCATTGGGGTCCCCGCAAAGTATTTGGAATAGCATCGAAGCATGTTTTTGATATCGAGAAGTCCAAACTTCGGAAGTCTGCATTCGAAAATTGTTAAGATTATTGAGAAGTGGATCTTCTACACGGCATAGACCTGGAGCGCGCTTGGCTCCACAAAAATATCAAACGGCTCGGAGGACATATTTTCGCCGTCGCCAAGTGCAAGCCTCTGCTGATCGAAACGGACCGACAACTGCTTGCCGCGCAAGAACTTCACAAACGGAAGATGGACATGTTTTCCGCTCAGCAACGTTGGAAACAATCGTAGAATCTGTAGGCGCGAGCACCCATGAACGATACAGATATCCAACTGGCCGTCCCCAGGATGGGCTTCGGGACAAATGTGGAGCCCGCCGCCATAGCTTTTGACGTTTGAAATCGCGGTCAACCAGGCATTAGCATAGGTTGTTTCCACGCCATCGCAGGTTACGGTGACGCTACAGGGCTTAAAGGTCAGGAGTGTATGCAGGACGCCGACAATGTACGCGGCTCGACCAACGCGAAAAAAATTGCAGATCTTTTTATACATGCTTGTGTTCACATTTTCGGCGACCTGGGCATCAAAACCGATTGCAAAAGCTGTAAGGGTCAAGCCACCTGAGGTGGCGATCAAATCTGCAGACCTCGTTTGTCCTGCAAGCATAATGTCGAGTGCCGATAGAGGATCATGCGGAATGTCGAAGCCACGGGCGGTGTCGTTGCCGGAACCGGCTGGGATGACGGCAAGCGGAATGCCGAAGTCTTTCAGGATTGGCAACACGCTGTGAATTGTACCGTCTCCGCCGATAACGGCCACTCCCAGCCATTTCTCCGGCTCAGAAAGCGTTTCCATAATCATGTTTTCCGCTTGGTCGGCACTTTCGGTAAATAGATATCGGTAACGGACCAATCTAGTATCCAGAGCGGTCTTGATTTTTATCCATGTGCGGTAGCCATGGCCATTGCCCGACTTTTTATTGATTACAAACAGATACATTTGTTCTCCCCCATGTCATCTCTAAGAACCACTTTATCTTTATTGTAAGAAGTTTATAGACAAAAGGGAATCCCTGAAATGATTATGGGAGCAGATTTTATAGATGCCGAAGCTGTTTTTCGGCCAGATCGCCGATCCATGGAAGCTTCAGCCACTTTCCTTGAAGGGAAGAGAAGAGGAGGACGATCCACATGGCGAACGTTAGGATGGAGAGGAGTCCTGCGATGAGAGGACCGATCAGTGGAATGAAGCCGCATAGGACATGGGCGACCATAACTGCTCCGAATCCAAGCACGGATTGAAGCGCATGAAACAGGACAAAGCGGCTGCGCTTCTCCAGAGCGAGAAACACAATGCCGCCGATAAAGGCGAATAAATAGCACAGCGTCGCAGCAATATTTTCAGGCAGACCTGTGGATGATTTGAAGAAGGGGGACATCTCTTACCACTCTCCTTGTCTTACAACCGGGATTGTTAGGCGCGATCATGAAAATGGCTGTTATTTTCTTGATCGCTTAAACATATGTGCGGTTGAGACAAGTTATGAAGGTATAAATGCAAAGGGGCTGTCCAAAAGTGATATGCTCCCCTTACGGTAGACAGGTGAAATAAATAAAACGATTACTGTAACGGGAGCTTTTTCATGCTTAATAAAAAATATAATGCGTCAGAAAAACGTTATCGACGTACTCTCCTAGAAGACAGACCGCGTTTAGCTGTAATTTTCCTTGCGATATAAGGATGCGAGATCTCCGATGTTTAGACTTTCTTATATCTTCAGAAAAACTCTCTATCCTTGAGTTTAGAAGTCGAAATACAATGGATGTGATTGTGCAACCTTTTCAGGCGTTTCGTGGTGTGGGAGGTAGAATTGATGCGAAAGTGCATCCTTTGGACCATGAATGACCTAATTGCGCTCAGAAAAAGGAAAAAGCCTGCACTTTCGCAAGCTTTTTATCCAAATCAAGCCGTTGTGACGTAAATAG
>JAIRVF010000089.1 GCA_031254035.1 Paenibacillus sp.
AGAAGGCCAGTAAGAAGATCACAACACTTATCCAGACGCAACTCCAGCAATGGATCACTGGTTTGCCCAATTACATCAAGGCTTACCTACCGAAATTAAGCTGCGAAAGTTGAGTTAATAAAATTAAAATGTAAAAGTGAATGATGATTCCATGAATTAGTCTTTGATCTTCTACAATCGGTCGCATTCTTTCATTTGCCATAAAATACTGGTTCGAATGATATTTAAAATCAAACTTTGTTTCAAAGCTACATCACTGGTTAACACAGCCTGATAGTCTGAGCCTGGTTTGAACAAATCCTTAAGGGAATATGCGGCGCCGGTTATTTATATTTTGAAGCGCCTTTTCGGCGTTTACCTCCGCATGTAGCAGTACTAAGAAAAGTTCCCAAGCTTATGAGGGATGGCGAGATGGTGAAACGGATTGGGGGGAGGAGACGGAAATAAGCGATAGACCTTCGAAATTTTTTCGGCTAAAATAAGGATAATTTAACCCGTATATGATTTTCTTAGGATCATGGTACGCTCTAAATGGCAATGTTTTCGCATGACCTACCATTCTGTAAAAAACATGCACCTACCGCCGCTTGAGGGAAAAATAAAAGGTCAAGATCCTCAAGAAAATGATAACGATTACTCTGAAATTAAATCTCGGCCTTCATAAGGAGGGGAGAAGAACTATAAAGGGTATTGGAGTATTTGCCCAAATGGTAAAACAGTATGATTAGTTGAAGACAATCAACTCACTAATAAAGAGAAGGCATATTTAGCGGAAATAAAGAAGCATCTCGAATATATACATCAGAAGAAACTGGACAAGAAAACTATCATTTAACAAAAGATCAATTTGCAACGGAGGCATTACAATTAAACAGCCGGACAATCCTCGAACCTAAATCTGACAACCCGGAGGAACCATGTTGATTATTAATTTGATAATTGTCTTGTTATTCATCTGTGTATTCATTTCATTTTATTTTATTTTTCCAAGAAGAGACCTAACAGACACAAGGGTTTTACCGAGTTCGTATTTTATTCAAACCTTAAATAGGATGGATATTCAAGATAATTATGAATGTGCTGCATTTTCTAGCGCGTTCGTATTGAGACATTTCGGGATAGAGGCTGATGGTAATGAACTTTATAAAAAGTATCCTAGAAAATTATTGGATGGAACAGTTAGTCCTAAGGGTATAATCGTATTTTTCAAGAAACTTGGTTTTGATGTGTCTTACTATCACGGAAATATAAATACATTAAAGAAGCAATTAAACCAGGATATACCGGTTATTGTGTTCATTAGGGTTTTTCCGAATGAGAGGTATTTACATTTTGTACCAGTCACAGGTTATGATGAGAAATACTTCTATTTAGCAGATTCATTGAATCACACAATAAACTGCAACGAGACATACTTTAATCGAAAAGTATTAATTAGTGATTTAGAGGCAGTATGGAAAACCTGGGTTCCCTTTTGTAAAAACTCGTATATAGTGATTCATCCAAACAGTATGATGAGATTTCCCTAAGACAGGAGTTCTAAGGGGAATCGAATCGACGTCGTGAAGACAATTGTTTTGTGAAAATACCGAAAACCCAATGATGCAAAGGAGAGTAAATAGTATGTCAATAATTAACGTTCTAGACCATGGGTATGTTCGATTAGTAGATCGAATGGGTTCCGATTTAACTGTTGTTAACTCTGCACGTGTATCGTATGCGAAGCAATCACTTGAACTGACCGAAAAAGATTTACGACTTATAAAGTTCTTAGCACGGGAAGGTCACACATCTCCTTTTCGCCATGCAATTTTACAATTTGAAGTTTATGCTCCCCTTATGGTGGCAAGGCAATGGTGGAAATACGTAGTAGGTTCGGCTCATTTCGAGGGAACAGGAGATAGTTTAGAAGCATGGAATGAATCAAGCCGAAGATATATTACGGAAGATCCTACTTTCTATGTACCCAAGGCAGATGAATGGAGAAGTAAACCAGAGAATTCTAAACAAGGCAGTGGGGATTCGGTCGAATGGCAATTGGGGGAACAGTTTACTAGTAATCTTTTTAATTACATCGAAGAAGGAATTAGATTATATGAATCGGCAATTGAAAATAACATATGCGCAGAACAAGCAAGGTTATTTCTTCCTGCCTATGGTTTGTATGTTAGATGGTATTGGACTGCGTCATTACAATCTGTTTGTCACTTTTTGAATCAACGTCTTGAACATGATGCTCAGAAAGAAATTCAGTTGTATGCAAAGGCAATTTTAGAACTAAGTAAAGGCCCGTTTGAGAATTCAATTAATGAGCTGGTACTTAAAGAGGTTGTTCAAAAAGTCCAATTTTGATCACGAAGTGAATCAGGAAGCAGATTCGGCATCGAATCTTGAATTCAGCCGGGCCTTCCGGTGCTCACGTACCCAATACGTACGCTCCGCTCCTCAGTCCCTAGCTTCATTCAACCTTCTCGGTGCTGAAAACCGCCCTTTTTGAACATGCACTTAAAGAGTAATACTGTCTTAAAGGCGTGTATTAGCTTATTCGTGATATGATTAGGGTCTAGTTATAATTAACTAGAAATACATAAATATTTTGGAGGGAAATCGTGTGACCGAGAGATTCCATATGGAACATGTTGGAGAAGAAGATCCTTTTGAGAAAGACTGTATGTCAGGGTTTGGGATGCTTGCTTTATTTCAATGTCAAGTAGAATATCATTTTAGTACAGAAGACATGAGTTTGGAGGAAGCAGAATTATTTATTCAAGACGTATTGAACCATTTGCCGGATGAAACTATTAATGAAATATGTAAGAAAGCATGCGATTGGAAAAACCTTAAAATGTCCAGTGATTCGGCGGATTATCCTAGTGGCTTAGCTGAAGCTTGTGGTAGGGAAATATTGGCCTTTATGTCCGTAGGGGAAGTTGATCTTTATCGAAATCCGTACGATAGAAACGATAATACATTTGGTGCAACTCTGGGTGGAGGCACGGAATGGGACTCTGAAAATGGTATGGAAATTGTTATACGGGGCAATAAGGTTCTTGAGGTGCGTGAGTATTTAGGTTATGGCAAGTTCGCAATTTGGAATGAAACTGACGGAAATGAATAGGCAGCTAAGAACTATCAAAGGAAAATGAACGTCGTGCCGTTCGCGAATTTATAGCCGCATAGAAAAAAAGCAAGTCGAAAGGACTCGCCTTATATTTTTAATACCATGCGAACTGTCTTTAGAGTATGCCCGTCAAAGTCATCATCAAACTCTTTGATCATCTCAAATTTCTTTGCTTCGTAGAACTTTCTTCCAATTAGATTTTGCTTTTCAACATTAATAAAAACTTCTTTTACGCCTTGGGAATTTTTAATCCCTTCTTGCAGCAGTGCTGAACCGATCCCTTTTCCTTGATATTCTGGATAAAGATAAATAGCGGATAATTCTACTTGCCCACCTTCTCTTACAAATGAAAAGTTGGCGAATCCAGCTATTTTCCCGTTTAGTTCGGCAACATAAACATGCGAGCGTTCTAAGCGTCTAAGCATCATTTCATCATTGTAAGCAGACTTCAGGAAACTTTCTTGGACCTCAATTGGTATTATGCCATTGTAGGTCGCATTCCAGCTTGTTTTTGCAACATTTTGAACTTGTTGAATATCGCTTGGTAGCATTTTACGAACCATTAACTCATTCATATAGACCTCCAATACTTGGGACTTACACTGATTATATCGCGAAATTTGTGGCTTGTATGTATTCAAGGATTTTATTTGTAACACTTTTATGTGAACAAGCAACATTACATTATGGCAAAATAGAAAGGAGATTCTTATGTGGGAGAAAAATTTCGTACGGACTCCTAGAGGAGGATTTGAATTCTTTACTCAAGGAAGCGGAGAGCCTCTTTGTATTACTCATTTATATAGTGAGTTTAACGGATTAGGTAACTATTTTGCGGATGCTTTCACAGAGCATTTTAAAGTGTATTTGGTAAATTTAAAAGAAGCTGGTAACTCCGATAAAAGTACTTGTGACGAAGAACTAAGTATGAGTGAAAGTGTCAAAGATTTAGAGGCAATTAGAGAAGCACTCAATTATGAACAATGGAGTTTTGCAGGACATTCAACCGGAGGGATGCTAGGGCTCTTTTATGCTGTAATGTATCCGCAGTCTCTGACAAAGTTATTAATTGGAGGTGCAGCATCCTCCAGACGGTATATGGAACACGAAGGAAGTATGTATTGTCCAAAAAGCCCTTTAAATAAAAGAATAATGGAGATTTTCTCAATACTAAAATTGTTAACTTCAACCATAGAAGAAAGAAGAGAAGCTAGTAGGGAATGGACAAATATGTCATTGTATACTCCTGAAAGAAGGGATGAATACTTCTCAAAACCAAGTAGTGGGAAAGTTGTGCAAAAAAGATTAGACTACTATTCGTTTAAAGATCTACCCAATTATGATATTCAAAGTGAACTAGCAAATGTTACAATTCCCACGATTGTTTTCTGCGGAAGATACGACGCACAATGCCCATTGGTTTTTTCTGAAGAAATTAATGAAGGTTTAAGAAACTCCAAATTGTATATTTTTGAAGAAAGTAATCACTTTCCTTTTTTAGAGGAGAAAGATGTATTTGGTGAAATGGTTTCTGAATTTCAGATTTTATCAATAAATTGTTGAAGCTATTTAACATTAGGAGAAACACGAAAATCTAGCGGAAAGTGGGCAGAATTACTTCAATAAATGGAGTTCTGTGACAAAAGACATCCATTCCCATAGTTCAGGTGGGTCGGATGTCGGCGTTGTCGTCAAGATTGGCGCCCGGGTGAATACATTTAAACCTTTAGCCTTAATGTACGAGGACTTTCAACTCCGATTGAATATATGCTGCATATCGCCGAGCCTCTTGCGATATATAGGCATCCGTCCCTCGATCGGCGTTATAGGTGACGAATGCAGGGAGAAATACACCGTTGCACCGGGTAATAGTTCTTTGGATCGGCCGCAGCAATTCATCAACCGTGAACCAATTGTCTCCACCCGCACGGTATCCGTTTTCCGGGCCACCCACCGTCGTGGCGACGAGAAATGATTTGTCTTTCAGATGATCTCCGCCCGTTCCGAAAGCCCAGCCGTACGTGAATACGTCGTCAAACCACTTTTTCAAAAGTGGCGGGGAACTGTACCAGTAAAATGGGAACTGAAAAACGATCCGGTCATGCGTCAGTAACAATTGTTGCTCCTTCTCCACATCGATCTGCCAGTTGGGGTACGTTTGGTACAAATCGCGAATATAGATGTTGGAGCTGGCATGGCTGGCTAGTTCTTGCGTAAACGCCTTGTTGGCGCGTGATTGTTTCAGGTTCGGGTGAGCTGCAATTACCATAATGTTCATGTTCATCTTCCTCTCAATCAGTGTTCGTCATTGACACCCCCAATTATGCTTTGGAATCTTGCGGTTGAATAGTACGCATTTTTTTCGTACTTAGTCCTGCCGAGCGTACATTAGACGCCGCTTGGCGGACAGAGGCGGTATCAAAAACCATACTAAGTATGAGATTGGGTAGTACTGTTTCAAATCCGCATTTTCTGTTACAGTAAAGAAAAGAGTAACGGAAAAGGAAGAGATGGGGAGTGGGGACATGAGAGGAAGCATGCACGAACCGAACACGACGCAAGGAATTTTGAAGACGCTGCAGGTGATCGGGGGCAAATGGAAGCCGCTCATCCTGTTCATTTTGTTGAATCAGGGAACCAAACGTTTCGGGGAGCTGCGGCGGCTGCTACCGAATGTTACGCAGGGCATGCTTACGAACGCAAGACGGATTGGTCGTACGCAAGGTGTATCAGGAAATTCCGCCGAAGGTCGAATACTGTTTGTCAGAACATGGGCAATCATTAAGCGGCTTGCTAACCGACATGTGCGGCTGGGGATTTAGGCATATCGATTACATGAACGAAACCGGTCAATCCGAAGGAAGTGCAAATGCTGGCGCGACAAAGTAAGCTGTCTTGCACCCGTAGATAGGTGAGCAGCTGTCATTGCATCCGTTCCCAAAAATCTGACCGGCGCCGCTCCTGGCGCCTTGAATTCAAGCAGGCAGCTCGGTGCGACGCTCGGCGTTGCCATCCTCGGCATGATTTTGAGCGGAATCTCTGAATGGATGTCCTCCAAAGCCTTATTTTAACCCTCTTCGGATCGCATCTGTACGCCGATTAACTCGTTTCCGGAGCAGATTCAATACTAGCTTCTTCACAGGACTTTTGGCATTGTTATATTTAGCAAAGAAATCATCCGGATCGGCGAAATAGCCCAAATCCTCCGTAATCGAGAAGCTTTGAATATAAGTGCTGTCGCCACGCCAGCAGAGATTGATGCCTGTTTTATCTTTAATCGATACTCCGTATCCGATATACCCTCCATTATAGCTGCAGAGCTTATCCTGGACCTGTTCAAGATAGGGATCGTCAATAATGACGCCTTCCAAAGCCACCCATTTGTCTCTAAACCATACTTCTGTCCATGCATGAACGATATTGTCGGGAGCGAAGGCGTAAATGATGCCGGTCAGCGCTCCTTTTTGCATTTTTTTATCAATATAAAAACCATGGATTCTGCAAGGAATCGAGGCACCCCGAAGCAGCGCCATTAGCAGAATGCTTTTGGTATTGCATTGCCCATATCCGTCTGAAAGTACCTCCGAAGCGGGAACGTCATCGCCGCGATTGTAGCCGAACTTGATCCGGTTTCGTACATAATCGTATATTTGGCGGATTTTTTCGTATTCCTCAGCGTCTTTCCAGTGTTGATCAGCTATAAGCTTTTGAATTGACGGATGGTTATAATTTACTAAGGTTGTGGCTTGTAAATATGCTTCCATGATCATCACCCTTTCTACCTTAACTATAAGGGAGAAGGGGACTTTATACTTTCAAAAATCTGCTATGTTGCACAATCGCGCGTGCGGTCATTCCGAGTTTGTCTTTGACGGTTCTAGAGAAATGGGAGGAACTGTTGAAGCCGGCTTCAATCGCAGCCTCCGTCATTGACTTGCCGTTAAAAATAGCTTGAAACGCAGTTTCTAATTTATGATGAACGAGATAGCTTGCAAGGGAGATGCCAACCTTGTTTTTGAATATATGAGATAGTCTGCTCTCAGAAATATACATGCGCTGGCTAAGATCTTTTACGGTCAATTGGTACGGCGGATATGTATCTATAGTGTGTAAAACTTCACGGATGCGGTCATCCAAACTAGTTTTCTGGCTATTTTCATTAATCCGCAGAATCTGCATGCAAAGCTGCATCGCAGTGTCATATTCAACCTGGTCATTCACCGAAAATAATCGCTCTGCTGCCAGCTGCTGCAGCTCTTTAGCTTGATTTTTGTCCAGCACAAATACAGATGAATCTTTCAAGTATGTACGTTTCACTAGCTCTCCGAATGTTGATTGCGGATTGATCAGTAAGTACCATTGCCACTGCCGATGTCCTTGTAGCTGATGAGTAACGTTAGATTGGAGGATACAACCCGGTACTTGCATAGGTTGACCTTCGATCGTAATCGCCACATTTTGTTCGAGTCCGACCGTAAGTTGAATATAATAGTGGTTGTGGTCGCCCGCATCTACCTTGTTCGTAATAAAAGAGATATGATTCTGGCTAAAATACAAGATGAGTTCATAGGGGGAAACAATCATCGAGTACTTGCGCCTCCTTTTTGTGCAAATCATATAGTTGTTGGAGTATTCGTTCGAATTATACATATCAGGACCCGGGAAGTAAAGCGGGGAAGACTATTTCAATTTAGCATGTATACGTGGCAAAATCTATCGCTTGGCATATTATAAATTAATCGCGTTGAAAACCGTTTTAAGAATCGTATAGAGAGAAGATTTGGTGAAACTGATCAGGGAAGATTAAAATATCAGAACTCTTGATACACGGGGGAACAATATGAAAGGGTTAATTCTTTGTGCTGGTAAAGGAACAAGGGTTCAACCCTTTTCTTTTACAATTCCAAAAGCGATGCTTCCCATAGTAAATAAACCGGTTCTCCATTATTGTGTAGCAAAGTTGGTCGAGCTGGGTATTAAGGATATTGGGATTGTCATACATCCGTCCCAGGAAAGTATCATTAAAAAAAATATGGGTTCAGGCGAGCGATTTGGTGTTGCCCTCACTTATATTTATCAAAATGAACCAAAAGGAATTTAGGATGCGGTGAAACAAGCGGAAAGTTCGATCGCCTCAGGCGTGAAAATTGAAGGTTGTCATATTGAAAATAGTATTATCTATGAACAGGCCAACATTAAAGGCATTTCCTTAAAAATTAAAAATAGTATTATAGGACGTCATGTATTCATTGAGGGTTTGCCGGCAGAAGGAATAGATAATGTAGAGTATATATTGGGTGATAAATCAGTTCTGTCATATTCTTCGAAGCAAGAGGAAGATGACTAGTTTAAATTAGTAAGTGCTTTAAATAAAAATGATCCAAGAAATTGACACATATAGTGTCTTGAATCCTGAAGCCCCCGTTGTACAATGATATTAAATGTATCCCTAGACTGAAAAAGCACCTCAAAAGAGTACATCTCTTTTATGGTGCTTTTTTTCGTATTATTATTGTTAAGGAGAGGATATATATGGCAGCTAAAATGGGAAATAAAAAAAAGGTTTGGATCATCGGTGCCGGTGCGGTGATTCTTGTTGTGCTGATCGTGGTCATTATTTCTGGACTTATGAAGAAGAGTGAGATTTTTCCAACCTTCGCGGATGTTGATGGGAAAATCGAAACGCAGGTGGGGGACTTCAAGTTGGACAAGCAGGCATTTCTTGGTGATCCGAACGCACCGGTGAAAATAATCGAAATTCTCGATTACAAATGCCCGTATTGCGCAGTTTGGACAAACGATAACTTCCCTCAATTGAAGAAAGAGTATATTGATACCGGCAAGGTCCAGCTTTATATTGTAAACTTCCCTTTTATTGGTCCAGATAGCATCAAGGCAGCAATGGTCGGAGAGATCCTGTGGAAACAAAATCACGAGGCTTTCTGGGAGTTCCATGAAGCGCTAGGTGCTCACCAAGGAAAAGAGGATTCCATTTGGGCTAATGAAAAGTCTCTGCTATCGATTGTTAAGCAATATGTTCCTCACGGGGACGTAGATGCTGTAAAGAAGAGCTTGAAAAAGTTGGAGGGACTCTTTGAGGTAAAAGAAGATTTCAAGATTTCTACTACAAACGGAGTGTCAAGCGTACCAACGTTCATCGTAGATGGGCAAAAATATGAGAATCCTGAATTGGACGAACTGTACCAAGCAATTGATTCAAAGCTTTCTACTACAACAAAGTAAGGAGTAGCATTTTTTACTAAAGAGCCCCTCGACGTAATGAAGTGCACCCCTTAGAATAAACATTGGAAAAACCTCTTGTTTAATCCGATGAATTCTAAGGAGTCTATTCGATTGCATAATGACAAACAACGTAAGCCACAATTATTGGTTGGCTTAAGTGATGGCGCGCTGGGTCAATGCTTGTTAACCGATATTTATCCGAAATGAAGCCGTAAATAATTTATGCTCACTGGAATTCAACGGGAGGGATAAAATGGCAGTAGTGGCTTTAACATTAATAATTGCTTTCTCTAATCTAATACTGGGAAAACTCATCGTTGGACCCGAAAGGGAAAAGTTGTGGGGAATAGGAAGAAAGATCGAGATATGGGGCAATATGCTGCTCTTGGCAGCTGCGCTTACAGCCTTAATTGTGATAATGATAAGAGGCACTGACAGTGGGAATATAAAGTGGCTGTTATTGTTTGCCGTTATCATATCGTTTAGTTTTGAGGCATTGATACAATGGAGGTTTCTTAAGGGATCAAAAGAATACATTGTTTCATTGCTCCTTTTATTGATTGGGGCAGCTTATGTGATTATTTGTTTATAAAGAAATCGCAATAAAGGCAGACATCGTCGGATGTCCGCCTTTATTTTAATATGCCTGCTCCATTTCAACATCTACCTGCGCAGTTATTTCCTCATCCAGATCCAGCATGATCTGCTCGCGGTACGCCCGGATGTTGTATTCGCTTTGCAGATAACGCATAATGGCTTCGATCATATTCGATTCTACGAGGTATTGGCTGCGGCCTTCAGCCCAAACTTCAGCCGTATAACCTGCATCTTCATCCCAACATAGTTCAACCTGAACGTCTTGGGGACGAATGCGTTTGCGCTCTGCTATATGCAGGCAAATCGCATTAATGATTTCATCCATCGAAAGGATTAGCATCGTTTAATACCGTCCATCCCGTGAGTCTGGTTTGCGTCGGTTTTTAAATGCCCGAACAGCCGCGATCACAATGGAAATCAAAACATAAATCACAAGCAGGTTAATGAGCAATCCGAAGACGTTGCCAAGGAATCCCATATTTGCGAACATTCCGCCGAATAACATACCAGCGAGACCGCCGATCATCAGGCCTTTCATGAAACCGCCGCCGCTGAAAAATCCGCGTTTGGCTGGTTGCGTGCCATTTGTGTTGGAATGATTGGTGTTTGTCGATTTTTTGACATTATCGGTTGTGGGCGATTTTTTCGGTGTATTAGTGAAGCCTTTGGTTCCTGATCGGAAGCTGCCGCCACCACCACGTCTAGCATCCACACTGTCCGCAGGTACGGAAACAGCAAAGAAAAACGTAAACGCCATAATAATCATAATCCATTTCTTCAGTGATTTGTTCATCATTGATGTAGAATACCTCCCAGTAATTTTTTGCTTGAATATTTTTTGCTTATAATGCTTTACGTGCTAAGTATCTTAAAGTTTCATTTTTCGATATAAAAATATAAAATGGTTTAGTTTTTTGTTTTCTTACTTTGCAGTTGGAAGCAGCGATTCTTTCGACTGCTGTTCTTTAAGCATCCCCAGTACCCAATTGCACCAATCCTGCCCTGCTGTTGCGTTAAATATCCCCTTTTGGACCAGAATATAGTCATAGAATTCACGGTTGCCAAACGTTCGCTTTTCTTCGGGAATGCTTCTCAGCATTTTGTTGAAGGATTCGAGCCTTCGAGTAAAATAGCCTTTTCTCGTTTCGACGATTTCGATCGCGTTATCGCGGTCCGTTAGCCACATGCAAAATGTTTTCATAGACAGCTCGTCCCGTGTAACCGGATCCGGAAGCGGTTGGTACATCCATTCCTTCAGTTTGCGGATGCCGCTGTCGGTGATGGAGTAAATTTTTTTGTCGGGCTTTTCCGACTGTTTGACCCAATACGAAGTAAGCAGTTCATTCTCTTCCATTTGGGCAAGGAGAGGATAAATTTGGCTGTGTTTAGCCTGCCAGAACGGCTGAATCTTCAACATAACATCATAACCTGATGAAGATTCCCTGGCCAAAAAAGCCAACAATCCGTAGGATAACGTATTCATTTGCAAAGTCTCCCATACGTAATATGTTCTTTCTTCAAAAAGTGTACACTTAAACTGTATGGTTTTCAACCGGATAGGCAAACAAAAACACGGATACAGGTATCCGTGTTCGATAAAAAGATAAATAGCGGTTATTTTCCGGAATTTCCTTCGTATCCATCCGCAACCAGCTCAAGTGCCCCGGTATTCGGGTCGATGATCATGCCGTGTACGGGAACTCCGGCTGGCAGGAGGGGGTGTTTTTTAATGATGTTGACGGTTCCTTTAACGCCATCATGGATATTTTCAAAGCCGTGAAGCCATTTGTCCAATTTAATGCCGGAATTTTCAAGGGTAGTCATGACTCCCTCCGATATACCCCGGTTTCTGATTTCCTGAATCATATGATCGGCATTAAGTGCGGCCATACCGCAGTCCAAATGCCCTACGACGATAACTTCGTCCGCGTTCAGTTCGTATAAAGCGACCAAGATGCTGCGCATCACGCTTCCGAAAGGGTGGGAAACGATCGCGCCAGCAATTTTGATGATCTTGACGTCACCATTTCTCAGGTTCATCGCTTTGGGCAAAAGCTCTACCAGGCGCGTATCCATGCACGTTATGATCACGATCTTTTTGTCCGGGAATTTTCCAGTCAAATATTTTTCATACATTTTATCTTCGACAAATTGACGATTATACTCCAAAATGTTGGAAATATGGCTCATAGAATATACACAACCTTTCGTTTATGAATAGATTTAAACTTCTCGTTTGTCCAGCAGTCTGACGTTTTGGCCATACAGCTGACTATCACCGGAGAGACGGAATGAGGGGTAGGTCTCCTCCGAATCGAGATAGAGATTTTCTTCAAAATAGATGGCATGCACTTGATTTATGACAAAAGGAATGCTCTTGCTATGTATTTCCATATCATCTTCAGCCTGTGCGGATACAATCCACAAAGCTGGAATTCCGTTGACTCCGCATCCGCAGCCCTCAGCGTCAAAGACAAGCCTGACCGGGGAAGACTCGCTGCCGATTTTGTCCCGCAGATAGCGTTCCGCACGTTCGGATATTTGAATATTCAAGATGACTCACAGGCTCCTTTGATGTAAAAATGACGTTATGTCTACGAATGAATCGTATTAAATATTGATTATACTTTCCGCAAAAAGTATCATCAAGTAGAAGGGAAAAATTTTTGGCGAGGTGAAACTTGAAATGAATAATGAAGTAAAGGCAAAATTGGAATCATTTATGGAGTACGTCCGCAAAATTTCAGCATATACCGAAGCGATCTCCCTAATGCATTGGGATTTGCGTACGGGAGCGCCGCGCAAGGGCGTAGAGCTTCGATCCGGTGTGATCGGTACGTTGTCTGCGGAACAGTTCAAGCTGCGCGTTTCGGATGAAATGGGAGAGTACATAGACTTTTTTAACAACCCTGAAGTATACAACCAACTGGATGAAAAGACCCGCCGCGTACTGAAGGATTGCAAAAAAGACTACGATGAAAACAAACAGATTCCTGCAAAAAAAATCGAGGAATTTTCCGTTCTTTCCGCACATACACAAACGATTTGGGAAGAAGCCAAGGAGAACAATGATTTTGCTTCCTTTGAGCCGAACTTGACCAAAATCGTAAGCTTGCTGAAGGAATTCATCCAATATTGGGGCGTTAAGGACACGACTTATGACACGCTCCTCGATAGATTCGAACCCGATTTGACCGTAGCAAAGCTGGATGAGGTTTTCGGCCGGTTACGTGACCGTTTGGTGCCGTTGGTGGCAGCGGTCCAGGCATCCCCAAACAAACCGGACGCTTCCTTCCTTGATCAAATTTTTGAACAAGAACAGCAGGAAAAAATGGGCCTATTTATTCTCGAACAAATGGGCTACGATTTTGATGCCGGACGTTTGGATGAAAGCGTTCATCCATTTGCGACTGGACTCAACTCGGGCGACGTGCGGATTACGACGCATTATATCCAAGACGACGTGACGAGTGCGCTGTTCAGTTCCCTGCACGAGGGCGGTCATGCGCTGTACGAGCAAAACATTAGCAAGGATCTGGCAGGCACGCCGCTCGCCACCGGTACATCAATGGGCATTCATGAGTCCCAATCCCGTCTGTGGGAAAATATTATCGGCCGCAGCCGCGCCTTCTGGGAGCGTTATTACCCGGATCTGCAAAAGCATTTCCCGCAGCAGCTTGCAAATGTGGCATTGGATGATTTCTATCGGGCTGTGAACCGCGTCGAAAACTCCCTGGTCCGGATTGAATCGGATGAGCTGACATACAACCTGCATATCATTATCCGTTACGAAATCGAAAAAATGATCTTTAATGAGGGTTTGGAAGTCAAGGACTTGCCGAAAGTATGGAACGACAAATACCAGCAATACCTTGGCATTACGCCTCCAAGCGACAGTCAAGGGGTGCTGCAGGACGTTCACTGGTCCGGTGGCGATTTCGGCTATTTTGCTTCCTATTCCCTTGGCAATATGTATGCCGCACAGATGATGAATATCATGAAAAAGGAACTGCCTGAGATGGATCAATACATCCGCGAAGGCAACCTGCATCCGATTAAAGAATGGCTGACGGAAAAAATTTACCGCTTTGGCAAGAGCCTGACGCCTTCCGAGATCATTATGCAGGTGACCGGCGAGGAACTGAGCCCGGATTATTTGGCAGATTACCTTGAGGAGAAATACAAAGAAATTTACAAGCTGTAACCTGCTAAGCTATAAATAAAATAAAAGCAGTATCCAATATCCTGAGTTTTTCCTGCAACGTTGAAGTTGCGAGAAAGGCTCAGGTTTTTTTTGCGATCCGTGACTCACCGGTCATCTCGTGTATTTTCGAGAGTCAAAATGTACCCTTCTCTGGGCACCTGCATATGATGGCATATGGCTTTGAAGAGATGGAGGAAGATGGATGCTGAGGAACAAACGTGGGATTTGGATCGGATTATTCTCCCTTGTTCTATGTGGAATGATCTTTTCGGGTTGCTCAGGCAGCAAGACCGCAGAAAAGGTGAAGGTCGGGGAAGTCACGAGATCTGTTTTCTATGCCCCGGAATATGTGGCGCTAGCAAAGGGTTTTTTTAAGGGGGAAGGGCTAGATGTTGAGCTGCAGACGATTCCCGGCGGCGACAAAACGATGACGGCTCTGTTATCGGGTGCGATCGATGTGGCTTTGGTCGGTTCGGAAACATCCATTTATGTGTACCAGCAGGGTTCGGATGACCCAATCATCAATTTCGGGCAGGTTACACAAACCGATGGAACATTTTTGGTGGCAAGAAACGAAGCAAGAACGGTGGATTGGAACAAGCTGAAGGGGAGAAATTTCCTAGGCCAGCGTAAAGGTGGCATGCCACAAATGGCAGGTGAGTTTACGCTGCGCAAGCATAATATCGACCCGCACAAGGACTTGAATCTGATCCAAAATATTGATTTTGCGAACATCGCTCCCGCGTATTTGTCCGGAACGGGAGACTACGTGCAGCTGTTTGAGCCGCAGGCCTCGATCATTGAAAAAGAAGGAAAGGGCCATGTAGTGGCATCATTTGGCACGGAAAGCGGCCATTTGCCGTACACGGTATTTATGAGTAAGCAGAGTTACATCAAGAAAAATAGCGACACCGTGCAGAAATTTACGAACGCGCTGCAAAAAGCGCAAAACTGGGTGCAGCAGCACAGTCCTGAGGAGATCGCGGACGCTATTATCCCTTATTTTAAAGATACGGACAAAGACATCATTATTTCCTCCGTCAAGCGCTATAAGGATCAAGGAACGTATGCCACCGATCCGATTGTGGATGACAAGGAATGGAATAATCTGCTGGATGTCATGACCCAGGCGGGAGAACTGAAGGAGAAAGTACCGGCCAAAGCGATCGTTGACAACAGCTTCGCCGAAAAATCCAAATCTTCCGTGAAATAGCATTCCGGAGCCGAAAGGAGAATGGAAGCATGGAGCCGGTAGTCGAGTTACAACATATCACTCACGTATACGTCAGTGACCGTGAAGCATCGCTGGCCCTGGACGGACTCAATTTGCAAGTGTACCCGGGGGAGTTCGTTAGTCTTGTCGGGCCTAGCGGGTGCGGCAAGACAACACTGCTCTCCATTATGGCAGGATTGCTGAAGCCAACAAAAGGCGAAGCGTATGTTTATGGACGCCAAGTGAATGGGCCGACTTCCGAGGTTGGATACATGCTGCAGCAGGATTATTTGTTCCCATGGCGCACTATTTTCGAAAATGCCTCGATTGGATTGGAGCTGACGGGGCGTTTGGACGAAAAACATCTTGCACGAACAGCCTCATTGCTGGAAGAGATGGGGCTTGAGGGAGCCAAACATATGTATCCGCAGCAGCTGTCGGGTGGGATGAGGCAGCGCGTGGCTTTGGTGCGAACACTGGCGACGGACCCCGGCATACTGCTGCTGGATGAGCCTTTTTCCGCACTGGATTATCAGACGAAACTGCAGCTGGAGGATTTGATTTCCGAGACGCTGCGTGAAAAGAATAAAACGGCAGTCCTAGTTACGCATGATTTATCCGAAGCCGCAGCGGTTAGCGACCGGGTCATCGTGCTTGGAAGCCACCCAGGAAGGATGCTCAGATCCTTTGAGGTACCGGAGCATATCCGGCTCGCCAGGCCGCTGCTTGCCAGGGAGCAGAGCGGATTCAACGAGCTGTTTCATGAAATTTGGCGCGAAATGGAGAGCGCCGGGTGATAAGAGTGAGAGGAGATGTCAGCATTGGACAGCCGGATAAACACAAGTACACCCGCTCATCCGGATGACGGCATTCAGGCGCTGCACCAGGCGCACCTTAAACGTCAGAAAAAACAGCGTATACACGTCTTTTCGGTGCAAATGGCAATATTGCTGTTGTTTTTTGCATTATGGGAGATCGCCGGCAGACTGAAATGGATTGACGTGCTGCTGTTCAGCTATCCATCCAAAGTACTTGCGCAGATTGGCAAGGATATTGCCAGCGGTGTGTTATGGGGACATTTGGGAATTACCGTTGGAGAGACGGTGGTAGGCTTCGTTCTGGGAACACTGTTCGGCACGCTGCTCGCGGTATTGATCTGGTGGTCGCCGTTTCTTTCCAAAGTGCTCGATCCTTATATGGTCGTCTTCAACAGTATGCCTAAGGTCGCTTTGGGACCGATATTTATCGTCATGTTTGGTGCGGGATTCATATCTATTACCGTTACGACGCTGTCGATTACCGTGATTGTGACGACGCTGGTCGTGTATAACAGTTTTTGCGAGGTAGACGCAAATCTGATCAAAGTGGTGCGTGTATTCGGCGGCACGAGGGCGCAGATTTTCCGCAAGGTGATTCTTCCGGCTTCTTTTCCTACCATTATATCCACACTAAAGGTCAACGTGGGCATGGCTTGGGTCGGCGTCATCGTGGGCGAGTTTTTGGTAGCCAAGATGGGGCTGGGCTATTTAATCATATACGGTTTTCAAGTATTCAATTTTACACTCGTGTTATCCAGCCTACTCATTATTGCGGTCGTTGCCACCGGGATGTATCAGCTTGTGGTTTATGCGGAACGAAAGCTGCTGTCACACCGGCGGTAGAGCGAAAAAGGTTACAAATAACGGACACTTGCCTCCGTTCAGCAAAACTGACATGCTTCATGACGTTGTGTAGAACGACAAAATCCGCTACCATGGAATACGTCAACTGTTAAGAAAGAGGCGGTTTCATGGGCTTTCGTGTCATTAAAACAGCTATTGCAACGCTGATGGCAATTCTGATCGCGGATGCGTGTGGCGTGACGGGACCACTATCGGCGGGCCTTCTTGCCGTGCTTGGCGTGGATGTAACCCGCAAAAGGAGCATCAGAACGATATCGGCCCGTTTTTTTGCATCACTTCTGGGCCTTGCTTTCGCTTGCGTATTGTTCGAGATTTTGGGCTTTCATTATTGGGTGCTGGCAATTTATATTCTGGTCACATTTCCTGCCATTGCCCGCGCCAACTTTAAGGAAGGCATCGTAACTAGCTCTGTCGTGGTTTTCCGTGTATACGGCAATGGAATCATCAGCCTGGATACGCTCCTGACCCAGATCGAACTGCTTGTGATCGGCTTAGGTTCGGCACTTATCGTCAATCTAGCGTATATGCCGCAGGCAGCCGATCAGATGATTACAATCCGTAAACGAGTGGATAAAGAGTTCTCTATTATTTTCATGCGGATTGCGCAAACGCTCCGCGACCCGGAATACGTGTGGGACGGGAAGGAAATTATTGAAGCTGGAAAGGAAATCCGTGTCGGAAAAGAGGCGGCGCACCGGGCAATGGAGAATCAGATGCTACATCCAGACGAGGTCTGGAGCATCTATTTCTATATGCGAAAAGAGCAGCTGGAATCCATTCAGAACATGGTGCAGCTTATTTCGCATGTATATCAAAAATTGCCGCAGGCCGATGATGTTGCAGAGTTATTCGAGCAACTGAGCCAAGACGTAACGGAGGAAATATATACCGGGCGGACGGAGTTTCTTCTAGGACGACTGGAGCTGGAATTCAAGACGATGGAGCTGCCTACTACGCGAGAGGAATTCGAGATTCGCTCCGCGATTTTGCAGCTGATCCGCGAACTGTCTTTATATCTGAAATTGGCCAAAAAAAATAAAGCGCCTACCTCGGTGGAAGCCCGCAAAGCGGTTATTGCATCGAAGTAGGCAAATATAATTGGCGAAGTAGGTATATATAATTGGCTGTATGGCCAACCACCCCTGCCGCAGTTTTCCTAATTGGAACTGTTTAACGGCAGGGGTTTTGACTATGAAAGGAGCACTCACTCCACTTGATCAGGAGGGAAATCGCCTCCTTCACTCAGAACCTTTACTTCCGCAGTCGAAACCCGGTATTGCCAATAGTACAACAGCCTCCCAAAATGAACAGGCAGGTTAGAATCAGGTAAACCAGAGAGTTTTTCAGCATATAATACTCCTAAGTAGAGAGAGCGAAGCTCTGATATTATTAATTACTAAACGTCATTTTTTCTAGGTTTGTTGCGGTTTTGCGGGGGCTGCTCGTATATTCTTTTGGAAGGAAAGAATAATATTTCATTCATTTATGCTCGTTTTATCAACAAATGCCTATGTCCTGCATACACTTAAGTGAATGATTGTATGGAGGAGGTTCAAAGATGTCATTAAGCGATAAACATCAATGTAGAGAGATCATGACGAAAGCGATCTGCGGCAAAGGTCGTAAGTTCTCTACCGTAACACATACCGTGACTCCGCCTCATAATCCGACCAGTATTTTAGGGGCATGGATTATAAACCATCAGTATGAAGCGGTTGCCGCAGGCGACGGAGTTGAAGTTATTGGTACTTACGATTTCAACCTCTTGTATTCCTATGACAAAAACTCTCAAACAGACGTCGCAAAAGAAACGGTATCTTATGTAGATTTGGTTCCGCTCTCCTTTCTGGATCCGAAACACCGGGCTTCAACCGTGGAGGTTTCAGCGGAGGCTACGCAGGAACCAAGCTGTGTTGAAGCCAGTGTTTCGTCTGGGGGAGGCAATGTCATCATCCGCGTAGAACGTGAGTTTATCGCAGAGTTGGTAGCCGAAACCAAAGTTCGTGTTCTGGTGTGCGGAAGAGGCCACGGGGACTTTGAAGACAAAGATTTCGATTTCGTCGATGAAGGGAATTTCGAAGATCTAGATCCCGATTTGCTGGATGATGACTTGTAAAAAAGCGGTAATGGAAAAGAGGTATGATGTAATATATGACGCGAGGGCGGCGGCGAAGAGGGCGGATGCCCTCCTTTTTTATGTTTTTTTATAAAAAAATTTCATTTATAGGTTTCAGCCTTACTTGAACAATTTATTTATCACGGCCCGTGCGAAAACAGTCTGTTCTTTCGCGAGAGTCTGCCGAAGAGGGGTTGCTTAGAAAAAAAGAATGGAGGGAATGTGGATGGACAGTCGGGATGAAGCGGAGCGGTTTGGCAGCTGGCCTGTTTCTTACAGGCATTTGCGCCTGATCCGTTCCGGGGTAACCTCGCTGCTTGTCGAGAGCGGCAAGCGGGAGAAAGAGGGGGTATATCGCAGCCGCTACGCGGTTCAAGTGTCCGGACTGCGCGCCATTGAAGTCGCCAAAGTAGAGGGGGTCAACCAGAAGTTCCGCTCCCCGGTAGCCTTGAATTCGGAACAAACTTCCATTTCCCCTTCCTTGATTCGCCAGCTTGAAAAAATGGCCGTCAGGGCTCTCTATGCTTTAGGCCTTAGTTCTGGAGAGGTATTGCTCGTCTCATGCGGAGGAGACCGGAAATATGCGGTTGAACAGATGACGCCGTCAGCTTATTTTACTGGTGGAAGAATGAGAAAACTGTATATGCTGGCGGAACGCGAGCAGCAGCGGCGGCTAGATGCTGAATTGGGAAACGGTCTTCCACTTATGCTGGGTATGGATCCGGAGTTTCTAATCGTCGATCCTGGCAGCAGTGAAGTGATTCCTGCCTCTCGTTTTCTGGACAGGGAGGGGGAAGTAGGTTGTGACGCCGTGCACGGAGAGGACGGGGCAGCGGTTTCATACCCGATCGCGGAGCTGCGGCCGCGGCCGAGCGCGAATCCCCGCGGCCTGCTTGTCGGTCTAATGCGCACGCTTCGCATGGCAGGGGAGATGATCAGCGACCGATCGCTGGTGTGGCTCGCAGGCGGGATGCCAAAGGAGGGACTGCCGCTTGGAGGACATCTGCATTTCAGCGGCGTTGAACTCACTGCAGAATTACTACGGGCGCTGGATAACTATCTTACGCTTCCTGTCTCCTTACTAGAGGCACCCAGTAGCCAGCTGCGCCGCCCGAAATACGGCTATTTAGGTGATTTCCGGAGACAACCTCATGGAGGATTCGAATACAGAACGCTGCCCAGCTTTCTAGTGTCGCCTCTGTTGTCCAAAGGAATTGTATACCTATCTTACCTGATCGTAATGAATTACCGCACGCTTAAGCGTCGCCCCCTGGATAACGAAGAAAGGATACACCAGGCGTATTATAAAGGGCAAAGGGAAATCATGCGTGAATATATCGAGCCGCTGATCTCGGATCTTCAGTCGCTGGAGCAGTATCGGGATGCAGAAAGGTATATCGAGCCGCTCCTCCGTCAAATCCGGCAGGGGGCAACTTGGAATGAATGTCGGGATATCCGGTCGCTCTGGAATATACCCTTTTAGAGGTTGTTCAAAAAGTCCGCTTTTGATCACACACTTTTAGCCATAATGATGCTATCCTTGGATTTCTGCTATAATAGGGCATGAGTAAAGTTCAAGGTTTGGAGGTAAGTCATGGCAAAATATACGCCAATGATTGAACAATATTTGGCAGTCAAGGAACAAGCACAGGATGCTTTCCTTTTTTTTCGCTTAGGCGATTTTTATGAAATGTTTTTTGAAGATGCGGTAAAAGCTGCAAAGGAACTTGAAATTACCTTGACCGGCCGTGAAGGTGGGGGGGATGAGCGCATTCCGATGTGCGGAGTGCCGTATCATTCGGCGGAAGGCTACATCCAGCGTCTGATCGAAAAGGGCTTTAAGGTTGCGATCTGCGAGCAGATGGAGGACCCGACTGTCACCAAAGGGATGGTGCGCCGTGAAATTGTTAGGGTAGTAACTCCAGGAACCATTATGGAAGGAAAAACCATTGCGGATAAATCCAACAATTATTTGGTGTGCGTAACTGAAAGCGACCGGATGATGGCGCTTGCTGCATGTGATATATCGACAGGTGAGCTCTATGTCACCTCGGTTCCTTCCTCTGTGGAATGGCTCCGTGATGAAATCGGCATTTACGAGCCGGCCGAAATGATAGGCGATGGTGGTATGTTGGAACTTATTCAGGAGGAGCAGGTCCAATGGAGCCGGCCGATTGTATATACCCCTTGGGAGAAAAAAGACGAGAATTTGGTGCGGAGCCAATTTGGCGAAGCGGCTTGGGTCAGACTGGATCCGGAACGCCAGCACTGCGTATCTGTGCTCATTTCCTATCTGAATGAGACGCAGCGCCGTTCTTTGGGGCAGCTAACGCAGTTCTCGCCTTATGAACCGGGGCACTATATGATTCTGGACCCGTTCACTCGCCGGAACCTGGAGCTTGTGGAAACGGTTCGCGACCGCTCCAAGAAAGGTTCTCTGCTCTGGTTGCTGGATCGTTCCCAGACATCGATGGGGGCCCGCCTTTTACGGAGATGGATTGACAAGCCACTTTTGCACCGTAAACCGATTGAAGAGCGTTTGGAAGCCGTGGATCATCTCTATAATCAATTTATTTTGCGTGAGGATTTGAAGGCTTCACTCAATGAAATCTATGACTTGGAACGGCTTGTGGCCCGGGTCGCATTCGGCAATGCCAATGGGCGCGACCTGAACGCACTTAAGGTGTCACTGCAGCAGATTCCCGCTCTTAAAGAGCTTTGCGTCACTTCACCATCATCCACCTTGCGGCGCATCGCCGGAGAGATGGATGAGTGCCGGGATCTGAGCGAAGCAATAGATAGGGCCATTGTGGAGGATCCTCCGGTGTCCGTAAAGGATGGGGGACTCATCAAACAGGGGTGCGATGCACATCTGGACGAATTAAGGGAAGCAAGCGTGAACGGCAAACGGTGGATTGCGGAGCTTGAGGCCAAGGAACGTGAGGTTACGGGCATCCGCTCCCTGAAGATCGGTTTCAATAAGGTGTTCGGTTACTATATCGAGGTGACCAAAGCGAATGTTGGATCCTTGCCTGAAGGCAGATACGAACGAAAGCAAACGTTGACCAATGCGGAACGTTACGTGACGCCCGAGCTGAAGGAGAAGGAAGGTCTGATCCTCGAAGCTCAAGAGAAAATGGTTGACCTCGAATATAACCTGTTCACAGAGATACGCGAACAGATTGCCGCCGAGATTCCAAGATTGAAACTGCTGGCTGAGAAGGTGGCGGAGTTGGATGTGTATCAGTCACTGGCTGCCGTCAGCGCCGAGCAAGGGTTTGTGAAGCCTATTCTGACGGATGGCTATGATCTAGTCGTGGAAGCGGGACGGCATCCCGTGGTAGAGGCGGTCATGAAGGACTCCGCCTTCATTTCCAACAGGGCGCGATTGACTCGAGAGGAAGCGGGGATTCTGCTGATTACGGGTCCGAATATGGCGGGGAAAAGCACCTATATGCGCCAGGTTGCATTGATTTCCATCATGGCGCAAATTGGATGTTTTGTGCCTGCAGCCGAAGCTGAAGTACCGATGATCGACCGGATCTTCACGCGGATTGGCGCGGCAGATGACCTTATCGGCGGGCAGAGTACGTTTATGGTGGAGATGGCCGACATTCAGGTCATGACGGAGAAAGCAACGCCGCGCAGCTTAATTATTATCGACGAACTGGGGCGGGGAACTTCCACCAGCGAAGGTATGGCGATTGCTCAGGCGGTCATCGAATACGTGCATGACACCATCGGCTGTAAGTCGCTTGTATCCACGCATTTTCACGAGCTGGCCCATCTCGAAGAAAGTTTGAAGGGGCTCCGGAACTATTCGATGGCAGTGCAGGAAAGCGGAGAGAATGTCCACTTTCTGCGCAAGCTGGTACCGGGTCCTGCAGGCAGCAGTTATGGTATCTATTGCGCGCGTTTGGCAGGTCTTCCTTCATCGATTATCGGACGGGCGTACTCTCTGCTCCAAGGGCTGGAGCATGGCACCTCGCAAGCGGCGGCAGGCATCGAGGCTGTCGATAGACATGAAGTTTTGTCTAGTGGAAGCGGAATGGTGAAGCCTGCGGAAGCTGTAGAACTGGTAGAAACTGTAGAACCTGTAGAAACGGTAGAACCTGTAGAACTGCCAAAGGAAGTCGTCCAGCTGTCCATTTTCGGCGACGAGGAGGTCAAACCGGCGGCCGCAGCCGCGGCACCCGCCAGTAAGCCTGACCCATCGCTCACTCATATCGTGGACACGATTAAGAGCGCTGACGTCATGAATATGACGCCGCTTCAGGCGATGCAGCTGCTTAATGATCTAAAGATGAAAGCCAAGGATTTGTAGCAGTCCGGCGTTTTGATATAAGGATATAATATAAGGGGTGATGGATATGGCAAGAATTCATGTATTGGACGAGCATATTGCCAACCAGATCGCTGCTGGCGAAGTGGTGGAACGTCCCGCCTCCGTGGTGAAGGAGCTTGTGGAGAACTCCATCGACGCCGGCGCAACCCGCATCGAGGTACATGTGGAGGAGGGCGGGCTTGAAAGCATCCGGGTGACCGATAATGGCTTGGGGATTGAGCCGGAAGATTGCACGACAGCTTTTTACCGCCACGCGACCAGCAAAATCGAAACAAGTCGGGATTTGTTCCACATCACCAGTTTGGGTTTCCGCGGCGAAGCGTTGCCCAGTATCGGGGCGGTTGCGAAACTGGAACTTACAACTTCCAGCCGGGATGACGGCATGGGTCGACGGATCTGTATCGAAGGTGGCAAGCTGCTGGCCGAAGAGGATACACCAGCCCCGCGCGGGACGGATATCCAGGTGAGAGAGCTGTTTTTCAATACACCGGCTAGACTGAAATATATGAAGACGATTCAGACAGAGCTTGGCCACATTTCCGATTTTATGTACAGAATCGCTTTATCTCACCCAGAAATCGCGATCACGCTGAGACATAACGAAAACCAGTTGGTCAAGACACTCGGGAACGGCGATCTGCTTCAGGTCATTGCGGCCGTCTACGGGACACAGGCTGCTAAAGTAATGCTGCCGATCCAGGCGGAAAACCTTGATTTTGAGCTTAGCGGTTATGTGAGCCTGCCGGAATGGACTAGATCGAATCGAAACGGCGTGTCAACGATCATCAATGGAAGATACATTCGCAACTATGGATTAAACCAGGCGATCCAAAGGGCGTATCATACGCTGCTTCCTATTAACAAATATCCGCTTGCGGTTCTGGAAATCAAGATGCATCCGTCTCTGGTGGATGTGAACGTACACCCCGCTAAACTGGAAGTGCGGTTCAGCAAGGAACAGGAGCTTTATCCGTTCGTGGAGGAGAGTATTCACCGCGTCCTCCGTCAGGAGGTGCTAATTCCTCAGGCCGTAAAGCAAAATATCGGTGGAAAGAACAGCAGCTCCTTTATCCAGGAGCAGTTCCATTTCCCGAATCGGAGTGCATCGGCAACAGCTGATGATACGGGGAAAACGATGGCGATGGCCTCAGTAGAAGCGAACCCGTCCCCTGTAGGTCCAGGCAGCACGCCGGCCGTGGAACCCTCGGACCGGAGCGGGAGTTTTTTACGTGATGCCCAGTCTCAGCGTCAACCTGATGGCATAAGCAGTTATAAAGCGACTGGAAATCCGTCTGAAGGGCCATGGCAGGCAGGCAGCGGCATGGTCAGGGAGAACCGTCCTGCACCTTATCAGGGAAGCGGTGTTCCCGCCCAGCGTGGAAGCCAGAGTTCGAACCCTGACCTGGCCAGGAGGCTACTGGCGTCATCCGCGGATGGCCATGCGGAGATTCCTCCGTTTCCCGAGTTGACTTTGATCGGGCAGCATCACGGTACTTACCTGATCGCGCAAAATGACCAAGGTTTGTATTTGATTGATCAGCATGCGGCGCATGAGCGTGTAAATTATGAATTTTACTATGAAAAATTTGGACAACCTGCGGATGCATCTCAGGAACTGCTGTTGCCCATTACATTAGAGTTTACCCCGTCCGAAGCAGGTCAACTCAAAGATAAGCTGCACTGGTTTGAGCAGGTCGGCGTATATTTGGAGCATTTCGGAGGCCAGACCTTCCGGGTGCGTTCACATCCATACTGGTTTCCCCAAGGGGAGGAAAAAGAGATTATTGATGAGATGGCCGAATGGGTGCTGAGTGAACGCATGATCGATTTGGCCAAACTTAGGGAAAAATCCTCCATTCTCTGCTCCTGTAAGGCCTCGATTAAAGCGAACCAGAAGCTGACGGAGCAGGAGGCTAACACGCTGCTTGACCGCTTGGGCGCTTGCAGACAGCCTTATACCTGCCCGCATGGACGACCGATCGTGGTGTCGTTTTCAACCTACGATTTGGAAAAACTGTTTAAGCGGGTCATGTAGGCACGATCGGAAAAACAGTGATCTATAATTTTTTTGATCGCGCCTACATGAAAACTTCTGAGAATACAAGGCATATTATATACATGATTGGAGATTGACATGATTATTACGACAGGGGACAAGGCAGGGGAAGCGATAATACGCCGGGCCAGAGCCCTGGCATCTCACACGGGATGCCTCTACGTGCCTAGAAGCCGTACGCCACTGGCTAAGATGGCCAAGCTTCACGGAAACGACGACATCATCGTTGTTTTGGATGGCGGCGCCAGATTGGTGAGGCCTGGTGAAGAACCAATGGACTTTCACCCCAGCATGGGATTTATCCGTGCGAAGCGGATTCTTAAAGGAGAAAGTGATCCGATGCTCGATGCGGCGTGTATGCGTGAAGGGGACAGCGTGCTTGATTGTACGGCCGGGCTTGGCACGGATGCGCTTGTATTTTCGGTGAAGGGTGGCATGGATACCGTAGTAACAGCAGTGGAAAGCTCCCCGTCTTTATCGGCTCTTTTGTCGGAAGGGTTGGCATACTATACCTCCGGTGTTAACGAGGTCAATGAATCGATGCGACGAATAAACGTCCTGAACCGAAACCATCTGGACGTACTTCGCTCATTACCGGACCTTAGTATGGACATCGTCTATTTCGATCCGATGTTCCGTGAGCCATTGATGGATTCTTCAGCGATCCGCCCTTTGCGGTGGTTTGCCAACAGTGAGCCGCTCTCCGAAGAAAGCATCCAAGAAGCTGTCAGGGTTGCCCGTAAAACGGTGGTACTGAAAGAAAAGCGCGGCAGTGGCGAATTTGCACGTCTCGGATTTACGGAGCAGGAGCGCGCCCATTCTAAAATTTCATATGGAGTGATCACCGTTGACAGGAGTTAACATAACCGGGAATAAACCAAAACTGCTCGTGCTTGTCGGCCCGACAGCTGTGGGCAAAACGAAGCTGAGCATCGAGCTGGCGAAAGAATGGAACTGTGAAATAATTTCTGGGGATTCCATGCAGATCTACCGGGAGATGGATATCGGAACAGCCAAAATCACCCGTGACGAAATGCAGGGAATTCCCCATCATTTGATTGATATCCATGGTCCGGATGAGCCGTATTCCGTTGCGGAATTTCAGGGGCAATGCCACCATTTGATTCAGGAAATCCAAGGAAAGGGGAAGATTCCCTTTATCGTTGGAGGAACAGGTTTGTACGTGGAATCGGTCTGCTATGATTACCAGTTTGCCCAAGAGGGAGAGGACAAGGCTTTCCGCGACGAACAGGCCGCTTTTGCAGAGAAAAACGGGGCTGAGGCGCTGCACGCCAAACTGATGGCGGTCGATCCGGTCAGCGCAGGAAAACTGCATCCGAATGATCAGAGACGAATTATTAGGGCTTTGGAAATCTATCATTTGACAGGCATCCCCCTTTCGGCCCAATTAGAGGGACAAACTCGGGTATCCCCGTATCAATTGTGCATTGTCGGTTTGACAATGGATAGGCAAATGCTATATAACCGTATTGAAGCCCGCATCGACGAGATGCTGAAGCAGGGTTTGGTAGAAGAAGTGTCTTCGCTGCTGGACAAGGGCTACGGAATGGACCTGGTCTCGATGCAGGGGCTGGGCTACAAACAGATCGTATCCTATCTTCAAGGCCGCGAATCGTTTGAAGAGGCGGTTTCGATCCTTAAGAGAGATACACGCCGGTTTGCCAAACGCCAGCTGTCCTGGTTCCGCCATATGAAGGAAATCTCATGGGTGGATGTCACGGAGCCCGTAAATTTTTCTGCTAAATTGACAGAAATCCGTGATATAATAGCAGGAAAGTTTCTCTCAAATCTTGAATATACTTCAAAACAATCTAAATGAAACGTTGGGGGTACGGGTAAATGAACAAATCCATTAATATCCAAGATACATTCTTAAACCAGCTGCGCAAGGAAAATATCCCAGTTACCATTTTTCTCGTGAACGGATTTCAGATTCGCGGCACCATCAAAGCGTTTGATAACTTTACTGTTGTAGTCGACACTGATGGTAAGCAGCAAATGCTGTTCAAACATGCCATTTCCACAGTTACACCTCAACGCAATGTTTCATTAATGCAGGAAACACAAAACGAGGGCTAACGGACGTAATTTGAAACTTTTTATGGATGATTTTCGTCTAAGTATATAGGCGGTGCTGGGTGGACTTTCTTGATGCCACTTTGCAGATGTCTGTAGGCATAGGGATTGGAGCGGAGCAACCTTGTCAAGGTTGTTCTTTTCATTCCGAAACCGGAAACCATCTTAAAGTGTGTGTTCAAGAAGGTCGGTTTTCAGCACCGAGAAGATTGGAGTTAGACTTTTTGAACAACCTCTTAAAAGGGAGTCAGGAGGCACCATGGATAACAATAAACTGTCGCGGACGGGCAACAGAAATAAAGAACAGCCCTCCAAGACGCCTAAGAAAAAGAAAAAAAAGCTGTCACGTAAACGAGTATTCTGGAGTTTGTTTTTTACTTGCGCATTAGCCGTATTCTGTGCCTTGGCGGGGTATTTGTACATCTCTATCAACGGAGAACGGCTGTATCAGGCTAACAAGGACAAAATCACGGTTCATGAAACTTCAAAGGTTTACGACCGCAACGGCAAGCTGATGGGTGAACTTTCCCTCCAAAAAAGCGACCCGGTAAAAAGCGAAGACATTCCGGTACTTCTAAAGCAAGCCTTTGTGGCTACAGAGGATAAACGGTTTTATGAGCATGCAGGTGTCGATCTTTGGGCGATCGGCCGCGCGGCTGTCAAAGATATCATTGCCCGCTCCAAAGTAGAGGGCGGTAGTACGCTTACCCAGCAGCTGGCCAAAAATATCTTTTTGACCCGCGACAAGACCTTCTTCCGTAAGGCAACGGAAGTTTCCATTGCGCTTGCACTCGACCGAAACCTGACCAAAGACGAAATTATTACGATGTATTTGAACCGGATTAATTTCGGCGGACAGATTTACGGCATCAAGGAAGCATCCAAATACTATTTCGGCCAAAGCGATTTGAATAAGTTGGATGTTTGGCAAATGGCGACCTTGGCCGCCATGCCGAAGGGGCCATCTAAGTACAATCCGGTTCGCAATCCCGATCTTTCCATGCAGCGCCGTGCGGTCGTTCTGACCCTGATGGCTGAGCAGGGCTACATCACGGTAGACCAAGCGGAGCAGGCGAAGACGGTCGTTTACAATTACGAACCGCCGAAGAAAAAGCAAAACTATCAGAACTTCGTGGATTATGTAATGAACGAAGCAGAAGACGTAATGAATCTGACAGAAGATGATCTAAACATCGGCGGTTACAAAATCTATACGACGATGGATGCCGACGCCCAGAAAGTGCTCGAGAAAGAATTTGCCGACGCGTCAAACTTCGAGAAGAGCAAGGACGATCAGATTGTTCAGGGTTCTATGGTCATCATGAATCAAGAGAACGGAGCCCTGGTCGCGCTGCTCGGCGGGCGTGATTATGAACGTAAAGGTTACAGCCGCGCGACGAACAGCCGTCGTCAGCCAGGTTCGGCATTTAAGCCGATCGCAGTTTATGGTCCGGCGCTCGAAACCGGCAAATATAGTATGAATTCTCCGCTGAGCAATAAAAAGCAATGCTTCGGCAAATATTGCCCAGGTAATCTGCACGGATATTCGGACACGATCGGTATGGCGGATGCCATTACCAGGTCCGAAAATATACCTGCTGTATGGCTGCTCAATGAAATCGGTGTGAAAACGGGCTTTAATTTTGCGAAAAGTCTAGGCATCCAACTGACTGATGATGACAAGAATCTGTCCATGGCGCTTGGCGGAACCAGCAAAGGGACTAACACACTTGAGATGGCACAAGCTTACGGTGCTTTCGCTAACGGCGGTCAATTTAACGAAGCTTTTTCTATTAAGCAGATTGTGAACAGTGACGGAAAAGCCGTGTATACACACAAAGATAACCCCAAGAAGGTTATGGGGGAAGATACCGCCTATCAAATGACTAAAATGATGCAAAACGTTGTCAACGAAGGTACAGGGAAAAAGGCTAGAATTAATAGACCCGTTGCGGGCAAAACGGGTACGACGCAGAGCGGGATTTCGGGCTTGAAATCCAACCGGGACGTCTGGTTCGTTGGTTACACACCTGAACTGACTGCAGCGCTATGGATGGGTTATGACAATCCAGATAAAAACCACTTGCTTCGCAACAGCAGTGGTTTGGCCGCAGCATTCTGGGGGAAAGTGATGGATCAGGCCCTGCAAAAATTCCCTGCCAAACAATTTAAGGAACCTGTCAATATGAAACAACCGGAGCCACCTCCGGTCGAGGAAACACCTCTGCAAGTCAGTGGACTAATCGCAACCTACAGTCCTACTACGCAAACCGTATCCCTGTCATGGAGCGGAACGAGTAATGATAATGCTTTTTACCGCGTGTACCGCAAGGAAGCATCCGAGTCGAGCTTTTCGGTGCTCGGGGATAAATTATCGGGGACCGGATTGGATGACATCAGCGTGGCAGTCGGGCAGACATACGAATATTATGTAACGGCTGTATCGACTGATACCGAAACAGAGTCCGCTCCTTCGAATAAAGTAACTGTTCCGATCGAAGCACAGCCGGAAAAGCCGCTCCCACCAGATGAGAATACCGGCGATAATGGGCAGAACGGAAACGGTAATGCCGGCCAGGATCAAAACCAGGGTGGAGACTCCGGCAACGGACAGGGGAACGGAAACCAAGGTAATGGAACGGATAATGGCAACGACACTGGGAATAATGGAGCCGGTAATGGAAACAGCAATGGAAACAGTAATGGAAACAGTGGTGACAACAACAATGCTAATGGCGGAACGGGCAATGGTAACGGACAGGACAGTGGAAACGGCTCCGGTACCGGGGGCTCCGATCAAGGAGTGACGGCTCCGCCAGACAACGGAAACGGAAGCTCCACAGATTCCGGCGCTACTTCTGATGGAGTCAAAAAGCTGGACAATACCGGTTCTGGAGCGGTTGAAATTGATACAATCAACCCTTAATCTTGTTTGGAACATGCAAAAGAGCCTCCGATTGGTTTCCGATTGGGGGCTCTTTTCATTTTGTCGCTTCAGGTTTTGAGAAATTCGCATTTCTACAACGGGCTATGCTTGCACTATTTTCAACTTATATTTTGAGTGTGTTTCCTAAATGTGATAAGCTGAAGCTAACATATTGGAGAGGGAAATTTCCATGAAACGAAAATTTGGAGATCGTGCGAACTGGCGCCGGATTTCCCGCCGGCGTTTTGCCTGCCGTTATGTTGAAAGTGAGAACTTCACGGGGTACATAACGCTCTACACCATTTATAATTTAAAAGAGCCACTTTGGAAGCATTACGGGACCCATACGTATCGGATCGCGGATAAAGGCTACTCGTGGCTGCAGTACTTTCCTAAGAACAGTCATTACATCGTCACGGCGATGTTTGATGAACGCCAGGAGATCATTCAGTGGTATATAGACACCTGCAAGACGCAGGGGGTGACCGAACAAGGGGTTCCCTGGTTTGATGATCTGTATTTGGACATCGTCGTCCTGAGAAATGGTGAGGTTTTTTTGTTGGATGAGGATGAACTGGAAGAAGCCCTAGCGCGTGGGATCATCACGAAAGAAGACCATATACTTGCGACGACTACCGCGCGGGAAGTGCTGCATGATATTGATGCACATACGTTTCCTTATTTTCTGATGTCGCTGGATCATCGTAAACGGCTGTTCGAGAACGGAGATTTCAGGAGGAAGACATGAACAGATATGAACAAGGACCAGTCATATTGACAAGAAAAAGGCGCTCCCCGCTAAAAATTGCCCTCATTAGTTTTCTTGCGCTTGCCATCCTCGGTCTTCTGTGGTCCGGGTATGTGTGGTGGAAAATGGACAACACGACAAGTTCGAGTCTTAACGGAACAAGTGATGTCGGCATTGTTTTGGGGGCATCGATGTGGGGGGATTCTCCGAGCCCGGGGCTTAAGGAACGACTGGATGAAGCGCTGAAACTCTATCGAGAGAAGAAATTCAAATCTATAATCGTCAGTGGAGGGTTGGACAAGCCCGAATACAAGTATACGGAAGCCGAAGGCATGAGAAATTATTTGGTTGAGCAGGGCGTGCCGGAAGCGTCTATCATATTGGAAAATAAAGCGCGAAGCACCTATGAGAATTTGCTATACAGCCAGGAAATCATGGAAGAGTATGGGTTTTCAAGTGCGGTCATCGTCACTCATCAATATCACGGCATGCGTTCCAAGGAAATTGCGTCCTATTTGAATTATGAAGATCCACGGCTCGGTTTGACGGAATCGCGTGCGCTCAAAATGATATACCATAAGCCCCGGGAGATCCTGGCCTACACAAAATGGAAGGCTGATGAGCTGTTCTTCTGGCTTGGCTGGAAAAAGACTTAAAACTGCTAATAACCATCACTGAAGTAGAATACATTGAATAGAGAATATATCTCTCTAGATATGAGGTGATGGGTGCATGAACGGGCGTATTGCGGCCGCGAACGGCCGGCCGAAAGGCAGGCCATCCAGACAAATCAATGTTATTTTACGCAACCATGAACCTCCTGTACTTAGCAATGCTGTTCCCGAAAAGGAATCTGCGCCGGTACAAAAAAATGTTGTACAGATCAGCTTATAGGTTTTCAAAGGGAATCCGGGGACGGGGAAACAATCGTTGCGCGGATTTAAGTGAAGGAGAAGTAAAGAGAAGTAAATATATCCTTATGTGTAAAAATCGAAAATAGGAACATTCTAGCTTGTTTCAGTACACCTTGCATGATAATGGACAGCAAACGCATATAATGCTGTTATGAGGTGATTAATTTGGGTCAAAGCTCAAGGCAAATTACTATCAATGAAGCGAGGATGAATATTACATTTAAAAGTCAGGATGGAAATGAGTCGATTAGTGGTAGTGATGTGCCATTAACCTTTCCACAGCAAACTGATCCAACTAAAGAAGTTTTTTATGAGCTTAATAGTATGATTGGGCTTGAAAAAGTAAAAGGATTAATATACGAAATCTATGCCTTTTTGCAAATTGCTCAAATGCGTCAAGATGCAGGACTAAAAGTTGGAACGCAATCTTTCCACATGTTATTTTCCGGAAACCCAGGCACGGGAAAAACAACTGTAGCACGGATTATCGCCAAGCTTTTTCAAAAGATGGGCGTCCTGAGTAAAGGTCATTTGATTGAAGTGGAGCGAGCCGATCTGGTCGGCGAATATATCGGTCATACCGCCCAGAAAACAAGGGATTTGGTTAAAAAAGCGCTTGGGGGTATTCTTTTTATTGATGAGGCGTACAGTCTTGCCCGTGGTGGAGAGAAGGATTTTGGCAAAGAAGCTATCGATTGTCTTGTAAAAGTTATGGAAGATAAACACCAAGATTTAATTGTCATTCTTGCTGGTTATCCAAATGAAATGGATATGTTTATGGAAACCAATACAGGTCTGCCTTCACGCTTTCCGATTAAAATCGATTTTCCCGATTACACCATTGAAGAACTGGTTCAGATAGCAAACAAAATGACTAAAGAAAGGGATTATAATCTTACGGTAGAAACAAGTCGAAAGCTTAGGGATATAATTTTGGATGAAAAAATTAGTGAGATTAATTTTAGTAATGCGCGTTTTGTTCGTAATGTAATTGAGAAATCAATCCGCCACCAAGCTGTTCGCTTAATGAGCAAAAATACGAAGTTATCAAAAAGTGAGTTAATGGACATTCTTCCTAAGGACATAATTACTCAATTAGAGACGAATAATGCAAAGCCAGAAAGTGCTATTTCCTGATTGAGAAAACATCAGAAGCCTTGGTCACAAAGATCAAGGCTATTGTTTATGCTCGGAGCTGTTTTCTCCAATTGCAAACATGAAGAAACAATCCGATGCCCATCAGTTAGAAAATTTCCTGAATCAATAATCACTTTTAAGATCCATAAAAGAAAGAGGTGGAGAGAAGTCGATATACAGAATTATATGTGGCAGGTATAATTAAAGCGCTAAGAGAAATTGAGGATAAGGTTTTTGTTGTAGATAGGCACATAAATTTCCGAGTTGATGGTGAAAGTAAGAGATTACATTTTGATGCCGCAGGCGATAATGAAATTAAGACAGCATCTGATACAGGAAAAAAATGAAACCGAACGGGGCACTATTCATTGGCACATACCATTCATGATACAAATACACAAATTCGCGACAGAGCCGTACTGGTCAGTCTTGTTACGGACGAGGTCAAAAGGTCTGGGATCCATCCGGAGCATTCCCTTCAGGAGCTTGTTAGTCTAGCTGAGACGGCAGGCGTGGATGTTCTCGATGTCGTCACGCAAAACCGTGATGTGCCGGATGCCTGCTGGCTGCTCGGAAAGGGTAAGGTCGAGGAGCTGCAGATGATGATTGATTCGGTTGGTGCGAACACCGCGATCTTTGATCACGACCTGTCGGGAGCCCAGGTACGCAATCTGGAGCAGAAACTAGACGTGAAAATTATCGACCGGACACAGCTGATCCTCGATATTTTCGCACAACGTGCTAACACACGTGAAGGTATAATTCAGGTGGAGCTCGCCCAACTTTCGTATTTGCTTCCGCGCCTATCGGGCCACGGCAAAAATTTGTCGCGGCTCGGTGGGGGCATTGGCACACGCGGTCCGGGCGAGAGCAAATTGGAAACCGACAGACGCCATATTCGGAGGCGCATCGACGATCTGAAAAAACAGCTTGAAGCAGTTATCAAACACCGTAAGCTGTACAGAGGGCGCAGACAAAAAAGCGGGGCGATTCAGATTGCACTCGTCGGGTACACCAATGCCGGGAAATCTACGCTACTAAAGCAGCTCACCAGCGCTGAGGTTTACATTGAGAACCAGTTGTTTGCAACACTGGATCCGACTTCACGCACGCTTGTGCTTCCCGGTGGCAGTGAGGTCATCTTGACCGATACAGTTGGATTTATACAAAATCTCCCTCATGATCTGGTTGCAGCATTTCGGGCGACGCTGGAGGAAGCGAACGAGGCGGATCTCATTTTGCATGTCGTCGATGCTTCTTCACCGATGCGTGAGAATCAGATGTCGGTCGTAGACTCCATTCTGGAAGAGCTCGGAGCTGCGGATAAACCGCAGCTGATTTTGTTCAATAAAAAGGACATATGTACGAAAGAACAGCTGGAAATGCTGTCGTCCGGTCAAGGGTATTTAAAGATCAGCGCCCTGGACCAAGAAGATTTGCTTGCCTTGAGGCAGGCGATCCAGGACCGGCTATCCGGTGGTATTCTGGCCTTCCGGATTCCTCCGGAAGATGGCAATGCTATGGCCCTGCTTTACCGTATTGGGGATGTATTAGAGCAGAGGTCGGAAGAACATGATATGATTTATAAGGTACAGGTTCACAAGCCTGATTATGAGAAATGGGGATATTTGCTTGATTCGTTTCTCATAAGAGAGTGAATGGGAGATTTGGAGGAGAAATTCGTAGACATGGCACAATTTACACAAGAACTAGAACAATGGATGGAAACCGCCGAAGAGCGGATTGAAGGACAATTTCGCAAGCTTGACCGCGTCATCGACCGTAACCAATGGAAGATCATTGAAGCTTTTCAGCGGCATCAGGTCAGTGATTTTCATTTTGCGGGTTCAACGGGATATGCCTATAATGACCGAGGCAGAGAAGTGCTGGATTTGGTATATGCGGACGTATTCGGGGCCGAAGCAGCTCTGGTACGGCCGCATTTTGCTTCGGGCACGCATACGATCTCAACGGCTTTGTTTGGAGTACTAAGACCTGGGGACGAGCTGTTTTATATTACGGGCCGCCCCTATGATACCCTTCATAAAGTCATAGGGAAGAAGGGTGATGGTACCGGGTCGCTGCAGGATTTTGGGATCACGTACCGCGAAGCGGCCTTAACGGCGGAGGGTGGAATCGATTGGGAAGCGGTCCGGGCCGGTATCCATGAATCCACGAAAGTGATCGGAATCCAACGCTCGCGGGGGTATGATTGGCGCGCTTCCTTTACGGTGAACGAAATTGGCGAAATGGTCAAGAAAGTCAAAGAAATAAAGCCGGATGTGATCGTGTTCGTCGATAACTGTTACGGTGAATTCACCGAGGCAGTGGAACCAACGGAAGTGGGCGCGGATTTGATCGCGGGTTCCTTGATCAAAAATCCTGGCGGAGGAATTGCCGAAACCGGAGGGTATATTTGCGGCAAACAGCAATATGTAGATCACTGCGCATACCGGCTCACAGCTCCGGGAATCGGCAGCGAAGTCGGCGCCATGTTAGGAACGACGCGGGGAATTTATCAAGGCTTATTCTTGGCACCAACGATCGTTGGACAAGCGTTAAAAGGAAGCATTTTTGCGGCGGCGATGTTTGAACAGGCGGGCTTCGTTTCCAAGCCAGCTTGGAATGAACCGCGCACGGATTTGATTCAGGCCATTTCTTTCACGACTGCGGAGCATTTGATTGCCTTTGTACAAGGTATCCAGCGCGCCGCGGCCGTAGACAGTCATGTCGTTCCAGAACCATGGGACATGCCGGGATATGAACATCCGGTTATTATGGCTGCAGGGACGTTCATCCAAGGCGGAAGTCTGGAACTGTCGGCAGATGCGCCGATCCGGGAACCTTTTATCGGGTATATGCAAGGCGGTTTGACATACTCACATGTTAAATTTGGGGTTATGTTAGCTCTGCAAAAGATGAAAGAAAAAAATCTCTTGTAAGTTTATCTGACATGTTGTTGACGCGTGTGATAAGAAAATGTACAATGTGAGTTAGAAAAGTTCACTGGAAGGTTGAGATAAGTCATGGGTGATGAGATCCGTAGAAACATGGCGTTGTTCCCAATTGGAATTGTGATGAAACTGACTGATTTGTCAGCCAGACAAATCCGGTATTATGAACAGCATGATCTGATTGTTCCTGCGCGTACCTCAGGCAATCAGCGCTTGTTCTCTTTCAATGATGTGGAAAGATTGCTGGAAATTAAGTCTTTGATTGAAAAAGGCGTGAACATTGCCGGAATCAAACAAGTAATGAACCCGGTGTCCAAGGAATCCGAAGAAGCGACCGTTATTACAGCGGATACGGAAGTGAAACGGAAAGAGATGTCGGAAACACAATTGCATCGCCTGTTGAAGCAGCAGCTCGTTTCAGATAAAAGACCGGGCCAGGTGTCTTTGATTCAAGGAGAGTTGTCTCGGTTTTTTAATAAATAATAATCAGATTGAACATTTGGAAAGGGAGAGGATCCTATGAGCTACACTAAAGAAGATATTCTTCGGATCGCCGAGGAAGAGAATGTACGTTTTATCCGTCTGCAATTTACCGATTTGCTGGGAACGATCAAAAACGTCGAAATTCCAGTCAGTCAGCTGAAAAAAGCGGTTGACAACAAAATGATGTTCGATGGATCTTCCATCGAAGGTTATGTCCGTATTGAAGAATCCGATATGTACCTGTATCCGGATCTCAACACCTGGGTGATTTTCCCTTGGGTAGCCGAAGATCGTGTAGCGCGTTTGATCTGTGATGTATATATGCCGGACGGTACCCCGTTCCCTGGCGACCCGCGCGGTATTTTGAAACGTAACCTTAAGGAAGCGGAAACGATGGGTTACACGGCTATGAACGTAGGTCCAGAACCGGAGTTTTTCCTGTTCAAAACGGATGAGAAAGGCAATCCTACCATGGAACTGAACGACCAAGGTGGATATTTTGACCTTGCGCCAACGGACCTTGGTGAAAACTGCCGCCGTGAAATCGTACTTACGCTGGAAGAAATGGGCTTCGAAATTGAAGCTTCTCACCACGAAGTGGCACCGGGCCAGCATGAAATCGACTTTAAATATGAAGATGCCGTTAAAGCGGCAGACCAGATCCAGACATTCAAGCTGGTTGTTAAAACCATTGCTCGCCAGCATGGTCTGCATGCAACTTTTATGCCTAAACCGTTGTTTGGTGTGAACGGATCCGGTATGCACTGCCACCAATCCCTGTTTAATGGCAACGTAAACGTATTTTATGATGAATCCGACGAATTGGGTCTGAGCAAAGAAGCCCGCTATTACATGGCCGGTATTCTGAAGCATGCGCGTGCTTTTGCCGCGATTACCAACCCAACCGTGAACTCTTACAAACGTTTGGTCCCAGGCTACGAAGCTCCATGTTATGTGGCATGGTCTGGCAGCAACCGCAGCCCGATGATCCGTATCCCGGCTTCTCGTGGACTGAGCACACGCGTTGAAGTTCGTAACCCGGATCCAGCTGCGAACCCTTACCTGGCCCTTGCCGTTATGCTTCGCGCAGGTTTGAACGGGATCAGCAAACAGATGCCACTTCCGGCTCCAATCGATCGCAACATCTATGTGATGTCCGAAGAAGAGCGGATCGAAGAAGGCATTCCAAGCCTGCCGGCTGACCTGAAACAAGCGCTGAACGAGATGATTCGCGACGAAGTTATCATCGATGCACTTGGCGAGCATGCACTGTCCCACTTCTATGAACTGAAAGAAATCGAATGGGATATGTACAGAACACAAGTTCATCAATGGGAACGCGATCAATATATGACTCTGTACTAATCCTTAAATCCCTTGCGCCGTATGGTGTGAGGGATTTTTGTTTTTGGTATGAATGTACCCCAAAAGACTCATCTCACAATCATGGCGGGATGAGCCTTTTTTCTATGTTGATCGTTTATCGAGTTGTTAATACTTTTATTCCTTTTATTATATTTAATACAAATACATAAATCACCAAAATAATCGAAATCACTACATATGTGACTACAAGTCCAGATGCTGTTTGTCCCCATCCGTTGATACCTAAAAAACCAGAACCAGCAATACCGATGATAAAAATGATATAAGGAACCAGATGTAACAATAATGATTTTTTGGCATGATATTTCACATCTTCAGAAGCTACAAAAAATACAATGATCGGGAACAAAAATGGTGCGAAAAATATACTAAAATAACATAATGACGATAAAATATTTTTTTCTTTCATACGTTTCACCTCTAAATTGATTTGGAATTTTTAGCACTCTCAATCTCTGTAATTTTGATTTTACGTTCAGAACCTTACACAGTTTTTATTTTAACCTTACATAAAGCTTAAACATTAATGTAATGATTAAACGGGCTTTTGGAGCTTAGTCGCTGATTTTATCATTTTGGGCGGACTCAAATAGGAAAGGCGGAATAATATATGGATTGGATATGATTTAGCGTGTTAACTGTTGCATTTGCTTGATACGGTAATTAGTTCATAAAACAGGGAAGAAAGAGTGGCAGCGATGAGGAAGCTCGTATATTTTAGCCAAAAGGACCCTCAGTGGAAGGACATTATGTACTCCATCTGGAATGAGAAAAAGCAGACGATCGGTACATCTGCATGTGGACCTACAAGCGTTGCTATGGTGATCAGTACTCTGACCGGACACACCGTGTTGCCCCCCAAAGCTGCTACCTATGCGCTTAACAATGGTTACCGCACAATTGATGATGGCACGTCATGGGATTTCTTTGCATCGATCGCTAAAAGATACGGTATTGCATGTACGCAGACCGACAGTCTTAGTAAGGTAAAAAAGGCTCTCGGTAATGGCAAAATCGTTATCGCGTCCATGGACATGGGCAACTTTACAAGCGGCGGTCACTACATCCTGCTGGTTGGGATCACGGGCAAGAATGGAGATACTTGGATTGATGTATTTGATCCTAACCACGACAACTCAAACTACGGAACAGACGGCCTGATTGATCAGGGGATCAAGAATGATGGCAAGGTGTCTGCTAAGGAAATTGTGTTTGTTAAGCAGGCAAAACAATATTGGATTTTTTCACAACAAACCATGGAAGATAACAGTATGAATGCAGAAGAGAAGAAGGTTTTTTAGCATTGCAGATCGCAGTAATTGATATTGAAACATTATTAACGCTGTAATATTCAATTCATAAAAAAATTCCCTGCTGGCTTCATGCTAGCAGGGTTTTTGTCTACATTAAAATCCCCAAGTTTTAGCAACGATTACAAGCAGAATGAAGAGTACGAGAATTGTGGTAATATTCATTCCACCATAAGATCCTCCAACTTCGCTCATATTGAATCTGCCCCTTTCTAATAGGATTAGTTCATATTATGAACGTTCTCTAAAAATAGTTAGGGATAAATAGACGAGTTAAAAGATATATTTTTATATTCTATTTAACATTCTTCCTTATTCTCAGTCCCTCCACTATATCGATGCGCGTGTGGGGTTTATCCCGTTCACTGCTTTACTTTTGTTTGATACGCCCAACTTTTTATACCCTAACTTACTTTTTAGAAGGGGGGTAAAACTGTTTCTCTAGACCCACTCCATGTTTATAAGTTAATATTAAAACCCAGCTTATTTTTATTAGTGCCGATGATTCTCTTGCTCAGAAGTAAGATTCATCTGTTTAAAATTTGGTTCACAAGGAGTAACAAAAAATGATCAGTGAAAACAAACAGTCTACTATTGCTATTTGGATTAGTTTAATCAGCAATATTATGCTAACAACCGTCAAGTTGGCCGTCGGGTTCTTATTCAAAAGTCCAGTGCTAATTGCAGATGGTGTACATAACGCGGGAGATGTAGTAGCTGCTGGAGCTGCACTTAGTTCAATGCGTGTTTCTAAACTGCCCCCTGATGAAGATCATCCTTATGGACATGGTAAAGCTGAGGTTATAGGAGCGGGGGTTGTTGCCATTATTTTGGGCATGGCAGCAATTTATATGGGGTACCATTCCGTGATTGTTCTCTTTGAGCCGCCTCACAAGGCAACGACCGTCGCACTTATTGCAGCTGGATTTTCTTTAATTGTGAAACAAATCCTTTACATCTATACCATGTCAATTGGGAAGAGACTAAAAAGTAATGGCTTAATAGCTACGGCTTATGACCACCTTGCCGATGTATATGCATCAGTTGCAGCAGTAATCGGAATTGGACTCGGTTTGATCGGAGATCATTACCAGATCACGTTGTTGTCATACGGAGACCCTATTGCAGGGATCGTCGTTGCTTATTTTGTATTGAGATTAGCCATTCATATGGGAAAATCATCCGTAGGTGTATTGATGGAAAAGAATGTAGAAGCTGAACAAATCGATGCTTTGGTTAACATAGTCCATGAAGTACCGGGTGTTAAGCGGATTGACCGAATTCGAGCCAGAGATCACGGACATTATATCATTGTTGATGTAAGGGTAGGTGTTCCTGCCGAGTTAAGTGTTCAAGAAGGGCATGATATTTCAAGACAAATTAAACATTCGGTCATGGAACAACATCCGGATGTTGGAGAAGTGTTGGTTCATATAAATCCATGGTACGAGGAGTAGCCTTTCTATTTTAATTACCGAACTGCCCTTACCTCTTTCAGAATACTTCATAATATATAATGTATTCCAAAACAAGGAGGTTGTAATCATGAGTGAAGTAGTAGGTGGAGTAGGTTATGGTGGTTTGGGTACTAGTACGGCAGCTATCTTAGTTCTGTTTATTCTATTGGTTATCATAACCAAATCTTTCTTTTTCTAAGAAAATAGCCAATCAAAGCCTCTGCTGTAGTTATATCGGCAGGGGCTTTCTTTATGATCACATCTTTATTACCTGGAATAAGATTTCCATAAGATTGATATGACAAAAATATAGTCTATAAACATAGGAGCATATATCCATTTTAATTAGACTTGGAAATTTTATCAGATCATATTCTTATGTGATGTAAATATTCGAACAAAAATGAAATAAGAAATCGTCATATTAAAAAATAATATTTAGAGTTATTTGGAGTTGACGTATGCCGTAATGTAATTTACACTTACAGTTAAGTGTAATTAAATATTAATGGTGATGAAATGAAAGAAGAACTTATTACATATGTCCGGCAGTTAAACGAGATTGAGTATGCTTGCCATGAGATGCTGACACAGGAATATGCGAATGTTTTGGACGAATCGGTAACGCGCAGCCAGATTATTATTCTGAACGATCTTGATAAGAGCGGCAGCATGCTTACCGGCGAATTAGCCAAACAGCTGAATATTACCCCAAGCGCAGTCAGTCAAATGCTGAATAAAATGGAGAAACGCAAGCTGGTCAAACGATCCATTAATCTGAATAATCGCCGGGAAATTTTAGTGGAGCTGGATACAGCGGGGCTCAAGTTCATTGAAATGAACAAAAAGATTGAGTTGTCCATCATTGAACGTTTTTACGCCAAACTTCCCTTTGAAGATCTAGAAGCACTTAAAGACATTATGCTGAAATTCAAACGGATTATCGAGCAGGAGTTGGCGGAAAATGGTCATGTTCACATCGATTAGTCCTTGGAAAATTTGCACTAAATAGCTACAAGGTTGTCCGGAGCGCTTCCGGACTCTTTTTCGGCAAATAGTTAAGTGATGTTAAATATTAATTGTATTTAACATATGAAAGGGGGGGGAGACTCATAGCCGCTTGAAAAGTTGTCTCGGCTGCTCACAATATTTGTTTTGGCAGACATGAAGTTATAGAGGGATCGTCAGACAAAAGGAGGAATCCAATTTGAAGAATAGAAAAATGAGAACATGGGCAGTTTCCGATATGGCTTTGCTGTTAGCATTAGATTTAACGAGTGGAAGCAAGGCAGCCGCGATAGCGTCGGACACACTAGCCGATCAAGCGGGAAGAAGTTGCTGTGTGGGTAAACCGATATATTCGCGGGGTTGTATTAGGAATTCAATAATTAATTTGCGGACATTTTGTAGATCCTTCACGTAAAATATAATGGACCTGCCAAAATATTTAAGAGGCTCATTCCTTTGGGATGAGTCTATTTTCTGTTTTTTCATTCTCTTATGTGTTTTTCAAATGTCCAAATCATAAGTCTCTGCCATATAGTTCGTTCCGTATTCTTTTTAGTTTTTTAGTCTCAGATTATTTGGGGCATTTTGTAATATTGAGTAATTTGGAGTAGTTCATAAGTGATATTTTTGAATAATAATTAATGATATGAAATAAATACCCGATATAAACAAAGTAATATTTCTTTTGCATTTATATTTTAAAATTTTTAGGAGGGAAATAAAGTTTTGGGAACTAATAAGAAGAAGATCACAAAGTATGTACTTTCATCAACATTGCTGGTAAACACCGTGGTGGGCCAGGCGGCTGTAGTATTTGCAGCAGATGAGAAAAAACCGGAAATCATGCAATCAACTGTCAAAGAACTTTTTGACAAAGGGATTTTTACGGGGGACGAAAAGGGAAATTTGAATTTGGAAGGCAAGCTTACCCGTATACAGGTTGCTGCTATCTTATCTAGAGCATTGAATTTGCATGTGGATACTACAGTAACCACTTCGTTTAAGGATGTAAGTGCGGATAGCTGGGGCTTGAAGTACATAGACGCTCTGCAAAAGCTGGGAGTTATGGTTGGTTCAGACGGGAAGTTCCGTCCAAATGCTGTAATTACTAAAGAAGAACTGGCTGTTATCTTTGTTCGTATTACACAAACAAGTATCGTAGGGAAAGGAACTAATCTTTCTGTTACTGATGCAAACGAAATTAGTGGTTGGGCTAAACCATATGTGCAAGCAGCAATCGAGGCTGGACTAATTACAACAGTTAATGGCAAATTTAGTCCTAAATCCGAAGTAACTCGTCAAGATATTGCAGTCATTACTGATGAATTTATTAAAGATTCGAAATTTGAAAAATACAAGAAATCTATTAATAATTTGCTGGATGAGGGCAAAAAGATTTCAAATAGTGACCCAACTGTCTAAGAGTTAACGGTCTAAAAAAAAGATAAAGGCCGTTATTCTGATTGCCTAGAATAACGGCCTTTATCTCTTATTTAATTTTAAAAAGGAACATGGAAATGAAAATATCTTCATGCATCTTAACTAGAAATAACGAACTTACGTTAGGTCGAGCAATTCAGAGTGTTATAAGTCATGTAGATGAGGTTGTAGTAGTAGATACAGGATCGAATGATAATAGTGTTCTGATTGCTAAGGAACTTGGAGCAACAGTTCATTTCTTTCCATGGTGTAAAGATTTCTCTGCTGCAAGAAATACTAGTCTACAGCATGCAACGGGTGCTGATTGGGTGCTGATTATTGATTCGGACGAAGAATTCGTATGGAATGAAAGCTTTAGTTTGAGGGATTGGCTTACTGAGTACGATCCTGCACAGGATGTTATTGCCTTTGAATGCAGGAATATTGAAAATATCAATTTAAAGACACTAGCTGTGACGCACAGTGAACGGCTTTTTTCTCCTTTATTTTTTTGTTACGAGGGAATTATTCATGAGAGACTGATCAGGGTAAATTCTCAGAGGGAGAGTAAGCTTGTTACCGTGTGTCCTTGTGCTATGTTTAATCACTTTGGATATTCATCAGAATTTCATGAGCAAAAGAATCTCAGAAATACTGATTTATTAATAAAAGCTATTCAAACTAATCCGCTTGATGCTTTAAATTACCGATACATGGTTGCGGAAAAGTTCAACAGCAGATTATACGCAGAAAGTTTAAGCTATAGTAAAAAGGCACTTCAACTGATTCCTCTAAAAGAAAAGTATAGTCGTGCTCAAGTTTATTACTACCAAATGATGTCGCATTTGTTTTTGGATAATGTTACCGGAGCTGAAACAGTGATAGAAGCCTGTATCAATGAGTTACCTTTTTATGCAGATGCTTATGGAATAGCAGGTGAAATTTGCTTCAAAACAAAGCGGTGGGAAGAATCGTATTGTTGGTTTATGCAATGGGAACAGAAAGTAATGGATCATCACAATCACATGCAACCGTATCACTGTATTTCACTTAAGGAGACTTTTCAAGAACATAAGCGGATTGCTGCGATTGAAGTTATTAGAAATGAGGCTGGAACGATGAAGATTGGTATTTTGATTGCTTATGCAGATTTGGAATTAGATTGGGAAAACTTAATTGAACATATCCAGATGAGGTTTAATCCATTTACGTATGAAATATTTGCATGGGACAGTAGTTATGGCTCTAAACCATCAAAATCCTCGAAATCCTCTAAGAGACTTTCGAATCAAAATCGTGTCTGTGAATTGCATGGAAAAGATCTGGAAGAAGCGAAATCGAACCTCTTAGCAAGTTGCGATGCGAACCTTATTTGGTTGTGGGAAGCAAATGAGCGTCTTCAAGTCGATATGAATGCCGACATGCTTATAGATGCCATTGCACATTCAGGAAAAGTTACCGTTCGTGCATATTCGGATCGATTGGGAGCAGAGTGGAGAGAAGAGCGGATATGTATAAACGATCGTTATCCGTTGAAAGCGATCACTTCATCAATGATCGAAGCTGCTAATGATGATGCAAATCATGAGCGAAGCCTCAAACAGATTATTATTGAAAAACCACTTATTCTGCCGATTGAAAAACATATGAAATACATGGAAGCTTATTCAAATGAGTCTCCACTTAAAAAGTTGTTGGCGTCATTCTCTTGTCATGAATACAAAACGGTAATCGATATGGAGAATCCCGATCCTTTAACTTCTGAATGGGTGACCACTCAATTCTTTAAAACGCTCGCGTATATTAATCAGAACTCGATTGAGGAAGCATCTTCTATTGTCTATCAAGTTCTGGATTCGGATCTTGAAGAAGAATTCATGTTGGATTTTATATACCTATACGCGAAGTTGTCTCAGAACGTTACGATTTCAGATATGAAAAAAGATGCTATTGAGTTACTTGACAGTATCTTAGAATCTAATATGACGATTAATACACGTCACATTTTAACTTCGGAAACACACTGGTTGGCGTTAAAAGCAGAATTGTTGTGGCAATTAGACGATCATCAACAAGCCATATTGACATGGCGGCACAGCTTGGAGAGTTCCTCATTTACGAACGAAGAATGCGCCTATCGGATCGCTTGGGCTATTTATGAAGAGTATAAAGCAGAAGGTGCGGATCAAATTGCCCGAAAGATTCTAGAAATATTCCAAGTTGATTCGAGCGAAGCACGCCTATTAATTAGCCCCATTTTCACGTATTTAAACATGACTGAATGGGCGTTGTTATTCCAGACTACTCGTCAACTTAGAAATATTGATGAGATAGAGGTAGAAGATCAAGCGTTAGTAAGTATCATTTTACCTGTTTATAATGATGTGAAATTTTTAAGCGAGAGTATCCGCAGTGTTTTGAATCAGACTTATGTGAATCTTGAGCTAATTATCGTTGACGATGGATCCGATGTAGATATTAAAAAAATGGTTGATAAGTTCAAATATGATAAACGCATCAGGTTTTATAAGCTTAAAGACAATCAAGGATTGCCTAAAGCTTTGAATTTTGGAATCTCTGAGGCAAAAGGATCCATAGTGGGCTGGACATCAGCGGATAATTACGTTCATCCGCGGTGGCTTGAGAGAATGATATTCACATTGCAAGACTATCCCAAAGCTAGCGGAATCATCTCAGATTATTATCATATTGATAAAGATGGCATCGTTCTGGAAACAAAACGGATGCCGGCTTACAAGCTTAATGGTTTGCAAAACGGTGGTCCATCCTTTTTATGGAGAGCTGCTTCTCTGAATAAAACAGGTCCATTCGATGAAACATTATTTGGGATTGAAGACCGTGATTTTACAGTCCGGATGGCGTTATCTGGTAAAATCCTCTTATTACCTGAACCCCTATATTATTACCGAATCCATGACCAAAGTTTGTCATCCAAAATTGATTCGGGCTCTTTAGGTGGATGGTCATCGCTGCATGATAAGCTCAAAAAGAAATGGCTTTATTTGAGTTTTATATGATCCGTGAATGGGAGGAAAATATGAATTATTCACTTTTGGAAAAGAGTCATAGAGAAAATCAATTGGACTCTTTACGAATACTCTACAGAAATAAATTGTCAGATTTAAACAAAGTAAGGGTAAAGGTAACCGATTCCGAGAAGCGATTGAAAGTAATACATGAGAAGTTCGAGAAGAGCAATCAATTGAATATCGCGCTACAACATCACTTGGATCGGATGCGACAACTTCTAAGTGACTCCAAGGCGCAAATCACGTTTGAAGAAGATTACAGACTAAGAACGAACTATTATATATCACAAATGTCCAAACAATCCGGCTCAACTACAATGGCATTAGATTGGAGAAGTTATAAAGGGGTCATTGTGTCGCCAGATTGTCTGCAAATTCAACGTGATCGAGCTGCCGGATTGATGTTGGAACTTTCTCGATCGGGATTCCTTTGTTTTGCCTTTAGTGAGGATACGATTGGAGATATGGAACGAATCTCTGATGGTTTCTACAAGTTTAAGAATGAAGTGTTTTTACTAAAATGGCTTCAAGCGCAGTCCGTCATTCCCATGGTTTTATGTTCTTCGATTCAACAATCTGCTTGGTTTGATTTGATTGAAGAAAAGATCTTATGGTACGACCTTTGCGGCCCTGAAAATATTTTTCTGGGGGATGATGCCTCCTCCAAGTTAAGGCACTATGATTTATTAAAACAAGCGAAGTATGTCACATACGCAGACTCATCATTTAAGAAATATTTGTATGCAAGAAAAGATGCATTCTTTTTGGATGCAAACGAGTCTGGTCATCTGAAAATGAGATTTAACTAAGTACAAGAGGTGCCAAAAAATGCGGAAGAATGTTATTCGTGATCGGAATAATCCCCTGAATATTGAAGTGCAATCCATACAAAAAGCTTTAGAGCAAGTTGAGTTTCTACGGGAGGATCAGCTTGGCTTATTGGAAGGAATCAACAATGAACTTTCAAGTCTGGAGTTAAAGTATCAAGAAAGTGAACAAGAGGTTCATCGGTTAAATGAAGAAATTGCAATTTGTAACATAGAATTAGCAAAGCATGATCTTTTGTTTGCAACGGAGTATAAAGCTAGACAAAAGAGATTTAAGGAAATTGTAGAATCCCCATTAACGCCAGAAGCTCGTGAAATTGCACGGGTAATCCAGCGTCATGAATTTAAGGGAATCGTTGTTTATCCTCATGCTGTGCATTGGGAGCCTCTTCAACGACCACAACATTTATTAATGGAATTTGCACGAAAAGGTTATTTATGCTTCTTCTGTGACTATTCAGAGTCCTTCTACATTAATGAAATCGAAGAACGGATGTTCGTCGTATCCAATCAAGATCATTTGTTACAGGTTTTGCAAACATACCATGTTCTAGTCATAAACTCTTATCTCTTACAGAATGCATGGATTGAGGAATTGCCTCATAAAACGATTTGGTATGATGTATTGGACAGAGTAGACTTTTTCAGCCTCTATGACAGAAATATGCTGGCGAAACATTATCAAGTGCTGCATGATGCCGATATCGTGACTTATTCAGCTGTGAAATTAAATGAGTATGTAAAGGATCGGGACGACGCAATTTATTTGCCTAACGCTGTTAGACCAGGGGACTTTATTGTTACTGAAGACGTTAAGCTTGCGATTCCGGATGATTTAAAACCTATTCTGAAACGAAAGAAAAGAATCATTGGATATTTTGGTGCGATCGAAGAGTGGTTTGACACTGAATTAGTCAGAAAAATGGCGAGAGATCCACAAGTAATTATTGTTCTTATAGGTCATTGTGGTATATCCAAAGAGAATTTCCCGAAAAATGTTTACTTTTTAGGAATGAAGCCCTACTCGCAACTGAAAAACTATGCTGTTCATTTTGATGCTTTAATGATTCCTTTTATTGTGAACTCATTAACGAATGCGGTTTCTCCTGTTAAATTTTTTGAATACTGTTCATTGGGAAAACCCATTATTACTACACCAATAGCAGAGGTCTTATCTTATCAAGGCCCCGGTATTACTTATGTGGACACAGAACATTTTGACGGGTTCCATCGTAAATTGTGGGACTTGAGTAATGAGGCGAAAGCACATCTACAAAAACTCTCGGATGATAATCAATGGGGGAAAAGGGCTCTACAGATCGAAAGTGAATTGGAATCTAGGCAGTCTTGTTTAAAACTGTTCGCGAATCGATCTTTCTCTAACCATGTCAGTGTTTTTGCAGCTACTTTTCTTGATTATGAAGGAGAAAATTAT
>JAIRVF010000003.1 GCA_031254035.1 Paenibacillus sp.
ATGGAAAAAGGATCCACTCTTCCATTGGGCACTTCACGCCCAATGAGTACGAACGTATGTACCGTTCTGCTGCATGATATTCTCGGTTCTATGTGTCTACTCTATTGACAGAGGTACAAACAGTATAAATACGCTTACGGAGTACATTGATTGGCTTGGCCACTGTAAAGATGTTTTACAAAAATTCTACAATGAAGAATTTGAAGAGGAAGCTGATAATGAATGGTATGGATCTTTAGAAGTGTATCGTGTTCAAGTAACTGTATTCAATACAGGCGATACTTTTGCGGAAATTACATGTGGTGATAATATCTGGCCCGATCATCTGCTGGATATCGAATTCAATGGAAAAGAAGTTGAAACGATGAGTTATGACGGATAAGTTTCTTAGAGTGAGCGCAGTGGTTTCTTAAAAGAAGGTATAAGGGGGAATTCGTTTGGATCTCAATCAAAAAGCGATTGCATTGCTGGAAGAAAATAAATATGATGATTCGCTGAAACTATTCAGGAAAGCGGTAGAATTATCAAGGAATGTCCAATCTCTAAACAATCTTGCGTGGATATATTGCAACGAAGAAGATGATGATATAAGTGCTCTCCCTTTATTAGAGGAAGCAATAAATATGAATCCAAAATCACATTTTCCTTATAATTTGTTAGGGGAAATTTATTGTAGGCAAAAGAAGTGGGAGTCTGCAAAAGAAATATTGGAAAAGTCAATTTCCATCCACCCCTCAAAGATTGCATACAACAACTTAGCGGTTGCTAATTATCGTCTTGGATACATAGAAGATGCCTCTACATTTTTTCTATTGGCTTCAGAACAATCGGATTATGCCTTGTATTGTCATGTAAAGTGTTTGATTGAATTGGGAGATAATAGTAAGGCGAAAAGTAAACTTGATACATTTCACGAAAATGACGATGAATTTGTCGGAGAAGTAGATGTGGCGGATTTGTATGTGGAACTAGGTTGTTATGAAGATGCAATAAAATGGTTTGCTAAAGGATGGGATAATTACTCGAAACAGTCGGATTGGGTTAGCCGATATGTCTTTTCCTTGCTGAAGATGAATAATCCCACCCTGTCGCATAAACTTCTAAATGAAGTAATCAATGAAAAAATAGAAAAAATTAACGATGCTTCCGAAGAAGAATGCGATGACGATTGGACAGAGAGAGATAAGCAAGACTATATGAAAGAACTCCTAAATGAAAAAAATGAATATGAGCAAATGTTTGAAAAAATATCGTCTGGCCATACTCCGTCTATGGAATTTGATACATCTATCCAAGGATCCTGTTATCTCTTCGGATGTAAACGCCATAACCATCCTGAATATCATGGATATACTGTGTAGGCACAATCATCATCTGTCGATCCAGATACTTGAGCGTTCTCTCCCGTGCGTGCAAACATTGTCTTTGCGACAGCGAAGAAGGCTTGCACAGCTGGTGACGTACATTGGAGAGGAGGACTGGCTAAGGCCACTTTACGCCAGCTTGATTGCTTCAAACTGCCGATACCGATGTTGGACTGATTTTTGAACGACAGCTCAGGTCCGATGGTCACGCCAAGCCCCTCCTGCACCATACTGGAAATCGTATTACAGTCCTGCACCTCAAAGCGAATACGAGGAGTCACTTGTGCTTGCTCGAAAATTTCCTCTACATTTGAGCGATAAAGCCCTTTCGGCATAATAAAGTCCTCTTCCTGCAGATCATGAACATCAATCACTGCTTCATGCTGAAAGCGATGATCTGCAGGGAAAGCGACAACCATCTTATCCTTGACTAAGGGTACGATATGTAAATTCAGTTCCTTATTCTGCTGAATGACGAAGCCGACATCTATGACTCCTGTCTCGAACCATTCCAAAATTTCCTCGTAAGTTCCTTCGTAAAATGTAAATGCAATGTTGGGATGCTTTTGCTTGAATTTCGAAATGATGCTTGGCAAAATATTGGCTGATGCGCTAGGAAAGCTCCCGATTCGAATCGTGCCTGCCTCTAGATTGGAAGCCAAGGCCGCTTCTTGCTTGATGATTTCCATTTGGTTCAATATTTCTCGCATCGGAATCAGCATTTTCTGACCAACCTCTGTCAGCATAAGCCCTTTTCGGCGATCCCGAATTAGTAGTGCAACGCCCCACTCCGATTCCAGACTGGCTACTGCGTGACTTACGGCAGACTGGGTCATATTCAACTTTTCCGCTGCTTTCGTAAAGCTACCACGCTCCACTACATGGGAGAACACTTCAAATCTGGCTATTGTCATAAGTAAAACCTCATGTGATATATGAATAGGATTCGTTTGATTCATGCTAACACAGGATATATACTGATGCAAGAAATCGATATTCATCCTTGGCGCGCGCCCCAACAGAAAAGGAGACCAGGTTGATGAATCGTGTAGGCATATATTTATTGGCGTTAGGTGCTTTTATTATCGGAACAGTGGATTTTGTAACGGTAGGAATCTTGAATATGATTGCTGTGGACATGCACGTGTCCGTTGGGGTGGCAGGTCAGCTTGTTACTATTTTCTCTTTTTCATTTGTTATCGGCTCACTTGTCCTCGTTGCATTGACGATCCGCTTTGAACGCAAAAAAGTATTATTATATTCCCTTGCTGTCTTTTTGGCTGGCAATATTACAGCGTTTCTAAGCACCCAATTTGAAATTCTTATGGTTTCACGCGTTCTTTTAGCTGCCAGCGGCGGTCTGTTCACAGTGATCGCAACCGCATTCGCTGCAAAGCTCGCCTCACCCGGGAAGCAGGGAGCCGCGATAGCGACGGTGACTACAGGTTTTAGCGCGGCACTTGTGCTCGGAGTGCCCATTGGCATGCTGCTAACATCTTACATGGATTGGCATTTCATATTCCTCTCCGTTGGTGCGATCACTATACTTCTCATCATCATGTTGGCATGGATAATCCCAACCGCTCCAGGGCAAACGCCAATACCGCTAAAAGAGCAACTACTGATCATCAAGGATAAACGAGTCTTCAGCGGTTTATTGACGACATTATTTTGGATAATCGGGTATACAATTGTGTTTACTTACATTTCTCCACTTTTGCAGGCGATAGGGCATTTTTCTGTTGAAATGATTAGTACGACGCTCCTCGTTCTAGGGATCTTTGCCTTTATCGGCTCCCGCTTCGGCGGTTATGCGTCTGACAAATGGGGCACGGGCGTAACGATTCGATCAAGCCTCATCCTGCATGCACTGGCGCTGATCAGTTTGCCCTTAACATCAGGTACGACTTGGGGTGCTATGGTTACGATTATGATATGGGGGATGTCTTCTTGGACGACAACCACGGCCAACCAAATCTATCTCATCTCCTTGAAACCATCCGCTTCCGAAATCATATTGAGCTATCAGACAGCCGTATTGAACATTGGCATTTCCCTAGGCGCCGCCACAGGGGGCATGCTGGTGGAACATGTGCCGATTTTCCACTTGGGTTGGATTAGCAGTGCAATGGTGCTTATTGCTTTCGTTACGGCGTCCTATTCCTTCCTGCTAAGCAGGAGGGCAAAGAATCAAATGGGGAAACTCGACTTGTGCAATGAAATCAAATAAATGCAAAAAAGGCGGCATCATGTACATCATGTAATACCTTTTGCCCACATCGTATCTATCATGTCATAGTGGTAATCTCAGTGTATCCATAATTCTGTATGGGATCTGCCCCTCCGGCGTCCGTCATATCGAGGATTGCTTGGAATACATTAGGCGGGTATTCAGCGATCCGGTGGCATAGGTACAAATACCATTCACGGCCATACGTCAAATAAACGCGAACAGGATAACCCGACTTCTTCAACTGGCTGCACAAATCAGGCCGAATCCCGTATAACATCTCGAACTCGACGCCCGGCTCATGGATCCACCCCCGCTTAATGACCTCATCAATGATAGATTCATCATGGGTAGCTATCGACAAGTGATGGCCTTTGCGAATGGCACGCTCTATAAGCTGTGTATAACGCTCATTTAAGGCCAATGAACGTGTGATGGTCAGCTGCCCTGGTTCTTGGTAAGCCCCTTTTACAAAACGAATTCGTCTTGGGATAGACCCTAGTTCATCCAGATCCTGAGCCGTACGATTCAATTGCGCCTGCAGCGTAATGCCGATGTTCGCATAAACAGCTGACGCTCTTGTATAGATTGCTAGTATGGCGTCAGTCTTGTCTGATTCTTCCATGCTAACAACCAGCTCGACGTCGGCCTGCCGGGCTAGTACGGCTATCGATGTCAGATTTTTATATGCCAGTTCGCCATCTATCGATAAGCCGATGTGAGATAGATCGAACGATACGCGTGCCGGAATTCCATGCGCAGCCAACGCACGAATGAGCATCGTTAGCTCCAATGCAGCATGTTCGCATGCTTGGATATCCGTCGTATTTTCACCGATATATTCAAGTGAGACAGCGTACCCCTTATCAGCTAGCTTGCGTCCTGCCTCAAGGCCATCCTGGCGGTTCTCCCCTGTCACATACTTTGCTGCCGCACGCTGTAATAGCTGGTAAATGACCGGCGTCTGCTCGACATAAGCCTTCAAATCGGAACGGCGGGCAATGGATCTCATCGCATCGGCAAAGTGTTTCTCTAGATTCGTCGTTGTTATCATCAAATGATACCTCCTATACTCCTATAGTCTGACAGGTTCAATCTACAGGAAGATAGGAGGTTTGGATTGTAAAAAATTGCGCTTATCTAGATGGACATGGCATAAACTTGAGGTGTTGCCCCGACTATTTTGGCAAAAGCCTTAATAAAGTGGCTTTGATCATAGTAGCCGATGTCCACAGCAATTTCGGCAATAGAACGCCGATTCTTCAGTTCCTTTTTGGCATAATTGATGCGCAGTAAATTTTGATACGCATGTGGTGGTAAATGTGTGCCCTTTTTGAATATGCGGATAAGATGGTATCTGCTGATTCCCGCTTCCCGCTCCAGCGTGTCGAGCGTAATCCGATCCGTATAATGCGCATGGATATATTCCCTGATCAGATTGACGTACTTCGTCTCCACCATTCCATACGGTTCATGCGTCTGATCGTGCGCATGCTTGTCTACTAGCTTATGCACCAGTTCGATTAACGACGTTTCGATTTCAAGTGGTGTAGCGCTGCAGGTCAGAGCCTCCATGGTGCGATTTAGCTGCATGCCGCAGGCTTTATTCCTCCCCTTTTCGAGCAAGAAAGGGATTTGAAGACGATTGATTTCAGGCATTTCAAGATGAGCGAACCATTCCTGTTTGATGAACAACATTTTGTATTTCCATCTGACATCTTCCGCAGGCTGACAGGCATGGAGAATAAGCGGCGGAAAGCTGATAATCCGTCCCGTCTCAACGCGCCACAAGACGCCATCACACCATGCCTGCGTTTCCCCTTCGTCGATCAAACCAATGGAATACTCCTCGTGAAAATGCTTCTGATACGCCAGATCACTCTTATGGCAGCGCTTGGCTTCCAGAAAAGGCAGCGCTTCATCCCGGTAAAAAGTAACATCAGCCATTTCCTATCCTCCAAATCGAATGTGCTATATCCGGCACAGCGTTCAATTATTCTTCCCATTCATAGTCGAATACCTCATAAAACTCTTTCGTTTCTAGATTGCTTTCAAATGCATATTAAGGCTGTTATGGATTCGACAACCTTTAAAAATACAGGATCTGTATCAACCTCTATTAAATCCTCAATCACTGGAAACAAATCTTTAATAAGTGGGTGTTCAATATTTCCCACATCTAAACCCATTCTTTTTCTCAGTAAAAGGGGGGCTAATATTTCTGATGGTAAAAGCATTTTGTCTTCTGTGTCAAATTCTTGGTACATTTTTGTTCGACTTAAATGAAATTCACAAGCTTGATTTACAGAAGCATTGATGTCTTTCTTTGTTTCATCCGTCAAATCATTGGTCAGCACGCCTTACCTTTCCATATATACCTTCTTAACATTATCACCAGAAAGAACGAGCGTCTCGTTTTCTAGTGGTATTCAGACACTTCAGTTCCATATTCTTATATGCGGTGAACAGAATCCAACTACAACATCTAATAATTCGAGTACTATATCTTCAGAAGAACCATCCTTAAGATCTCCTCTTAAACTTACTAACACTGCATATGCATCATTTTGCTCACCACCAGCATCTCTATATTCCTTAAGGATTTTATGTAAGTCAAAAAATTCAAAGTGATTTATTAAGCCATTGTGAATGTCGGTTTTCAATTTTTTGTTATTATATTCTTTATTCACAATTAATCACTCTCCCCATATAGATTCAACCATATAAGTAATCGATAAAATTCCCAACAATTATCTTACTTATTTTCTCTTTTAAATCTTCGATAAAGCCTTCGAGCAATTCACAGGATTCATCATCTATTATTTCCCCATTATATTTTCCCTGTACTAATGTTAATGTAATTTTCAGAGGCGTAAATAAATCAACAATCCGAGTATCTTCTTCCAATGTAGCAAGATCAAAGTTCTCCACTCTCCGAGTCCCCTCCATCACGCCCAAATGAGCATAATAGGAAACAGGGGATTTCTCATCCAGCAAATACCGCTCCCAGTTCATCTTGTTCTCTCACATCGAATCATCTTATTTCCCCTTAAGAGCGCTATTCATATTGAAGATATTCATTCAACAAATTATCTTTAAAGTCATCCGCGGATACTCTTACAACGTCTGGATCTTCCGGAATTTTGAATACAACTACATGCGTTCCCTCTTCTAACAGGTTAGGCAATATCTCATCTAAGAGTGTATCTAAATGTATCTTTTGTGTTTTACAGTTCTGCCATTCATCTCCTATACATTTCATAGCATATTCTTTAAATGGCCAAATCGGCATAGACAAATTCCCCTCTTTATCTGAGGTTGTAACAAACCCATCATTTAATTTCAAAGACCACGCCTCTTCCCAATCTGCAATACGCTTTACGGCGTAAATATATCGATCTCTAGCTGATTTTTTTATCATGACTTTAGACTCTGGACTTGATTCAAATCCCTTACCCATATGACTCTCCTCATTTCTTCTCTATTAAGTGCCAGCATCAAACGATCTTTATTTATCAAGATCTACAGACCAATCAATCTCTTCCTTAAACCAATTGCAGAATTTTGTTGAACCATTATCCATTTTCAAAGGGATTTCTCTTGCCCACATTTTAATGTCATTTATGAACATCTCTTTATCAAGTCCTTCAAAGTTGTGTTTCCTTAGCGCAGTGTTTAGGAAGTCTAAAAATAGATTCCCCAAATGATACCGTTGCTCTACTTTATACATTTTTTCATATTCTTCTACCTTGACTGCAATATCGACTAATTCACCAACTCTCGCACCTGCAGTATCTGAAACGATTGAAAAATCCATGCAGCGCTCCTTCTAATCAGAAATGATTCCTTTCTTTTTCAAAAAGAAATCTAATTTTCCAAAGCCATTCTTCGTAGTACCGTCTTCATCCTCTACATTAAAAAGAATCTTGAATTCTATAACCAGCTTCTTGTGCCAACTCCTTAATTTCATCGATGTCAGATGATGGGACCGTGATCAGAACGTAACAGTCACTTTCAATATCCAAACATGTCAACGAGATCCCCTTCTCCTTTAATTTTCTAGAAATTTCATTTAAACACTGGGATGTTGGCAACTCATCAAATTCTCCATCCTCAAAATCTTCCCAGCTTATGCACACCATTTTCTTTCTATCTAGTAATTCATCAACAACATCGCATATGTATAATCCTGATTCTTTCCAATCGATTTCAAATGCCAAATCATGATCAAGAAGTGCGTCGACCAAAGAAATCCATGCCAACTGATCAATCGGGCTATCGATTCCTCTTTCATCCAGTCGATCTTTGAACCTCTCAAAATAGGCTTCCGGCTTTTCTAAAGCTAATGAAACCTCTGAAAAAATCAGTTCTTCCACATCACATGAAAGCCTTTGCACAAGTAATAACATTGCATTCATACACTCACTCCTTTTCTACCTACAGTTGAAGGCTTAACGTATCATGCGTTGCGAATCAGGTACTTTTTCATTTTGAATTACGAATTGCAATATCTCATCCTCATCAATCTTATACCCTGGTTTATCCTTGGGAATTTCAGCCAGGGGGTCTTTCATTTCATTCAGTCGAGCATCTCGTATTTCTTTCACTTCTTCATCTGAAATTACTCTTTTCTTGTACCCTCTTATCTCTCGATCAAAATACTTCCAATATTTATTGGTACGCATTCTTCCACTCCTTCACATTAAGAATATTGCCAATAACTTTGTATGGGGTTCTCAATCGAATCTTCTAACATTTGTGCATATACATAGACAGCACCGAACGCGAAGGGATAACTTTTTCTCGGCTTTATGAGTGTATCTGGATACCCATCCTCATCGATCTGGAATATAAAATCAAAACCGTCATCATATAGCTCCGTATAGTAATACTTTTCTCCCTGAATATGCCTTGGAGTTCCCCCAAACTTGATAAGAAATCGTTCTTCAAATGATTGTTTATCACTTACCATATTAGCTTCCGAAATAAAATGCTTTACTAAATCGGGATCGGTAAAAGTATCAAATTTACTCTCTTCTGTTTTAGGATGTTTCATTGTGAATAACGAACAATCTGGATATCTATTTTTCGAAATACGATCTTCAAAATCTTTAGGAGCAAAAATGGAGATCATCTCAGTTTCATCAAAAGGGTTAACGATAGAACAATAAAAATACCTCTCCATATCCTTATTAACCATGCCTTCTAGTTCATCAAAATAAGCCGGTGCGTTCCCTCCGATCCATCCATTACAGCAATCATTTTCACTCGTTTGAAAAAGCATGCACTCTTTTCGTTCTTTAACAATTTTGAAATCTCTCATAGGAGTCTCCCTTCTCTATTTACACTTCGAGTGATACCGTCCTCATCTCCCAACCATACTTCGACATGATTCGAGTTAAATCCTACCAAGAGGGGAGTTGGCCATGTTTGCGCTTTTTAGAACATCTGCTTTTTGATTTGCATAAACTGAATGTTATCAGAGGGGACTTGGAGGCAAATACGAATGGTAAACGATATCTCGTTGGATTTGGTTCTAAATAAACCTAATTACCTAGAGTTAATTATCGATAAATGCGCCGAACTTCTGAAAAAATCCGAAAGTGCTTCTATTGTTTTATTTGGTGCTGGCGAGATCGGGGTTGAATACCTGAAATATTTCAGGGCTCATCATATAAGCGACAGGATTCTCTTTTGCGATAATGATTCAAGAAAGCGGGGGACTCAAATCGAGGGGGTTCCTGTTATAAACTTTGATGATCTCAAGACCAAATATAGTGATCGTTTTATTCTTATTACATCCTATCAATACAGCGAAGAAATATCTGTTCAATTAAAAGAAAATGAATTGCACCACAACCTGATTGAACATATTGTCGCATCGGACATTGCTTTTTATTTCATATTCCGGAATTACTCAGCGGTGGTGAGTAGGAATACCACTGATTTTAACACCGTTTACAACATGCTTGCAGATGAACAGTCCAAGCATGTTTTTTATGAACGAATCAATTATTGTATTACTGGGAACCGCGAACATCTGATTCCTTTGAAAAGCGAGGCTCCCCAGTATTTCGAATCCGATATCATCGCATTGTCGGAAGAAGAAGTTTTTGTTGACGGAGGGGCTTTCACCGGCGACACCCTAGAAATATTTCTTGAGCAGACGGGAGGAAGATATAAGAAAATCTATGCTTTTGAACCGGAGGAACTTAAACATAAACCGTTTCTTGACAAATTTGCACAATCGGCAAATATTGAGCTGATACCGTGCGGCCTTTGGAGTCAAAAAGACCAACTCCTCTTCAGTGCACAGGGGAGTGTAGCCAGCGGATTAAGCGCCAACGGGAATATTGAGATTCCTGTTATATCTATTGATGAAGTACTCCAGGGGGAGCCCGTTACGTTTATCAAAATGGACATAGAAGGTGCGGAGCTAGAAGCGCTCAAGGGGGCAAAGCGGACTATAAGAAAATATAAACCGAAGCTTGCTATATGCGTGTATCATAAACCGTTGGATATCGTACAAATACCTATGTATTTAAAGCAGCTGGTACCAGAATATAAACTATTTATGAGGCATTACAGCGATGGATTTTGTGAAACTGTATGTTATGCTGTCCCATAATCAGATGGATATCGATTATGAGGCCTTCCTGCGGGGGCGCGTAATGCAGGTTTACGGATAAGAATATGGCATTTTTCCGCTGGTCGCAAAATTGTCGCGGAATTATGATTTATTTGAATTGATCAACGCGTATGGCCCTTTCATCGGAATATTTGCCACGCAAAAAGACGTGACCGGGTTGGTCGTTCACAGCGACCAAGGGTTCCAGTACACGTCTCATGCTTATCACGATATGTTATACGATTTTACAACTGAAGACAAAAATTAACCGAACTGACGACCTACGCCGCTATTGATGATAAATCTAATTCTGTAAAGCCTTGTTTGAGCCTTTTAGAGTTAGCATCACGATGAACGAAATGCAGTATAAGGCAGCCAAGTAGATCATTACGACCGTCATATCATAGCTTTGAAGAATATAGCCAACAAAGATTGGTGAAAATCCTCCTATCGCTCTACCGCAGTTAAAAATTGTATTTGTGGCCGTACTTCGAATTTGCACGGGATAGAAGCTGCTAATTAAAGCTCCATACCCAGCGAACATGCCATTTGAGAAGAAGCCGACGACCGCGCCACCGATTAATATGGCAGCACTTCCAGTTGCGAAGGAGTATAAAAACACCGCACATGCTGATGCAAGTAAAAAGATACCAAAGGTACGTTTCGCGCCAAATCGATCCATAAACTGGCCGAACGTCAGCATCCCAATAATCATGCCAACCGCTGTACTAATTGTCCATAGTGCAGAGCTTGAAACAGACAATCCTTGCGATTTCTGCAGCATCGATGGCAGCCAAATCATTAAACCATTGTAGCCAGCAATTTGCACAGTAGCCATAATAATTAATGAAATTGTCGTCATTGTTGTTCTAGGCGTTTCAAATAGTTGAGTCAACTTACCTTTTTCATGTTGCTTGTTGACCTCTTTATTTTTCTGAGCAGCCAGCCACTCTGGAGATTCCCCAAGGTTCTTACGTACAATAATAGCGAAAATGACAGGTACCACTCCAACAAAGAATAAAGCCCTCCACCCTAAAGTTGGAAGAATGACAGCACTTAGCAAGGCTGCTAAAATAACTCCGTATTGAGCACCTACACTAACATATGAAGAGGCTCTTCCTTGTTTATTCTTCGGCCAAGCCTCAGCAACAAGTGCCATACCTATTCCGTATTCGCCCCCTGCGCCAAGACCTGCGATAAATCTATAAATATAAACTTGTTCAATATTCGTTGCGAGTCCAGTTAAAGCCGTTCCAATGGCAAACAACAAGACGGTATTCGCAAATACTTTTACCCGCCCAAACTTATCTGCTAAAACCCCAAAAATAATACCGCCTATCAGCATACCAATGTTCGTTATGGAAGAAATCAATCCACCAGCTGCGAGACTAATGTTAAATTGTGAAATAATCATTGTCATCGCAAAAGAAATAAACATAATGTCCATTCCCTCTAACGTTAAACCAGCTACTGAAGCTACCACTGTTTTCTTGCGATAATCCATTCTAACTCTCCTCCTGTTACTTGTTGATAAAACTCTCTTTTAGCGTGTTTGAGGGAATGGATTACAAATGACTTTTCCATTCTCTTTTGAAGCCTCACGGGACTTCCTTTAAAAGAGGTACTACAATAAATTGATTGATTCAAAGAGCATAATAAAAAGCCCTTCTGGCACAGAGGTCAAAAGGGCATGAGAAAACATAGATATTATTAGACATAAAATATCAAGTCGCCCTTTTCGGCCTCTCTGGACCGATATTAAAGGAAATTTATTTCGTGTTACATAGTAGCAAAGAAGAATAGGTGATGTCAATAGTGCTCACCCCATCAATAGGTATGTTGTTTCTCCTTTCACTTATAGTGGCGAGCCTAGGTGTAGACATACCTCACTAGACTTAAGTCCAGTAGCAGACTAGTAATTAGTCCGCCGGTTAAATTTGGAATAGGCGATACAATAGTTACCATAGAACATACCCTACTATATGATCTTTTGGAGGAATTGTCGCGACATGAATCAACCCGTTGTAAATGAATGAGTTAAAAAATCTATGTAACTGAACCCTCTTACAGTTTCTCATTTTTTTGTCGACACCACTAACTTAGAGTTTGTAACTGCTCTTTTTCAGCAGGGAAATAAAAATTGTAACTAATAGATCTTCTTGTAATGAATGTTGGAAACCGTACAAATTAGCAACACCTACTACATCAATTCCCCAAAAGGCTAATGTTTCCACTTAATTGTCTCTAGAGTGCTAAGCAGTTTATTAAAGCTTTTCATCACCGAGAAGTGTCAATTTTTAGCCAAGCCCCTGGATTTCATCGTTAAGAGTGGGAAATAACTTGGCTGCTGCGAACCCTTACCCGTATGATTTTGCAATTGGGAAAACTACTTTATCATTTAATCATAAATGTTCAGCATAATTATAAGTTTATCCACTCGATCCATATTGGATTAGTTCTAAACCAATGAATTACTTAAATTAGTTTTAGTACCCGAAAGGTGGAAAGGAGTTTGCGTATTTATGCAACTAATATCTTGACGAAGGTTGGAAATATTATAACGACATAGAAATGGTGATTCGCAATTTCGATTCGATCTATAAAAATGACTGGCTTCCTGAGTTCTTCCAAAGAAAAGCAATTGATCTTTTTCTCCAACATTAAGCGATGAATCCTGAATTAATGCATTGGTCTGTGAATGTTACTGGATTGTGGATTAGCTAATGCGCAGTACGAACTAGCAATTTGTTGAAAAAAGACGAACCCATCTCCGGGTTCGTCTTTTTTTTGAGTTAACGAGCAAGCAGGAATATGTAGCCGGTGACCCACTGAAAGATGCTCTATCGTTGTTTACTTTCATAATGGGCACCGCAACGCGGTCAATGAGGATATGAAGTCGATCCATGAACAAGTCATGAACGTTGAACGTTAACTAAGAGGTAGCGGTAGCCACAGATAAGGTTCAAGAGATCCGAAAAGAGCAATAGGAAACACGCGAGCAGCTACAAGACATCACATCCTGTCTTGAAACGCATGGGAAGCGCAAAGGCTGGAGGTGGCCTTGGAGATAACCATTTTACAGTATAGACCATTGGACACGGATTAGGAGGCTGAGAAATCGGCCTTCTATCTTTATTTACTCACACTTAGTTCGAAATGTATAACATACCAATTATAAGTATAGTAGGTCACAAACAACACCCCAAATTAAAATAAGTTACAGAAGAACACAAAATAAATATATAAATATTTTCATAGAAAGTATTTATATATTCACCAGCATATGGTATATTTGCCGCGGTTATCCAACCAAAGGGAATCTAATTCTCCAAAGGGTGGAAAAAGTACTGTTTAAGAAAATGTATTTTGTACTATCGTCTTCACTAGGGCGTGTATGCAAACCTAAGCAAGCCACACCATGATCGAGGCTAGTGTTAAAAAAGCCCTGAAAGTGTCTGCTAATTTATCAATGCGAGTCGCCAAGCGACGATAGTTTTTCACTTTATTGAAAAAACACTCAATTAAATGCCGTTCCTTGTAGATTTCTTTGTCCCATTTTCTTGGTTTTCGGCGGTTTTTCTTGCTCGGAATGACCGGAGTGGCGGACTCCTCCTGAAGAAGCCTCAAAATTCGGTTGGTGTCATACGCTCGGTCGGCCAACACTTGTTTTTGTGAGATCCATTTGTTTCAGCATCTCATAGCCGGTAACGGCATCATGACGCTGCCCAGGCGTTAACTGGAAGCGAAGCGGATTACCGAGAGCATCTACAAATAAATGCATGGATTTTGGTCGTTAGTCCACCTCTGGAACGTCCAATTGCTTGCTTGAAGGTCCCCCTTTTGCGCCAACTCCATGCTGGTGGACACAGACTATAGTTGTGTCAATCATTACACTTTCCTAGTCAGGTTCAATAGATACAAGTTCTAAAACCCTGTCCCAAATACCGGCAATTTGCCAGCGGCGAAACCGACTGTAGACGGTGGACCAGGAGCCGTAGAATTCCGGTAAATACCGAGCAGGTGCGCCGGCTCGTGATATCCAAAGCATGGCATTTAACATCTGGCGATGGTCGTTCGGGGGTCTCCCTCCTTGTGGTTTTCTTTCCAGCGGCAGCAAATCCTTAATTTTGTCCCATTGGTCATCTCGAATTTCGTATCGTCTCATCATACAAACTATTACCAATTAGAAGAAGTTTATAGTTTACATACACAGTCTAGTTAATTATGCTGTCGTGGTTATTTCAAAATTGCCCACTTCTGTAAATTTCTAGCCACCGTATATAGGATTGATCAAACTCTAATACAGTCTAATCGGTAGAGGCTGGAAGGGAGGTGATAAAACAGAAAGGATTGGTATCAATATGAAGCGGAGAAGTAGCGGTTTATTTGTAACGTTATGTGTCACCTCATTAGTCGTCTTTGTATTATTCATCTTTAGTTTGCTAAATGGTCTGTCCGAAAGTGTGGTCAGCGCAAGTAGCGAGAAGAACGTTCTGCTTAAGATTTTCCCGCAAGGCTGGTCGTTCTTTAGTAAGTCGCCACGTGATGATGATTTTCTCGTCCTTGATCCTGAAAGACTGGAACTTGCTGTGCAATGGCCGAATGCAGCAGCAGCGAACTTCTTTGGATTAAGCCGTTATGGCAGAGCACAAGGAATTGAGGCTGGAACACTCAGTGTCCAAGTGCCTCCTGATAAGTGGCAAGTGTGTTCTGGGGATCTGAAAGGTTGTATGCAAGAAGGTGAACGCACGGTAATCGAAGTAGTGAATACCACACCTAACGCTAGTTTGTGTGGTAGTTATCTTCTTGTACAACGTAAACCTGTGCCATGGGCATGGGCAAGCATTACCACACCAGAGGAACAACCATCGAAGTATGTGGAGGTAAGTGTAAGATGCTCACGAGATTAAACGAGAAGCTCCTGAACTATGTGAGCAAGCACAGTCCATGGACAAACGTATATGGATTCGCGCGAAGTCTGATTGCACTGGTTACGCTCACATTGTTCTTGTTCAATAACACATGGACAATATTCAGACCGCTTGCTGGAGTTCCAGAGTTTCCGAAATGTTCGGTATATCCGATCAGTGCCTTCTGTATACTACCTAGCGATTACTTGCCACTCACCAAGTGGATAGTCATTGTCTTGTTAGCTGTTATTGTTAGTGGATGGCGTCCAAGGTATACAGGAATTATTCATTGGTGGATTGCGTCCTCCTTGCAAAATACTGGTTCTACATTGGATGGTGGAGAGCAGGTAGCAACAGCGATCACCTTGCTACTCATCCCTATTACTCTGCTGGATACTCGAAAGTGGCACTGGCAAGCCCCTCAGTTTTCGAACTTACGGTGGGGACAGCATTCAAGTGTGATAGCATTTGTATTCTTATTCGCAATAAAGGTACAGATGGCAGTCATTTACTTTAATGCTGGTATTGCGAGGCTGAAAAATCCAGAATGGATAGACGGCTCAGCCGTGTATTATTACTTCAATAGTGCGATGCTGGGTTTTAATGTTACAATGCTGTCGCTGTTTAAGCCCCTTCTTATATCACCATTTGTGTTTGTGATCACATGGGGAACGACGGTGGCAGAGTTGCTTCTGGCAGCAGCATTGTTGGCACCGATCAAACACTACAAGTGGTATTTTTGGATTGGTATGCTGCTTCATGCATTAATTGCTGTATTGCTAGGACTGTGGACGTTCTCTGCGATTATGATTGCTGGTCTAATCCTTTCTTACAGAGACTATGACAATATATTCCACTTCAAATGGCTGAAGAAGTTAGGGGATAAACTGCGGTTAAGTAGGCGAGAACGCAAATCACAGGAAGCTATGATTCCAGGGGTTGTACAGGCGACAGGTATCCGAACGCCATCGGACGTCCAGTAGTTGATGTGTAACGGGGTTTTACGTTAGCAAAACTCTAAAGATGGTCGTTAAAAATTAAAATTTCAGGGAGATGAAGATTATGCAGGTAACAAGTATATTCAAGCGTTCAGTCGTGGTGACCCTTGTGTTTACGATGTTGGCAATGGTGATGACTTTACAACCTGTTGGTGCCAAGGGTTCACTTACGAACAAGACGGATTTTTCGGGTGAGGAGTTGTTTCGCGGGATTTTCTTCTTACAAGGGGATGTAGTTAATTACATTCCTGAATTGAAGAAAGTGAAAGATTCTTTGCCTGAGGCAAAAGAACCGGAAGGTGAAGCGCTTAAGTTTATGGATTCTGTTATTTTAGCTATGAATGAACTAGATGCAGCATATTTTAAAAATTTGGAAAATGCCATGTATTCAAAAAATCCAAATCAGATTAAGTCAGAACTTGAATACGGTGCTGAATTGTTAGTTAAGACAAACTTGATTCCTTTAAATGAACTTGCTGACAAAGATAAAGGTGCTGGCGAAGGTCGCTGTGCTGTATATGCAGTCGGGTCAGTCTCAGTTGTTGTTGTTTCAATTGCTCTTGAAGTCGCAGTGGGTGTGGAGGTCTATGTAGTAGTTACTTCAGAGTATTGGTTCGGTTTGGCTGCATCAAACAACGGAAATGGCTTATCAGGCGAACGCCTTATTTCAAGTTTAGCTGTTAACCTTTAAATTCGGACACTTTAATTATTGAGGGTAGAGTTTTATTGCTTCTTCACTATACCTTGTGAATTTCCTTACAGTGATTTTACATGGAGGGTGGGCGTGATTCATACGAAAGACCGAAGTCCTTGTGGCTTCACCCCTTCGTATGAAACATGCCCGTAGAGGCTCCATGTCAAATCACTCTATCAAATGGTCAACATGCAATCTTGTCCACAACGATAAGCACTATGACTGGTATAATATGCGATCGGCACAAATAAATATTAGGTTAGTGAAAACACTGCACCACTCACCTCCTCGTGCTTTGTAGTGGTGTTGCGTATCCTCACAATTGATGCGCGGAAGGCATACGTTTCATGACGTGTTGTTCCTTGCGTCGGAAAGGAATGGATCAAAAGAATTTAGCAAGTGGATTATATGGGTAGTGTGTGTGGTTGTGTTGTTGTTGGTAAGGTGTGCTAAGAGAGATGCACTATCATCAGATCGAAGCACTTCTGATGGAAATAGGGAGCCACCAAGTGTAGGCAAGGCAATAGTATCTTTTTTAAAAGAAAGAGGCAACGGAAAGTTAGCCTTTGCTATGATTGCTGGTATAGTTAGATCAGTCTATCGTCAATTGATGCATTTGAAAGCAGGTGATCATCATGCAAGTTCTCATCTATGATGGGGAATGCTCTATGTGCAGTTCACTGATCCAGAAAGTGGTTAAGAGCTGCCAGAACGATGCCTTGCGCATCACAGACTTCCATAGCACATGGACACAGGAACATGTGGAGTTGGATGAAAGTGTGGACAGCATGTACTATATTAAGCATGGACGCACTTATGTATACTCTGCCGCAGTAATCCGCGCCATTGCAGATACGAGGCGAGCATTTCGCCCAATTTTGCTACTGCTGGTTATCCCACCCTTCATCCGAAATCCTGTCTATCGTTTCGTGGCTAAGCATCGAAAAAAAATTGGGATAACGAAAGCCTGTCCTTTACCTACACAGAATTTCAAACAGATGTACTTACCATAATTCAGTTGTCAGATGAGTAGCGCTGCGTAGCAAAAAGATCTGGATAAATGTTAATTTTACCCTTGTAGTCACTAAAATCGATTATAATTAAATTTATGTTCAAGACGATTACCTATCCTAAGTTAATAGGATTATCATACGCAAATAGGTATAGTGATGAATCGCCTGGTTATATAGTTTTCGAATACATACATATGTATAAGAGGAGGCGAATGATATGACGATAATGCCTGTTATAGTAATGATCTTTGTATTTGTACCTACCATTGTACTCATGGTAAGCATGCCTTATTTAACAAGAGAGACGATTAGTTTTGGGGTCACCGTCAGCGCTGTACAATTCCACAGTGAGCCTCTGCGCCAGATGCGGAAGTCATATGCTAGGATTAGTGCTACCTTGCATACCATCCTATTCATTGTTTGTATCATCTGCCTAATATACGGTGATGAACATTCCAAGCAACAAAGTTGGATCATTGTCACTTATTCACTCGCCATGGTCGTAATCGCCCTAGTCATAAACATTAGCTATCATTTCAAAATGAAAAGTTTACTTCCTATGCTGCCTATTGCTCCGGAACCATCGATCATGGCAGTGGACACTGGTTTTCGGAAAAGAAACATGGGCTTGTCTAGTAATTGGTTCCTCATTCATGTTTTAATTATTATTGTTAGTATTGTAACTGTGCTACGCAACTACGATCTGATTCCTGATCAGATTCCGATCCATTACAACAGCAGTTGGAACGTAGACCGCTATGTAGCTAAATCTTATAGTTCTGTGTTTATGCCTACGATAATACAAGTGTTCATAACACTTTTGTTCATATTTGAGAATTGGAGTATTCGCAGAGTGAAGCAGCAGGTTCGACCCACTGAACCGAACCGTTCCATCAGACAAGACGTAACTTTCCGCCGTACTTGGTCATATTTTATGATTACAGCAAGCTTCTTAATAGTTATCCTGTTTTCCGTCGTGCAACTAAACATGATATCCCTGCTTGATATCAATTTCGCTTTCCTCATTATCCTAATCATAATAGCCTTTGTCATCCTATACGCCTTCGCCTTATCGTTCTGGGCTGGTCAGGGCGGAAGCCGCATCGAGCGATCTGCCGATTTCTCCAATGTCAGACCTGTCCATGATGATGATAAATGGCTATTAGGTATGATTTATTTCAATCGCAAGGATTCAAACCTAATCGTCGAGAAAAGGTCCGGAGTCGGCTGGGGATTAAATTTCGGTCACCCAGTAATCTGGCTGATTGGGCTCGGAATTATTGTACTGTTAGTTGTGGTGCGGGTAACAAAGCTTGGAGGTTAGTACTCACCGGAGTATTCTTGCTTTCAACAAATAAATATTTTCGCTTCCAAATTAGACGCCATCCACATTAGATGTAATCATGAGATAGTTACCCTGATCGCTTCTTCACCACTTGGCGAATCTTGGCTTCTGCTTTAGCGGATAGCCGCAAAGGTTGCATTAACTTAATCAAAACCAAATGTAATAAATGCAGCTAATAGAGCAACACCTAACAAAAGGGTTTTTTCATAATATTCATCCCTTCTCCCAATCATCAAAAGATATAAATCGTTTGACGCGGTAAGTACCTGGGTAATTGCCCCTTTACCTGATATGGGAACTTGAATACTGCTACCCTCTTTTTGAAGTCTAAATAACTGTCCGCTTTTTGAAAGTGTATATATGAACTTTGGGTTATCCATGCATCTTCAATTGGATATAATGTTTGCGAAACTTCCATTTTCCAGTAGCTTCATAAGGATTCCAATCTTGTAAAGTGAAGGTGTCAAAAGTCTATTGGAAAATTGTTTAGGTTCCCCGTATGGCTTATCAAAATGAACCTTCAGATTTAGCCATTCATTTTGATCTCTCAAGTAAATACTGTCATTAGTTCTAAGAATTAAAAACCCATTGGAGTTAACCAGCAAATCAACTCCGCCTGCCAGCGCCTTATAAGTAACCCATTTGCCATCAACATTTAATACAATAGCTTCATTATTATTAGTCAGGATTGCTAACTTAGTTGATATTCCCACATTTATTTTAAAAGCACAATCAGAACCACCCGTCCAACGGGTGGTTTGCACTTGGGGTATAACCCCCTGCTGCCAAACTGCGCCTAAAGACGCTAGCCTGACCACAAACCTGTTCAGGCTCATTGTAATTTGTCAC
>JAIRVF010000090.1 GCA_031254035.1 Paenibacillus sp.
TTCAATCCAGTGCTGGTTGACGCCTTGCCTGAAGAAACGGATGAGCCGGAGCTCGTTCGTTAAGATGCGGTTCGAGGAATTACCGACACCCTGTTTTGTCGTCGATGAATTGCGCGTACGGGAGCCAAGATTGTGCTGGCGTTAAGGCTTTTTCCAAGACCACCATGTATCCGCCCATCGGACAATTCTTAAGCGGCACGACTCCGAGCGGTTTGTTCGAAGCACGGCTGGGTCACGAAGACGTATCAATCCGGAATGTTCAACGGTTCATCCAAAATGTTAAGGTGATCGTGGAAACCGATCCAATTTTCTAATATTCGCATACCTTACGCGTTGATCGCACCACGAAGCGCCGTCAATGCAAGTCTAGCCATTTTGATTGAAGGGCAGACAGCCGATTTAGTCGTCTTCGGCCCTCCCTCAAAACTATACATCCCCTCTCTGAGTTAACACACAAATGGATTACTTACCTATACGGCTTCACATCCAACATGTGGTAAAGGTACTGGAACAATGAAAGTTTCGAATGTAACACAGCAAATGATGGCATCGATCCCCTTGTGTCACAAGGTTCCCTAACTTTGTCCTCTGATGCCCGTCGTTTATTTGCGGTTAATGCAGGCAGCAATAGTATCACTAGTTTCATTATTACCGACAGCGGAAAACTTGTTCTCGCCGATGTGAAACCATCGGAAGGTTGCAAGGTTTAGCAGTTCTTTAATCCTCGCTGTTTTACATACCACGCAACATTTTATAACGAAAAATCCCCGCCTTTTTGCAGATGGCGGGGATTTATTGATTCTATGGCTTACGTTGCGAGTTGCTCGATCACGATGGAAGCGCTCGTCACAGGCGTGCCACCGCCGATCGTACTCTGAAGCGTAACAGTACCCGTGTTATCGATACGGTTTAATGTGAGGATTCCTCCTGCCGTAAGCAGCGTGATAACTTGCCCTTGGTAAGGCTGGTCACCGGAACCCGCACCGTAATTACTGCAACCGACCAATACCGCTGAAGCCGACCCTGCGCCATCTGGGTCAAAAAATAAACCAAATGCCGTGTCGCCTTCTCTTGGGAATACCTCCCAACTTATATTGTAAAAGCCCGTTTGAAGGATGTTGATATCATTTGGAGATGTAAACGATAGTGCAGGGCCTACAATTACAGAGTTCGTCGTCTCGAACGAAACGGCCCCCCCTTCCCCTCCTGGTGTCGGTGCCGCTGCAATGGTCTGATCAACTGAACTACAGAGGAACAAGAAGGATGCAAGGCCTCCCGTTGCTCCTGTAGCTCCTGTGGCTCCCGTAGCTCCTGTTGCTCCTGTAGCACCTGTGGCTCCCGTAGCGCCAGTTGCTCCTGTGGCTCCTGTGGCTCCCGTTGCTCCTGTGGCTCCTGTTGCTCCTGTGGCTCCCGTTGCTCCTGTGGCTCCTGTGGCTCCTGTGGCTCCTGTGGCTCCTGTGGCTCCCGTTCTTCCCGTGGCCCCAGTGGCTCCCTGCGCTCCTGTGGCTCCTTGTGGTCCCGTCGGCCCGGTTACCGTAGGCACAGTAACGTTGACTTCCGGTGGCGGGCAGCTAACTTTAACGATCTTCTTTTTTATGACCTTTATTTTTCTTCTCCTTTTCTTAGGTGGGCAGATAATTACTGTTTTCTTTTTGCAGCGTTTTTCCTTATCCCGACAACTCAATGGTCAACACCTCCTTTTATGATTAGTCCAATGTATTCGCACAGCGGTTACTTTGGATAGACGAACATATCTACTAAAGGTAGGTGAATATCCATTTTTGGAAATTTAGGCAAAACCTCTCCTGCATGTCCCCTCTTTTTATGAATCTACCAGGAACACTTCTTCATCTATCAGCATATATTGCTTGTTCGGTTTTTTCTTCATCTTATAACAAAAAAACCTTAACCGAATGCAATCCATTTCTTTATTACACCTGCATATGCCGAAAGTGACATCCCACCACCATATGCCATATCCCAAGCAACCAGTTTAGTTGGCTTCAACGGTTGTCCTTCTGTGCATATCCTCGAACTTTTTTCTTTTCCCAATAGATAAGAGCTTTTAGCCATATCAATACGAAGTAAGAGTGAACTCCCCCACACTAAAACCTAGTTCATGCATAGAAAAAAGAAGCGGCTGCCTGAAAGGTGCCGTTTCTTTTTTATGGAAGCAAATGATATGGCTTTCAATCAGCAGCGCTTTCCGCTGTTTTTACCTGGGTTCATCGGTCTATTGCCTTCATCTGCTGTCAGCTTCTCGCCGAATTGATCCAATCGTCCAGGAGAAGAGGCAGGCCCGTTGTTCTTCGGTTTGCTATTTCTTCCAGTCATGACGTTCACCTCCATGTATAACATGAGCGCCTGACCTTGTTTTCATACCCTGATGATTAATCCAGATAGCGGAATGACTTTTGCAATCATGTTGTGCTGATCACTAAATATTGGTTCGAGTAATTTGCCGTATTCATACACCGAAGATGTTTGTAGTATTTGAAATCGGAGATAAGTTTATGCAGTCAATATATTCAAACCTCTTAATTATCTTTTTCAATCAACTTACGAAGCTGAAGTCAATGCGAAAACGAAAAAAATCCACAACCGTGGGTGGTCGTGGATTTTTTCGTTTTATCCGCGTGAATTTTAAGCATAAGTTGGACGAATCAGCTCACATCCACTACTATACACAGCCGGGTCTTTTCCCTTCTGCCAGCAGTCCATTAATGCGCTCAATAAGAGACGGAAGCTCTGTCATGTTTTCAATCGTAAAATCGGCCCCATGTTGCATAAATACCTGCTGCGTTTTGGCAATCACCGCTTCTCTGCCTTCTTCCGACAGGCTTTGGTACTCCTCTTCGTCCAGTCCCATTTCAGAACTCCCAACCGCGACACCTACCGACCATACGCCAGCTTGCACGCCTTCCTTGATATCCGAAGTGGTATCTCCTACCTTTACAACCTTCCAAGCGGCGGAAAACTTCAGTTCTTCCATGTTGCGATAAATCATATAAGGATACGGTCTTCCATATGAATTCGTATCATCTGGCGTCACAACATGATCCGGGCTATAGCCTTTTGCTTTGGCACCTGATACGACAACCTCCATCATAGAACGGGTATACCCAGTTGTAGAGCCAATTTTTAATCCCTTGGACCGCAGCACTTCCACTGTTTCGATTACGCCCGGAATCGGGTCAGCATATTCGGATAACGATGCCATGAGCGCTGGTTCAAATTCAGCATACAGCCGCTTTACATCTTCCTCGTCAAAAGCTCTGCCGTACTTCTCTTCCCACAGCGTGGATACTCTCGGCATGGACAGCATGGCGCGGATATGATCGATTTTAAGCATCCCCATCGGACCTCTGGCTTCTTCCATCGTGACCTCGATGCCCGCATGCTTGAAAATATCTACAAATACGTTCACTGGTGCAAAACATCCAAAGTCTACCGCTGTGCCTGCCCAGTCAAAAATTACGCCTTCGATTTGGTTCATTGTCTCATTCCTCCCGTGTAATCTCTGATGATATCACATAATTGCTCGATGTCTTCCATATAAATCTCACCGATATTCCCGATCCGGAAAGTATCAACATCTGTGAGTTTGCCTGGATAAATGACGTATCCCCGCTCTTTCACATAAGTATAAAAATCACCGAAGTTAAAGCGGTCATCCGGGTACAAAAAGGTCGTGATAATCGGCGATTGCTTCTCCTCTGAAATATAGGCCCGAATACCGATTTGCGCAAGCCTTTGCCGGAGCAGATGGTTATTTTCGCTGTAACGAGCATTTCGCGCGGATACCCCACCTTCCTCGATTAACTCGTCGATCGCTTTGGAGAAAGCTGCCACGACATGCGTCGGTGATGTAAACCTCCATTTGCCTTCCTTATCCATTCCTTTCCACTGGTCGTACAAATCCAGCGATAAGCTGCGCGCGATACCCTGGCAGGCTTTCAGCTTTTCCATTTTGGCGATGACGAAGCCGAATCCAGGCACGCCTTGAATGCATTTATTCGCGCTGCTAATCAAATAATCGATTCCAAGTCCCGCCACATCGATCTCGATCCCGCCGAAGCTGCTCATGGCGTCGATGATTAGCGTTTTGCCATATTCCTTGGACAGCCCTGCAACCATGGCAATCGGATTCAAAATCCCTGTAGTCGTTTCGCAGTGAACCATGGCAATATGCGTTATTCCCGGGTCTGCCGTCAGTAAGGCTTTTAGCTCGGTTTCTTCAGGCTGCTCATCATAGCTCACGCTGTACTCTATATAGTTTAGGCCGATATAATCCGCCATCTGAACGATTCGTTCACCGTATGCACCGTTGGTAATAATCAGCAGCTTATCTTCGTCCGAAATGGCCGAGGTCATCACCGACTCTACCGCAAACGTTCCACTACCTTGCATTAGCACAGCTGTATATTCCTGTGGATCAGCCCCAGCGAAAGCCAGCAACTGCAATCTGATCTTTTGCGTGATTGATTTATAGTCATCATCCCATGTGCAGCGGTCAAAAAGCATCTCTTCCTTAACTGTATTGGTAGTGGTCAATGGTCCTGGGGTTAATAGCTTGTATGAGTTCATTTTGCTTTACTCCCTTGTTTGGTTAAATTTGAGATTTGTAGAAATATGTCTATCGTTTCAGATCATGGATACGTGGCGTTTATAGTACATTTTTGATCCTTTGAGAACTGAGAACTTAAATGAATTGCTTGCTTGTGATCTACTTTTGAGCGCTTTTGAAAAATTCCTGATGTTCTTTCAGCAGCTCAACGGTCAGCGGCTTTTCAAACTTCATGGATTTCGCCGGCTTGTTAATGTCTTCCACGGTTTCTCCTTTATACAAGGCCACTGGATAGTTGGTTATTAAGTCTTTGCGTGCATCTTTGATAATGGTTTCAGCCATTTTCATGGCCAGATCCGTTGTAGCGTTTTTCTTGTCCACGACTGCCACCGATTCCGTCAGTGAGAAATTCCCTTCGGTTGGATCCACATAATCAATCGGTGCGCCAGATGCTTTGGCTTTAACCGCCTGATGGCGCAGACCGAAACCTGCAGCGACCTCGCCCGCTTGAACCTTCTTGATTGGACCGGAGCCGGAGCTTTCCAAGTGCGGACCAACGTTCGCGATCAGGTCATGCAGAATCGTTTTGCCTTCGTCTTGACCGTATTGGCTTATAATTGCTTGAATAAGCAACCAGGCCGTGGAGGAATCCATAATATTCGGGACCGATACCATGCCTTTAAACTCAGGTTTGGTCAGGTCTTTGATAGATGTTGGCATCGGCAATCCTTTTTGCTTTAGCACTTCGGTATTCACGAAAATGGAGCCGGTATTGGCCAAAATCGGTGTGTAATACGACGGGTATTTCTCCAAGGCATCTGTTGTAAACGAAAGGTCTTTGTACATGGAATGCTGACTTTGCGAGCTTTGAATAAAATAGGAACTCATGGTGACTAGATCCGCTTCGATTTTGCCGCCTTCTGCCAGCAACTTGCCGCCGAGCTCCGAGGTGCCAAACGATTGCAGCACGTATTTACCGTCGTAACCTGCATTTTTCAGCGCATTTTCCATGGAGGCAACCGCTTCATCATCCGCGTTCGTGTAAATGACTACTTTCTTTGCTTCATCAGTTTTGCCGCTGCCGCAGCCGGTCATGGTGAAGATCATGCTGAAAGCTAATAGTGTAAACAGTAGGCCTTTGAATGTTTTGGACATGCGTGAATCCCTCGCTTTAATAGATTTTGTTATTTGGGTAAAGTGCCTTTGTGGGAACCATACATAATAAAAATTTACTATGTGCAAAGAGATCGCTACGGTTACGGATCGTTCTTCCGATCGCTGTTGTCTTTGGATTTCTTTTATTGAAATTTTAATTGTTTAAATCCAAAGACAAAGCGTATGCTTCCGATGTAGCTTTTTTTCAAAAAGCTTTTAGCTTCTTCAGATCGATTCCGTCCCCTTCGCTACTTTTGCTCTTTTTTGCAACCAATCGCATAGCCAAGAAGAAAGATCAGACTGCTATTGCTTCCCATTGCTTGTTTCTATCTAAAGCAAAGGTTTGTCGCCGGATACTTACTTTCCTTGAACATCCTTTACGCGAATTAATACTTCTTCTTTACCAGGTTCGGTCCTCCGCTACTTTTGCCCATTGGTCGGTACTCATTTTTGAGTCAAGTGCAACAGAATTATGAAACGACTCTAGCAATTTCAAACTCGTTATCCTCTCACAGCAACTTCAACGAACCGCCCTTCTTCTCTGCATCAAATCGCACGCTACTTTTACCACCAAGTTGGTACAGAAGATCAGCAGCGACAGCACAAAAATCTCGTTAAACTTGGCAAAATGCTGCAGCTCCTTGATTTTGCTGGCCACGACCGACGTTTGGGCTGATACCAGAAAGATGATTCCGCTAATCGTCACCATCGAATTGATGAAGTAGTAGCTGAACATCTCAAGCACAGTAGAGACAGAGTTCGGTAAAACGACGCGGTACACAGTTTTGAACCAGTTGTCTCCAAGCAGCTCTCCCGTCGTCTCCCAGGAAGGATTCATTTTGGACAAGGAGTTTTTGGCCATTAGATATGGCGTCGTAAACAGATGTACAATATTGCATAACACGATGATGAAGAACGTGCCCTTTAGGCTGCTATCATTAAACAGGAGCAGGTATGATATCCCAAGCACCATCCCTGGCACCGTATTGGTGATCATCGATACGATGTCGGTTGTCCCCCGCGCCTTAAGCTTTGTGCGTACATTCAGCAGTGCGGAGCCATAGGCAATGAGCGTCCCGAACAGGGATGTTAATAACGCAACCCAAAGCGAATTTTTGTATACTCCCGTCAGATCACCAGATGTAAACACATCGCTGACATGCTTGAACGTAAAGCGAAGATCGTAAGGGTAGCTGTTCATAAATGGAGCTATAAACATAACTGCAAAGATGGACAACAGCCCTAGAACAATCACAGAAGATATGATCCCAAACGCAACATCCCGGATGCGATGTCTCGGCAACTCAATGCCAGTTATTTTGTCATAATGGAAATTAAGCTTTTCCAAGTAATGTAGCAGCCAGATCCCGAACACCGCCGGAACCAACATCAGCACGGCGATAACGGCTCCCTGGTTGAAATCCGGGATGGAGCCAAGCATAACCTGGTACAGCTGCGCGGCAATGACCGGATAAGTTCCACCCACCGAAGCGGGAATGCCGAAATCCGTGAAACTCAGTATAAAAGAGAGGACAAACGCTCCGCCAAGTGCTCCTGCTAACGGCCGCAAAATCGTGTTGGCAAAGCTTCTCGCCGTTCCGTCGCCCATAAGCCTAGAGACGATGATGAATTTTTTATCAACATAACCGAAGGCATTATGTATCAGCAAAAATGCCGGTGGCAGCGTATAAATGACATAACCCGTCAGTAAGCCATTAAAGCCGTATATCTCGAACAGATTCCGTCCAAAAAACTTCGTAATCAAGCCTTGATTACCAAATGAGTACATGATGGCGAAACCATATGTAATCGTCGGCAGCAGCATGGGCAGAATGATGGCGGTTTTCAGAACGCCCTTGATGGGGCGAAATATTTTAGTGCAGTGAATGGAGTATGCCAAGATAAATCCAAGCACCGTTGCAATGACTGCCGCGGCAACCGAAACTTTGATACTGTTCCAAGCTGCTCCGATGATGTCCTGCCCATTCCAAACGGCCGCATAGTTCGAAAACGAAAAGCCTTGATCGGTCTCGAAGGAACGAATAAGCAAAACGATAAGCGGTAGGAATAGGAAACCAGCAAACAGCAGCAAAAGTAAGATGAAAACCAAACGCATTTCAGGTTTGACTCTATGCATACATCTCACCAAACAAGTTATAAATGTTCTGCCGTTTGATGTGTAATTGTTTGATGATAAACTGCTCCACAAACTCGTTCGTAGGCTGGCCGATAATCTCCTGCGGTGAGCCGAACTGAGCGATCTTGCCTTGATTGATGATCAGTATTTTGTCAGACAGTGTTAAAGCCTCCTCGGGATCATGCGTCACAATAACAGTCGTCAGCTTGAATTCTCGTGCGATCGATTGAATACGCTGCTTAATGGACTCCTTGATCACTCCGTCCAGCGCGCTTAGTGGTTCATCGAGCAAAAGAATTTTTGGTTTCGTGACCAGCGTTCTCGCAAGCGCCACTCTTTGCTTTTGTCCGCCGGAAAGCTCGCCGATTCTTTTCTTTAAATGTGGGGTTAATTCCAGAAAATCGATATATTCCCGGACCTCCTTGTCGCTTGCCGCACCCTTGAGGTTGCGTAGGCCATAAACGATGTTGTCGAAAGCATTCAAATTCGGAAACAGGGCGTAATCCTGAAACACGATGTTAAAGCCGCGCTTTTTCATTGGAACACGGGTCAAATCCTCATCGCCGAAAACAATGCTTCCCTGGTCCACACCGGTTAGGCCAAGAATTAAATGGAGCAGCGTCGTTTTCCCGCTTCCACTCGGACCGAGGAGCGACATGATTTCGCCTGTGCCAATCTCAAAGCTGATGTCATCAAGAACTGTTTTGCCGTCAAATTGTTTGCAAATATGCTGCAGTTTCAGCAAGCCACCCACCTCCTTAAACACATCCCTAGTATAAAAACCGTATGTCATCTGGAATACGTGACTATGTAAATTCTGCGTAAATCTTGCATAACTCCTTCATTACTCTTGCCCAATTCAATCTCTTATCTGACCCACAAACATGCCGATCTTTGAAAAATCTATTGAATCCTAGGGATCTACCCGATACACTGAAGTTGCTTAGGCGCGATCAGGAAATAACAGCTATTTTCTTGATCACGCTTTAATGAAGTTAAAATATGTATCTTAGTGGGTGAGAGAAATGCTGCCATTGGAGAGACAAAAGAAAATACTTGATCTGTTAACGGTCAAAAAAGTCCTCAAAATGAACGAGTTGACCGAAGAGCTGGATATTTCCGTCGACACGCTGCGTAGGGATATCAATCTGCTTTCCGGCCAAGGGAAAATCGAAAAAATATACGGCGGTATCAAGCTGACGGACCGGTTTGGCGAATCCTTGATGGAGGATCGGATGGTCAACCATATGGAAGAGAAAGAGCGGATTGCCCGCACATGCAGTGAATTTATCCAGGATGGCGATTGTATCTATATTGACAGTGGATCAACGACCTACCAGATTGCCAAATACATCAAACATAAGAAACAGCTCACGGTGATTACAGCTTCCATTCCGGTCATCCAAGAGCTCATGAATAGCAACATCGAACTAATTATCATCGGGGGGAAAATCAGAAAAGAGGAGCAGTCGGTCGTGGCCTTCGATTATATTTTTAATTTTCACGAGCTGAACGTCCGTAAGGCGTTTATCTGCTGCAGCGGCGTTACAATCGATAGAGGAATATCGGACTACAATCTGGAGGAAGCCATTACACGCAAAAAAATAATTGAGCTGTCCAAAGAGGTGTTCGTCGCCGCTGATAGCACCAAATTCGGCAAAGATGTCACGGTCTCTATCGCACCGCTGGACCGAATTGATACCATCGTGACAGACGCTAACGTTGATCGAAGTTTTCTGGCTAAATTCAAAAAAATGAACACGAATCTGGTGATCGCGGATTCATGAGCGTGTATGCAAAAAGGCCTTCCCCTGGCTGGAAAGCCAATAGGAAAGGCCTTTTTAACTTCTTTAGTAACCTTTTCAATTCATACTCACTTGTAATTTTCCCCAACCATGCGGAATTCTATCTATATCTATTTGCCGCTTGTATAAACTCTCTCAACCCTGCCGCCCAATCGGCTCAAAATCTCGTTCGTCACCGTACCGCAGCGCTCGGCCATCTGGCTGGCCGTGATCGTTTTCGCACCGTCTTGTCCGATTAAGGTAACTGTATCTCCATGGTGGACGCCGCCAATAGAGGTCACATCGATCGTCAACTGGTCCATGCAAATGCTGCCAATGATGTTCGCGCGCTGGCCCCGGATCAGTACATAACCGCCATGATCGGCGAGGGATCTCGGAATGCCATCCGCATAACCGATGGATACGGTCGCGATCCGGATATTGCGGGCAGGTATGAAACGATGTCCATATCCGACAGGGTGTGATGCCTCTACTTCTTTGACTTGGGTGACTGTCGCCTTTAGCGAAAGAACCGGGCGTAAATCAGCGCCACTTCTTACTTTATCCCCTTCATGACTGAGCAGTCCGTATAATGCGATCCCAGGACGAACCAAGTCGTATTTGAGCTCGGGATAATTCAGAATACCGTAGCTGCTTTGGATATGCACGAGTCCCGGATGCAAACCGGCTGCCTTCAATTGGTGAACAACTTGGTCAAAACGTCTAAGCTGCTCCTTGGTGAACCCTTGCTCTGAAGGTGCCAAACCATCGGACATCGACAAATGGCTGAATGTTCCCGTCACCTGCAAATGAGGGTAGCGGTAGCAGGCCATTATGGCCTCTATGTCATGACATGGTATCCCCAAACGGTTCATGCCTGTATCGATTTTGACATGCACGTTTAGCGTAACTCCATATGACTCCAACGCCTCGCCGTATTCCCTGCTTAAGAGCGTCTGGGTCAAACGGTAACGGGCAATTCTGGGTGCAAGCTCGGGGGCGGTATATCCCAAAATCAAAATCTCGCCGCGAACCCCGTTTTTCCGCAGCCTGATTCCCTCGCCAATCTCTGCGACAGCAAAATGGTTGATCCCCACCCGGTTCAGTTCCTTCGTGACTTCAACACCCCCATGACCGTAGGCATCAGCTTTTACGACAGCCATCATGTTGGTTCTGGAAGATAGAATCCACTTTAGCTCCTCCGCATTGTGACGTAAATGGTCCAGGTTAATTTCAGCCCAAGCCCGAACTTGGCCTGACGCGGCTTTCTTTTTCTGATACGGCGGATACATTGGAACAAACGAGGCCTTTTTGTTGGTTGAACGAATAGGTGCCATCACACCCGCTGGAAGTGAATGATATCTGTTAAGTGTCAGCATCATCGGCTCGCCTGCCCTTGATTATGGAAGATCGTAACGATACATCCATTTACGTTATTGCCCGAAACTTCTACCCAAGAGCCCGGATTTATGTCGATGTTGATGGCGATTTCTTTCTCCTCTTTACCCATCTCCACAAAATACATTTCGATCAAGTGATCTTTATGTTTTTTGAACAGATGCGATCCGTTCAGCGTAAACTGCTGGATGTATCCGATATACTCTTCAAGGCAAATGCCGTACTGATTCATGATGATGGAGTGCGGAACGCCAACATAGCGGAAATGCCAAGGTTCGCAGGCGATATGGGTCAAATGCTCTTTTCCCTGCTGATACCGTTGAATAAAACCATATTCCGCAGCCATCCGGCGAAAATCCGCATAAACGCCATGGCCCGGGAAGGATGGACAAAGATAGTCCACGCCTTCTTTCAGCTCACCCACGTCCACCGCCAGGCCCGTCTGATGCTCGCTTTCATCCGGACGTGCGACATAACTTGCCGTAAAAATCGGACCGTTTTCCACATAAGACTGATCATAAATTCGCTTTTGCTCCAGGCGGGTTCGATAACCGCTTACGATACCGATTTCTTTTTCTCCTCCGCAGGCCGTAAGTAATAACTCAAGCTGCTGTAGGCATTTCCGTTCAAGACGCATATTATGTTCTTTTGTGCAGGCAAGCATAATATCCTCGACCGATGCCAAATTTCTGGAATGGATGGGCTGCTTGAATGGATGCTCCGAATTGACAAGGATCAGTGTCCCGCGATGGACCATGTGCGGCTGGATGCGGATCATGCATTGGGTTGTAGTAAACATTGGTTGTCCTCCTCCTTTGCCAGAGCCTGCTGGATCAGATGATCCATCAGCTCCGGGTATGAAATATGGCTGGCGTTCATCATATTTGGATAACGGCTTGCAGCCGTAAATCCCGGCATGGTATTCACTTCATTAAAGATAATACGTCCGTCTTCACTGACGAACATGTCCACTCGAGCCAAACCGGTACATCCCAATACACGATAAATCAGCTTGGCCCTTTCTTTGGCATTCACTGTCATCTCTTCGGAGATCCTCGCGGGAAGATGGATTTTCGAAGAAGCGAGGGAGTATTTTTCGTTATAATCAAAAAATTCGCCCTGCAGCTCGATTTCGTCGATTTTCGCAACCAGCAGCTCTCCCTGACCTAAGACGGCGCAGCCGATCTCGAATCCAGAGATGTTCTGTTCGATGATGACTTTTCGGTCATGGGCAAATGCTAGCTGGATGCCTTCCATAAGCTCGATTTTGTCGTATGCCTTCGTAATGCCAAAGGATGAGCCGGAACGGGCCGGCTTGACGTAAAGCGGAAATCCGAGCCGTTCGGCTTCTTCGGCAGCGGTGTACAAATCGTCACCAGCATATACGGTTATAGAATCAGCTGTATCAATCCCGGCTGCCCGAACGAGACAGCTTGTAACCCCCTTGTCCATGCATACCGCCGAAGACAATGTATCGCATCCAACAAAAGGAATTCCCGCCAGCTCCAACAGCCCCTGCACCGTGCCATCTTCGCCGTTTTTGCCATGCAGTACAGGAAACACAACGTCTACCGGCGTCACGCGGTATTCCGTGCCAACCAGTTCCACGATTCCCGCCGTATCCCGGCTCGGCGATATCAATGCAGGTATGCAGCTTGGATGCGCCTGCCAACGGTTTTCACGAATATCATCCGTGCCGCCGCCATATCTGAACCATACGCCCTCGCGCGTAATCCCGATAAGAACCAACTCGTATTTGTCCCTGTCCAAATGTTCGATTACCGAAGCTGCCGACTGCAGCGAAACCTCATATTCCGTCGAGCAGCCGCCGAACAACACTGCAACTGATTTTTTCTGAGTATTTTGCATAGATTAATCTCCCTAGTTATTCGTGCCAATCCTTAGCATTGAGCCTAGGATAGCATCATGATGTTTTCATTATAGAGAGCAGACTTTAAACAAATTGAAACGAAAAATAAAAGTTAATGAAGGAAAGTTAAAGAAAATATAAAGAGAAGATAAAGAGAGGATATTACAAGAGCAAAAAAACCACATGGACTGAAATCTCATGTGGTTTACTTACGTCCTGTTTTCTTGAGGGTTCAGACTGAGGGAGAATTTACATCTGACATTTTGAATCACTTTATATCTTTAAGGCTTTCCACTGTCAATAAACCATGCAGGTCCAATAGCGTTTGTGATCTCCTTTTTCTTGTAGTTGTACACAACCACAATGGTTTCATCTTCATGCCCTTCTACATAACCATAAAGATCAAGCACTGAATGTACAGAACGATCTGTGATTTCGTAATCCTTTACAATAAAGTCCGCATTATAGTATTTTTTTATATACTCTTGTCCAAGCCTTGTGGCTGTTTCAACCATCCCTTTCTTTTCAGCTTTTGACATGCCTGAACAGCCTCCGCTACACAGAAGAACAATTATTAGAACAACAGAAATGATGTATTTTTTTCTGGCCAAATTATAATTCCCCTTTTGAGGTATAATCGTGAGGTTCCCAACTAGAAAACTGTCATTACTGAATTGGTTTCTTTCTAAAACTGGTTATCAGAGAATGTCCCATTACGATGCAGGAAACGATAACAATGTAATGATTTGCAGCGATATATGGAGCAATCGATGGAAGAAATCTAAATAATCCTAAATACAACCAAACATAACTTAATGAAATGAACAAAGATGGTAAAGTCAGCAATAGCAATCTTGATTTATCAATTTGTATCGTTCCCCCAGTTTGCCTTTTCTTGCTGCTAAGGCCTAGTAAAACTCCAATGCCTCCGAAAAACACAATGCAGATCATCGTTACATATGCGGGACTAAAATGAAAGGTTGTTTTAACTTGCTCAAGGTAATTTTCCAATATCATGCTCCCCATTGCCAAGAAAGCGATAATTAAAACAAGGTAAATGAAATTTTTTAGTATGCCCCAATGGTTATTTTTTTTCATGAATGTTTACCCCTCCTGTTCTTTCGGATGAATAGCTTCATTTTAACTTTTAGTGGATAAAAAATCCATTAATTCCACATACACATAACCAAATTACTATGATCAACAAGAAAGGGCAATCGCTATATGCAGCGAATGCCCTTAGGTTTAACCTATAATAGAAGTAATTCGTTTAGATCAACTTATACTCCTTAAGTAATTGCATGATTCTGGTACGAGAAATTTTTTCTACACCTGCCATCGCAGCGAGTTGGATTGTTGGAGGCAGCTCCATCTCGGTTAGTTTCTTACCGTCCATCATCTTAGCTGTGGAATCCAACAACACACGGACGTCATAGGCGGAACCAAATACTTCAGGCACGCCCCGATCAACATCTAGTAACGTGTATACAGCTTCCATAGCTGTACGGACTGAATACTCCGTGGTGAACACTGTGTCTCGCGGTGTTTCGGCAAAGTTGCCGATAAAGGCAGCATTGACGCAACCATCAGGGACTACATTCGGACGATCTCCTACAGCTCTTGGCATGAAGTAAGAAGTAACATAAGGCATCATGCAAGGGACACAGTTCGCGGAATTTACCGCCATTTCATGAATCTCTGCTTCTGGTACGCCCATGTGATAGAGCCATTCTTCCGTAATCTCAATGCCCGTGCAATCCTTCATTGGTTTCTTGATGTAGTCACCTGGCACGTCGCAATACAAGCTGTATACCCATACGACGAGCTGGTCTTTTGGCTGGGATTTGAAGTGAGGCTGACGGTTCAGCGTAAAGCTCATCAACCATTTTGAATCTTTTACCGTTACGATACCGCCGGTAACGACCTTGCCGCTGAATGGATCCCGCTTGCAAATCTTCTCGATATAAGGCGGGATACGGTCATCCAGTGTTGTAATGGTAGCAGATTCCCAGTTGCTTTCCGCAATGTTGCCGCAGAATTTGTCTGGACGGCCAAAGGCAGGATCTTGTTCCGCGATATTTTTCCATAGCTCCCAGCTTCCCCCGAGGGATGTGTTCATTACGGCTGGAGTGTTGTTGTCGCCTAAAGTAGAGCATTCGGTATTGCTGCCATTGGTGATGAATACCAAATCATTTTCGGTCAGGTCAAAATGTTTTTCTTGTCCTTTTTGAACATAAACCAGCTTTTTAGCAACTTTCTTATTCTCTGTAATGTCAAACTCGATATTGGTTACGGTCGTTGCGTATTGGAATGTAACACCATGGCCTTTCAAATACTCCATTAGTGGTAGTGCAAGCGACTCGTATTGATTATATTTGGTAAATTTCAACGCTGAGAAATCTGGCAATCCTCCGATATGGTGAATGAATCTAGCGATATATCTGCGCATTTCCATCGCACTATGCCATGGTTCAAAAGCAAACATCGTCTGCCAGTAAAGCCAGAAATTCGAGTTGAAGAAATCTTCCGAGAAGACATCTGTAATCTTCGTATCTTCAAGAGCTTCTTCTGGAGTAAAGAACAACTTGATAATTTCCATCGAAGCGGTTTGACTAAGTGTGAATTTGCCATCGGTATGTGCATCCTCACCACGATTGAGAATAGCACGCTGTAAGGAGTAGTTAGGATCTTCCTTATTGAGCCAGTAGAATTCATCTAATACCGATGCACCTTCTACTTCCAGTGAAGGAATTGATCTGAATAGATCCCAAAGGCATTCGAAGTGGTTCTCCATTTCACGGCCACCGCGGATAATGAATCCTCGTCCGTCATCATAGATGCCGTCCAATCCGCCTCCGGAAATATCGAGCTCCTCCAAAATATGAATGTTTTCTCCCTTCATCTGACCATCACGTATCAGGAATGCGGCTGCGGACAGTGATGCTAGGCCAGCGCCGATTAGATAGGCGGATTTTTGATCAACACCAAGTGGTTTCTTCGGACGGGCAAAAGCTTCGTAGTTTCCATTGCTATAATACATCATAACAACCTCCTTTAAAGTTCCTGACACTTTAGCTGTATAGGAATATAAGTGTTCCTGACACCTTAACTGTAAAGGAATATAAATGGAATAAAAATAGACAGAAACAGCCCTGTGTCTAAAATTTCGACATTCGTTGTCATGTGTCTAAAAAATCTACAACAAAAAACCGCAAACAGTATGTCTTATTAAGGCATACTGCTTGCGGATCAATAATTTTTTTTTATAGTGTGGGGTGTCATAATTTCCTTTGAATAGTTATTTCATTACTTTCTATTATTATTTGATATTCAACAATTTCTTCTGTATTAAATGTTTCACTAAATTCCTTACTTACCGAGTAATTCTCTTTTGGATTAATTGTAATCTTAAACGATTGCTTTCCATTTTTCATATGAAATTTCGCAATATCTTTATATCCAATATCATTATCAATTAAACCAGAGTCATTATTTTCTTCAACAGTAACAACTATACTTTTTAAATCCAATGGACTATTATTAGTAATCAATAAATTATAGTCATTTAATCGGCCTGGGTTGTTTCTTTCACAACCCGATAATAAAATTATAAAAATTATGAATACAAACAACCATTTTTTCCGAATAAATATATTACTCACCTCTCAATTCTAATAATTCCAACTTCACTGAGCCAATTCAAAGATATAACAGTTAGTGTTAAACCTATGTTGTTGAAAAATTAAAGAAAGATACTGGTTCTGATGGTGCTAAGATTTGTTCCTTTTTAGCGCCATCGATGGTTGTCATGAATTGAGGATATTCGTTCAGCCGCTCTTCATGCTTGCGCCAATCGTACTCGTTTTGCCAGTAGGTCGCCAACTCTTTTAGATTCTCGATCGATACGCCATATTTCCAACCTGCTTCACTTAATGCATCCGGCCATCTCGTCCGGGAGAGACGGTATTGAAGCTCGTCAAGATCAGCCTGTGGGATAGAGATACGAAACGGCTTGATGTCTGCAGTTGCTTCGTTGAAAGATTGGTTGGAAATTGTCATTGAAAACCCTCCTCGAATGAACCTTATTTACACTCTTTTAGTAATTCTTCCATCCTGACAACATTGTGTCAGGGTAGAATCGGAGTGAAAAAGATTTTTGGATGAGTTGCAATTCAATTAGCACAATTAGAGCTACACCCTTGAAATCATTAATTGCCCTTCAATACTCTATATCCCATCAGCCATACTGCTATGGCAGTCCCCCACAAGATCAAGGCGCCACCAAGGCCGACAACGGTCATGTATGCATTAATTTAATGCCGAACCACATTCCTATTCGTTTCCCGAGCCATGCATTTGAAACCGGATTCTTTATTTTTCGTGCTGCATGCATTAGTGAACCACCGCCGATGAACAGTATAATCCCAATGGCGACAGATGTGCTTAACAACAAAGGATTCCCCCAACCTTGCAGACCCATTATTCCTGTATATGCCCACATTGTACCAAAAAAAGCCATGAAAAAAAACCCGCTTGCGATTCCGCGTACAGCGGCTCTAGAAATAGGTCTAAATCGTTGAGCCATCTGAAAAACTCCCTTCTTGTTAAGATTTTTAAAAGTTACCAAGCACAATTGAGCATTGAATCGGCTTGCCACACAAGCGCTTGGAACGCGTTACTGCTGGCATCGTTCAGCTGAATCCATCATATCCTAACGTTCCCCCGCTTGGTATTCATATTTGTAATGATTTACATATGACAAATGTCACATCGAATGAGTGTGTGTAGTTTCACAGATCATTTTGCGTTGAAAAGGATACCATCGAGGTAATTGTTCACTACGAAAAAAATAAGAAGGCATTCCGTTTAAATAATAGCTGGAATGCCTTCTTATTTTTATGCTTCGCACTTAGAATTGTTAGAAATCCTTCCTCTTAAACAAGTATACAGTCAAATAATAGGAAGCAATGAATAACACTAAGATACTAACTGGAATATCTGCTTTGCATCGTCTTGCGTGATCGTTATTAAAATTTTCCTGGAAACTGCTTTACAATTCCCTCTGTCAGGATATCGGCTAAATGAATCATATGGATCTCGTTTTTGTCGGTTGCTGCAATATCCGCTTTCCAATCTCCTTTGAGACAGTCAAGGACGATTTCCGTAATATACTGAAGATGCGTATACAACATATCTTGCAGCACTTTAAACTGCCAATTCGGATTCGCTGCGCTTAAAAATTTGGCGATATCGTCGGCATTTCTATGCCAAACCGTCTCTAACTTTTTCACATCCGCCTGATTGCCCGCTTTGGCAGCGGTCACAATTTGCCCTGCGATCAAAATATGCTCTCTCAAAAGATCAGCCAGCTTATTGCCAGTGACCTCTCCATAATATGGCTTAATCACGTTGCCTATGTCCTGTTGGTTCCGCAATAACCGGTCCAATACATCCTTCTGATCTGGACGATCCGAGATGGCGCTGACAATATAGCTTCTTGTCCAGATCGTATGGTCGATCCAAACCTTCTGCATATCGACTTTTAATTGTACCATTTTGGGACTTAGGCAAATCGAGTTTTTCTCCGCGCCTACCTTCGCTTACACAGATCCTACTGGCGTAATGCTAAAAACAAACGTCAAGGTTAACAACAACGCCAGCAACCATTTGTTTTTCATATTTATTTGCTCCTCTGTAACGATTGGAATAAAACAGGCTGTCTTATTTTGGTTGAAATATTAGATTTTATACAACATTACCCCCAGTATTAAGAATATTAAGCATATTATGTAACTAAGTAGCATTTTCCAGCCCTTTTTATTATGAAAGTTCTTTGCTTTATGTGAAGCGTCTACTCTATAATGTAATTAACAACTAAAGTAAAATTACATTGGAGGAAATCCATTGACACAAGTGAAAGTTTTCGCAGATAGTATCTCCGATATCCCACAATCTTGGATAGATCAATTTGACATCGGAATGGTACCGCTGTATGTAGTGTTTGGCGAAACCGCCTACAAAGATAGGTTTGAGATCACTACAGACGACATTTACCGCAGAGTTGACGAGAGTGGGGAACT
>JAIRVF010000156.1 GCA_031254035.1 Paenibacillus sp.
CTATTTCTTTCATCCCCCCACTGCCCAATACTATAGTGGGAATCCCATTACTACACGCAATCCCCTTCAATTTAGGTTAGATCTTCATATGATGCATCATGGGTTCTAAATCTTTCTAGATCAGACTAGGAAAATGTTGCAAACGTGCACTTTTTGCAGAATCGTGCGGTCTCTTAAAAGAAAAAACCTGCGAATGTGCAGGCTTTTAGGAGATTTTTGTCTATATCGGCACTAATGGAAATAAATTGATGCACTTTCGCAAGCATTTATGAAATATAGGGGGAAGCGGTTTTAAATAGTTGCACTTTTGCAGGCTTTAAGCTGATCAGGTGCTGGAGAAGGACGGCGTATGGATGAATCACCTTTAAACAGATGGACAATAACCCAGACGTGAGAGCGAAGTTTCCATTCTTCTTTTATTACTTGGGCTCCAGTTTTGTCTGCTCCACTCTCTTCAGCGCCGCATCATAGGTATTAATCAGCTTCTGTACACCCAGGCCGTTGATTTCCTCCACATATTTACTCCATTCATCTAGACTTCTTGTGCCCAGCACAAATTTGGAGAAGTTCTCCTCCCTAAATTTTTTCACAGCCTCCCCAGTCACGGAGAGTATTTCATTTTCCGCATCTGTAAAAGCCGGCTTCGGCTGCATGGCAGGCAGATCATATTTGGCGGCCTCTTCATAAGCCTTTTTCAGATCCGGTGAAAACAGCGATAGATGCGCGTTGTAATCGATCCACGTATACGTGCCGCTCGTCTGTAGTCCCGTCTCTTTCCGCATTTCCGTCACATCCGTAAATTCAGGTTTGAATTTCTTCTGTCCGTTTTCTTCGGTATACGTTTCTCCTTCCTTGCCCCAACTGCTTAACGTCCGCCCTTCTTCGCTGTAGAAAAAGTCCATGTATTTCATGATGTCCTCCTTATGCTTGGAGGTGGAAGCGACCGTCAAACCGCCCTCTAGGTACTGGAAGTACGGGTTTTGCTGCTTCATGCCGGGCAATCCGGCTGGCGGCGCCATAAATTGCAGGCTGTATTCCGGATTGTCTTTGCGCATGGCATTGTTGAAAAAATCGACGCGGCTGATGTAATCGATCGTTATAAACGACTGTCCCGTGGACATAACATCCTGCCACTGTTTGGTTTGGATTGAAAGGAAATCCGGAGGAATGAGCCCTTCCTTGTAGAAGGTATGCCACATGCTGACCATCGCTTTGTAATTGTCTTCCGTCGGTCCGAACTTCCATTTCTTTTCGTCAAAATTATAATAGACATCGGTGCCGCTGCCGAAGTTGGTCGTCAGATTCGCCATCATTTCATCCGGGATTTGGCCGAACCGCATAGACAGCGGATAGCTGTCCGGATACAGCGCTTTCAGCTTTTTCAGCACTTGATGCAGCTCTTCATAGGTTTGGGGTACGGTAAGCCCATTCTTTTTGAACACATCCTCGCGGTACAGCCAGATCATCCGATTCGTTTCCCCGAAGCCCTGGTTCGGAAACATATACATTTTCCCATCGGCGGAAAGCGCCGCTTTCGCCTCTTCCGGGTATTGCTCCATCCATTTTTTCAGGTTTGGCATCTGGTCCACGTGATCAAGAATATTTTCCAAAGCTCCCTGGTCACCGTATTTATTGGAGTCGCGCCGGCCGGACATATACATCATATCAGGCAGATTGCCCGAGGCCATGACGAGATTAAGCGTGTCGCTCAGCTTTCCCGACGGCGTTTGCACATTTAATGATACTTCCGTTTTCTCTTTGATCCATTTCCAGATCGGCCAATCCTTGCTGTATGGGAACGTCGCATTGTTATCCAAAAGAGCCGTTAATGTGACTTCTTCGCTCTGAGGTTTCGGGGCGGCCTCCTTCCCGTTTGGTACCTTCGCCTCCGGAGACTTTTCAGCTCCCGAAGAACATCCCGCTAGCGCAACTACAACCAGCAACGCTGCGATAACGCCTTTATACAGCCACTTTTTTCCCATGAGTATAATCCCCCTTTGACTTTCTTTTTATGGACTTCGAGCTTTGCATTGGATCTTGTATTGGATTGTGCCATTTTCTATAACTATCCCTTCACAGCGCCGATCATGGAGCCTTTAACGAAATATTTCTGAACGAAAGGATATAAAATCAAAATTGGCAGCGTGGAAACCATAATCGTGGCGAACTTAAGCGAATCCTCAACGACGAGATTATCCCCACCGATTTGCGTGACCTGTCCGGAGCTGACGCTCCCGGCAAGAACAAGATTGCGCAAAAGCACTTGCAGCGGGAACAGTTCCTGACTTCTCAAGTATAAAAGCGGATACAAAAAATTATTCCAAATTCCAACCGCATAAAATAGCGAAATCGTTGCAAACACCGGTTTGGACAGCGGCACAATGATCCGGAAAAAGATGCCCACATCGTTCAATCCGTCAATTCTTCCCGACTCCTCCAGTTCTTTTGGAATCCCACTGAAGAAGGTGCGCATCAGAATCAGATTCCAAGTGCTGACGGCCCCCGGCAAAACCATGCCCCAAATCGTATCCACCAGCCCAAGCGAGCGGACGACCAGAAACGTAGGAATCATGCCCCCGCTAAAAAACATCGTAAACACAATCATCAGCGTAAACCCCCGATGAAATGTCATGTCCTTACGTGACAATGCGTATGCGCCCATTGAAGTCACCAGCATGGCGATGGCTGTACCAAGCACCGTGTAGACGATGGTATTCCGGTAAGACGTCCAGATGTTTGGATCACCCAAAACCAGTTCGTACATCCGTAGGTTCCATCCTTTCGGCCACAGGGTGACCTCCCCTTTCATCACGTACACGTCGCCGCTAAGCGACACAGCGAGCATATACACAAAAGGATACAGCATGACGGCGGCGAGCAGCAGCATGAAAAACGTATTGAAAACGGTAAACAGGCTGATTCGTCTCCGCATTCGTCCGGTTTTTACCATAGGCTCGTTCCTCCTAACCGCCTGCTTGCATAGTTAGCCGAAAATATGAAAATAAAGCTGATCACGCCCATAAACAGATCGATGGCGGAGGCATAACTGAAATTCCCTTGTTCCATGCCGACACGGTACACATATGTGCTGATAATATCAGCCGTACTGTAAACTGCAGGGTTATACATCAGAAATACTTTTTCAAAACCGATTTCAAGCACCTTGCCGATGTTCAGAATCAAAACGATCATGATGGTCGGCGCAATGCCTGGAAGGGTTACATGCCACAACTTCCTCCATCTTCCGGCCCCGTCAATTCCGGCTGCTTCATAAAGCTGCGGATCCACCGCCGTCAGTGCAGCCAAGAAAATAATCGTCTCCCAACCGATATGCTGCCATATTTCCGAAATCACGTAGATCGGCCGGAATAACCCGGGTTCCATCATGAAATTGACAGGACTTCCACCAAAGGCGGTAAAGAGCCGGTTCACGATGCCGCCTGTCGGCGACAGAAACATGATCACCATGCTGGCCACGATGACGTTGGAAATAAAATGAGGCAGATAGCTGAAGGTTTGGACCCATCTTTTGAACACAGCACTTCTGACCTCGTTCATCAAGAGCGCGAGAATGATCGGCGCAGGGAAGCCAAACACCAGTTTGTAAACCCCCAGTACAAATGTGTTTTTCATCAAGACCCAAAAATCCGGATTGCTGAAAAACATACGGTAATACTTTAGTCCGACCCATTCGCTTGCCCAAATCCCCTTAAAGACATTATAGTTTTTGAACGTAATGACCAGTCCAAACATCGGCGCGTATTTGAACAACAAATAATACAGCAGGCAGGGCAGAAACAGCAGCCACAGATATTTGCTTCGCCGAAAGGCTCTTGCCATCCTTCCTTTTCCCGGACGGACACGGGGGCGTACCCCCGGCGCCATCACGGCACCCGCCATTTCCGTCTCGGCCGGTTTCATTTTGCTTCGCACCTCCCTTATCTGAAAACGCAATGTCTTTCCTGTACCAACAGCATACCGGATGGAGCTAGGCAAAATAAATCGGCAAGTTTGCGGCGCTATCCCCTTTTTTTCGGAAGAGTGTAAAGGTTGTAGAGAATCCTAAAAAGGTGAATATTGTGTGAATGCGGAAATAAATCTTATGATATAGTCACTTTAAATGCGAGCCGCTTACCATGGCCATGGAGGTGTTCATCTAATGTCGCTCATTCTGAAAAGAATGCTCGGATTTCCGTCGCTTTTTACCAAGCTGTTGTCCGGTTTCCTTGCCGTTATTCTGCTGCTGACGGCTTTTAATCTTGTTTCCTTCTTTTATCTGAAGCGGCAGATTCACAATGAAATCGTCAAATACAACGAACTGGGCATGAACCATGCCGCCCGGGGTTATGAAGACCAGTTTCGGATTACCCGGGAGATGGTGCTCAGCCTGAACCAGGACCCGCGATGGACGGCGTATGTCAACCAGCTGCGGCAAGTGAAGGATAACCGGGCTTACGGCTATATTAATGACGTGATCACGGGGATGAAGCGGCTATATACGAATCCTTTTCTGGACATGGATAATCTCATTATTTATTTTCAGAAGGATGCCTACGTGGTCGAGAGAGACGGGACAAGCAGCGCGAAGTCGATGTTCAGCACCTATTATGCCAGTCCGCCATACCCGCCTGCATTTTGGGAGGGGCAGTTCCGCGAGACTTATGCATTCCGTGTCTTCCCTGTCGCGACATTTTCCGAACAAACACTCGGATCCGCCCGTTCGAAGGGAAGTCTAATACCTGTCGTGATCAAAATGACGCCTTACAAGGATATGTATCTGATCGCTATGCTGGATGCGGAACGGCTCGCACATGATTTACAACCCGCACTAAACGGAAACTTTTATATCCTTGACCCGGAAGGGCATCCTCTGTATGCTCCTTCGACCGGGCCTAATGCCGATTCTGTTCTGCCCACATTTGATTCATTCGATGAGAAACATTCGTTTATCCAGACAGGCGACTCCTACTATTTTTATAAAAAAGGTAAAGATACCGGCTTCTTGTATGTCAACAAGGTTCCGGTCCAAAGCATTTCGGCCCAGCTCCTAAACTTAAACCTTCTCCTTCTTTCGCTGCTGGCTGTCGTAGGCCTGCTCGTCATCCTCACCTTTGTGTTCAGCCGCAGAGTGCATCGTCCCATCCGCATCATGGTGGACACCCTCAGAAAAGATGAACCCGAACCCACGTTGGAGCCTATCCGGGAAATCGAGCTAATTAGCCGGAGAGTCATGCACATGCGTTCCACGCATCAGCGTATATCCAGTGATTTGGCCCGCAAAAACTCCATACTCCGCCATTACGCTTACGTCAACCGGCTGAAAAACATCCACATGAATCTCAGCGAGCTTAGGGAGCTAGCGGATGCCAGCCTGCCTTATGTCATGATCGTTTATCAGATCCTTTTTAAGGAAGGTTATGCTGAGTATCAGCTGGAGCAGGAGAAGGGCGCCTATTACATCCGGGAATATATCGACCATATTTGGCAGCAGTCCTATCCGGAATCGGTTACGATCCAAACCGAACCTCAGCAGGTGCTCTCCATCGTGTTTTTGCCAGGCGAATCTATGGAAACGGATTCATGGATCCGCCATTTGCAGGGGGTATTCAGCCTGGACCGCAGCTCCTATCTCGTGACGATGGCCGAAAGTCCGATTCAGCCTGCGGGTGCACCGTTTACGGTTGCCTATTCCCAGGTCACAGGCATGCTGAAGCAACGCGAGCTTCGCGATCAAACCCAGTGGATTCGTCCGGAAGACGGGGATTCCGAAAAAGAAAGCAGCTGCTTCAAAGCGCTGTGGGAGCAGGAATTCCAAAACCGCCTGCTGAGTGGAAGTGAAGAAAGCATGCAGGAGTGGATACGCAAAAGCTTGGCCATGCTGGAGAAAAAGGGCGCGCTTGCCCGGGATTATCACCGTTTTTCCAAGGATGTCGCGGGCGAGCTCGACAAGCTGCTGCGCGGTCTTAATCTTACCGCTACCTATGAAACCGCACACGTGCCGCCGCTGGATGTAGCCTTGGACTTCTACAGCCCGGACCAGTATGCCATTTGGTTCCGTAGGCTGCTGGACCCGGCGCTTCAGTTGATCCGGCGCAAGACGGAAAACCATGATCCGATCACCTCTTTTGTTATGGCTTATATCAATGATCATCTGGAAGAGGATATCAATCTAGACATGATGGCCGACAAGCTGAATATTACGTCAGGGTATCTGTCCACCTATTTTAAAGAAAAAACCGGGCTGAACTTTAGTGATTATCTCAACGATATCCGCATCCGCACCGCCAAAGACATGCTGCAAAATCTGGATCTGCGTATCCAAGACGTCGCAGCCCGGATCGGCTATCAAAACGTAAATTCATTTATCCGCATGTTTAAGCGGCATGCCGGCATGACGCCGGGAGAGTATCGGAAAAAATATGCTTCATGAGTCTGTAACGCCTGTGTTCGTAAATCTGAATTCATACCGCAGGACTTTGAGTTTCACTGGTAACACTGATAACCTGGCTGCGGATAGCTGCATGCGGCTTGCCATATGCAAAAACGGGACTATACCTCTGAATTCTCAGTAGGGAACAGTCCCGTCTTTATTGGGGCGCGAAATGTTATTTATCTGCATCCGGATCGCGGTACATCAACCGCCCCTGTTTATACGTCTCCAGAATCCCAATTTTTCCCTGCCCAAGCGTAAACATCGCGATATCCGCCGGCGCGCCTGGCGTAAGCCCTGCGCTGGTAGGCAAATTCATGAGTCGTGAAGGTCTGACCGAAGCCATGTCCCATGCTTCCCCCAGGCTGCAGATTCCCGCCTCCTCCATGTGGCCGATCCCAGCCACAAGCGGTAGAGCTGATCCGGCCAATAGGGCCGGCTGACCGGTAAGATGCAGCCGTCCCTGCTCCGTCAGCGTAACATTGCCTCCGACGGGTGTTTCATACACCCCCGGCGACATCCCGGCCAGACTGACGGCATCGCTTACCAGAATCAGCTGCTCGCCTTTCACCTTGTGCGCTACCTTCAGGAAGGCATCAGGGAGATGGAACCCATCGGCAATGACGCTTGCCCATAGCCGATCCTCCGCCAGCTGGTCCCAGATGTAGTGGGGATGGCGCGGCAGTACGGGATGCGCGCCATTGCCCAAGTGGGTGGACAAGCGGGCTCCCGCTGCTGCTGCCAGCCCGATCTGGCCAGCTGTTGCTGCTGTATGTCCGATAGCCGGAACAATGCCATGATCGATGCAGAGGGTAATAAATGCTTCGCTTTCCGGCCATTCCGGGGACAACGTCACGATGCGAATGCGGCCGCCAGCCGATTGCTGCCATCTATCCAGGCTGTTACAATCGGGCGCTCTGACGAAGGCGCGGTTATGGGCTCCGCGCGGTCCGTCTTCCTTAGATATAAACGGACCTTCCAAATGGATGCCCGCGATATTATGCATCACACCGACGTCGTGCTCTTCCCGCTCAAGCCGGCGGCAGGCCCGGTCAATCGCCTCAAGCCCCCTCTGTATGGACTCATCCGCTCCCGTAATAATCGTCGGATAAAACGAGGTAACGCCTTCCGCCCACAACCGACCGCTGAGTGCCACAACCTCCTCCTCCGACAAATCCAGGGCGTTCAGGTCCATGCCGGCATAGCCGTTGATCTGCAGATCAACCAATCCCGGCGCAATCCATGGCAGCTCCGCTCCCCCATGCTGATCCAGATCGTTCGATGCAGCAAAGCTCCTGCAGCCGGTAATCATCCCGCCGTCTATGCCAAGCGCAATTGGCTCGCCCGTCTGGTAATGCCTTCCGGCCAGGTAAGAACCGGACTGCTGAATATTTTGCATCCCCATATATCTACCGTCTCCTATAGATTTACTCGATGAGTCGGCGGGACCTTGTCTCGTGCCGCTTTGGCCGATTGACGGCGCTTTGCCATGAACCTTCCTCGTCCCTTTCCCATGCGGAGCCTTTCATCTTCCCGGACTGGAATCCCGGTCCAGATAGAGACGGCAGTCCGGATGCGTTCGTAAAATCGAAGCGGGACAGGAGGGCGATAACGGTCCCTCCAATGTTTCCAGCACCGCATTTCGTTTGGCTGCCCCCGGTACGATGCAGAACAACCGTTCAGCGGACAACAGCGCAGGGATCGTCATGGTCAGTGCATACTCAGGCACATCTTCAAGCCGGGCGAAACATCCGTCATGGACCTGCTGCTGACGGCACATATCATCCAACCGGACAGTTTTAACGGTATAAGGATCTTGAAAATCGGCCACCGGCGGATCATTAAAGGCGAGATGTCCGTTCTCGCCGATGCCGAGACAGACCATATCAATCGGCGCTTCCTGCAGCAGGGACGCATACCGTTCACATTCCATCCCCGGATCAGCCAAACTGTCGATCAGATGGACCTTTCCCAGGTTAACGCGCATGAAAAATCGCGTACCCAGGAAGATGCCAAAGCACTGGGGAGCATCCGGACCAAGCCCGATATATTCATCCATGTGAAACGCCGTTACCCGCTTCCAATCGACTCCCTCCGCTTCTCCCAAATAATGAAGAAACTCACTCTGCGAAGGAGCAGCGGCGAGTACCATCCGGACATGATCCTGCATGGCAAGCTTGTTCCTTAGCGCGGCGGCGGCTTCTTCGGCGGCCGCCCTTCCCATCTCGTCGCGGGTGGCATATTGCCTGACCTCGAGCCTATCTTTGATCCATTCCTTTTCCGCAGATGGAGCCCTCAACATATTGGCCCCTCCTCTCGAGGTGATACATACGATTGCGATATGGTGTCAGCCACATCTTACTAACAACAACTCCTGGCGAATTTACCTGCTTTTCTGTTCAAGTTGCTTCAGCAGATGAAGGAAACTCTCTAAGCATTCCTTCGTTGCTGCTTCTCCACCTGCAGAAAAGTCGTACCCCGCAGGGCGTTTTAATTGCTCTTCACTGAGCGTAGATTGAAGCCGGTAGTGGGTCTCAACGACAAGCCAGCCGGCGTATCCGTCCTGGATCAGCCTCGCTAGCAGTTGCTCATAACCAACCTGGCCCGTGCCGATGGCAACGGCTTCCGTCCGGTTATGCTCACGTATGGCATCTTTCAGATGGATATGGCAAATATGGCCGCGCAGCGCCTCATATCCATCCGGAAAAGGCAATTCACCATCCGGATCCCATAAATGGTTGCCGGGATCATACAATGCCAGAACCCGCGGAGAGGCAACAGCCTGAACGAGCGCTCTCACCTTTGCCCCATTAGTGGCAAATACGGACGGGTCCGGCTCCAAGGCAAAGACCAGGTCGTATTCCTCCAGTACGGGTACGGTTCGTTGTAATTCCTCCGCTATCGCCGGAAAGGCCGCACCGAAATCACCGTCCGACCAGAAGCTGAAGCCCCGAAGGAGGCGGGTATCCAGCCGCTGCGCTAGTTCGGCATAGCGGCGAAGCATGCCGTGATGTGCGGCAACCTCCTCCTTGTTTTTTACATTGCATTTAAAGACCGGCGTGGACAATGCACAGACGCTTAACCCTGCGTCAAGGATCATGGCGGCGATCTCCTCCAGCCTCCGCTCGCTAATCCTGTGCAGCTGCTTCCCGTCTACCGAACGGAGCTCCAGCCCATGAAGACCATATTGCTTGGCAATTCGAATCGCATCTTCAACATCTTGTGAGATCTCATCGGTAATAACTCCTAGCCTGAATGGTGGCATCGTTATTCTGGCCTCCCTTTGCTTGACGTTTATTTAATAAGCGGATGTACGATGATTAGATATGCCTTCACCATGTTGCGAAATTTTTAGGCTTACAGGCTGCCCAGTCATCCTACTTTCGTTGGCTGCTTCTAGGAAGGCGATAACCTCAAGTGTTTCGTTGATATTGATTGGCGGCGTTTGGGTTTGAAACATCCGGATGACCGCCTCTAGCATGCTGGCGTAATAGGGCTTTTGCTGGGCATAGATATCTACGTGCCCGGTTCCCTGATCGCGATGAAGCAGCGCCCCGAAACGTTTATTGCCTTTTCGGTTCCCGCGAATGGTCCCGATCCGGCCATCAGCCCAGACACCTACGGCCAGATCATGATCCTCTGCCGTCGTCACCTTCACCTCGGCGCATCCCGGCCCCATGCAGCGGTACAGCATATCGGCCATATGTATGCCATACCAGAAAAAACCTGGCTGCGTCGGCTGCAGCTCCATCGGACCGTAGCAGTCAACTCCGATCAGATTCCCAGCCTCATTCTCCTCGGCCGCCGCAGCCAAATTCTCCGCCCACCGGACGGAGGAGCAGCTGAGCAGCGGCACATTATGTTTCCGAGCCAAACGAGCGATCACGCCAGCATCATGGCTGCTGAGCGCAAACGGCTTATCGATGAATACCGGTTTTCCATAGGAAGCCACCGCCGCAAACTGCTCCACATGAAGCCTGCCGTCGACGGTCAGCAGCATCAAGGCATCCGTCTGTTCAGCGACGGCTTCTACGCTTTCGACCATCCGAACGCCAAAATCATCCCGGATTTGCGCAGTATAGCCTGAAACCCTGTCGATACTAAGCGGAAAATCCGGGGAGCCCCCTGGAAACGCCGTCGTCAGTCTCCCTCCCGGAACATGGTGGGGGTGATCGGAATTGTTTAACATCTCTGCAAACAAAGGTGCATGGGATGTATCGAGACCAATCATGCCGATGTTCAATATGTCTGTTTTCATGCCTTTGTGCCCCCGGGTCTAAGCCGCACTTCCTTGCCAGTTCGAGCGGACTCGTAAATGGCGAGAACCAAATCAACCGATTTGCGCGCTTCTTCACCCGAGATCAGCGGTTCGCGATTTTCCCTTGCCGCCTGGATCAGGTCATCAACCAGAATATAATGCCCATCCGCCGAAATCGCACGTGGATCGTCGGTGCCATCAGCCGCTTTCTGCTGTGCTTGGACAGGTCCAATATCGCCGTCCAGCGTTTTCCACACCTTAAATCCGCTGTCCCCATATATGATTGATCCGTGCTCCCCGTGGATTTCAAAACGTGGCTCCTGGCCGGGATTAACGGTTGTCGCTCCTTGAATCACACCATAAGCACCGTTTGTATATTTCACGACCGCAACGGCGGTATCCTCCACCTCGATGTCATGGATTAGTGGAGAAGCATAAGCAAATACACTCTCTACGTCTCCCATCAACCAGCGGATAATATCGACGCCGTGAACACCCTGGTTCATCAGCGCCCCGCCGCCATCAAGCGCCCATGTTCCCCGCCAGCCCGCGCTTTTGTAATATTCACGGCTGCGGAAATATTTCATATAGGCATCCCCCAGTACCAGCCGGCCCAGCTTTCCTTCATTTATTGCCTTTTTGGTGAGCAGCGCCTCCGTCACCGTCCGTTTCTGAAACACAGTTGCCAGCTTAACATCGTTGCTGCGGCATGCTTCAATCATCTCATCCATATCCAACGCCGTGATGCCAAGCGGCTTCTCGCAAAGCACATGTTTACCGGCCCGCGCAGCCGCAATGGTAATGTCCCGGTGCAAACCGCTCGGCACACAAATACATACCGCATCCACTTCACCGTTTTTCAGCATCTCATCTACCGTGGCATATATGGGCGGCGACCCGAACTCCTTTGCCAAAGCTCTAGCTTTTTCCGGCGCTTCATCAACGATGGCTGTAAGCTCCGCTTCCGGATGACTCACAACCGCTCTTGCATGGAGCGGGGAAATAACGCCCGCGCCGACAATGGCAAACCGCATTTTTTTCATCATTGCAACCTCCCTAACCAGTAATTCCACCTTGGTTTACACCCCCATTCTAGAAGCAGGCGCCTCTTCCGCCAATCCTCCGTTATTACGCTTTGCCCGCATCTTTGGAGGCATCTGCAGAATGGAAGATGAATCCGCAAAGGTGTATATACCGATGTATATGAGGCGATGAGCACCCTATGTCCAGCTTTTGCCCCTGCCTATGGTGAACCGTTTCCGGTTCGTGCCACAAAAAAGGATGCTTGCACGCATCTTCCTGACTCCGCCGTTCAGGCATTTTTCCTGCTGCTATCCAAAGCTCGCTCCTTCACCTTTCATCTCTCAGCCCAACGCTCCATTTCGTGAAGCGCCGTTTTAAAGTCCATCCTCTAGTACTCTTCCGTAACAGGCATCGTAAGGAACACCTGACGGAAGACGATTCCGTTATCCACCGGATGCCGAAGCGTGTTGGACAAGGTGCGTCTTGACGATGGCCAGATCTCGGTTGAGCTGGTTGAATCTCTTCAGTCCCTTGGACAACTCCGGAATGACCAGAAAGATCCACTTAGCCCCAAGGATATCTGCAGTACTGAGCAAATATTTTCGAAAAACCCTGTTCGCTATCAGGCTGATATTGTTCCATATCGCCACTGCATTCACCGCGCAGCTTATAACAGCCTACTCACTCGCTTTCGCTATTGGGACACCTGTCATCGTTTTCATGACTTCACGAGGAAACGTAAAAAGGTGCTCCTTCTTGCCCTTTATATACTGGGATGTGCAGCCTCCTTCGTCTATCTCCAATATCGGCGTTATCCCGATATCCAGGATCCTTCTGGGTGTAGGCACAGGTGTTTATTTGGTGAGCACCTTTGCCTCCGTAGCCGAAATTGTACCCACTATCAAGATAGGTGTGTACATAAGCATGGTTGTGCGCATATAAATATGCACGATATTTTTGTATTTCATCTATTTTAAAGTAATAAAGAGATAGAATTTTAGTTCTTTAGTTCTGTTTTTTACAAAAAAAAGTGAGAAAAGAATGAATATATACCCTTAATTGCGATTATATGTTTAGTTTTCAAAAGGATTTTATGATAACATGAAACCTGTTTTCTGAAATCCGCTATATCCATAAAAAAGATATTATTGGATTAATTTTGTGATAGGCAGAAAATTTAAAACAAAACTATTTAAATGGGGGAAATGGATTTGAAAAAAATTGGATTAAGCATGCTGATGTTAGCTTTTATTCTAGGGATTTTTATAACCAGTCCAGTTCAAGCTGCAGCAAGCCAGTACACAGGGGGATATCTGGACGGTGTAGCGATAGATGTCGGTACTATCGTTGGCAACTCTACGAAAACCGTAACTGATATAACGGATAATGACGAAAATACGAAAATTTACATTAATAATCTTGATGGATATAAGGCCGCATGGCACACATTTACTTCACCAATAGAAATAACATCAGTTGTAGTGAGTAGTGGTAGTGCAATGATAATGGAATTCTATGATGACAAAAATAATCTGCTTTTGACATATAACGCATTGAATATTAACGGAATTCAAACATTGCCATCACCTGTACAAGACGTTTCAACGGTTGTGTTGAAATCGTCTGCTGCCACTTATATTAAGGAGTGGAATGTTTTTGGAACCCCTTCTGCTCCGCCGAATGCAACTACAATAACTTGGTTATACGGCGGCGATCAAATCGTTAATATCGAGTGGGCGACAACCGGAGCTAAATCCTATAATGTACTGCGTGCCTTTTCTTCTGGCGGTCCATTTGTACCAATTGCAGAACATGTAGTAGGGACGTCCTATACCGATAAGGACGTTAAAAATGGTACGGCTTATTTTTATGTGATCTCTGCCGTTAATGAAGCAGGTGAAAGCAATAATTCACCACAAAAAAGCATCCAGCCAGAAGCTACAAAATATACCGGTGGATTGCTGGACGGACTTCTCATAAATGTAGGTCCGAACATCGATAATAGCAAAGAGAAAGTAAGAACATTGACAGATAATAATAGATCAACCATTGAGTACTTAAACAGGCAAAGACATGCATGGTACACGTTTGATACATCAAAAGAAATCTCTTCATTTATCGTTGCTAGCAAGACCGATGTCATTTTAGAATTTTATGATGATAAAAATAACTTGCTTTATTCATGTAAGCCTACAAAAAATGATGAGATTGAATCATTGCCTGTACCAGTTAAAAATGTAAAAACCGTGTTTCTTAAAGCACCCGTAGACGGTGTGCCTGTCTATCAATGGAATGTCTTCGGGAATGGCGAAGGATCCACAGTGGATACGCTTCAGTTAACAGCTGCAGGAGAAAATAAAATGGTCGTATTGAAATGGAACGGCGCAAATGGTGCGACAGGCTTCCAAATTAAAAAAAGTTCTGTTCCCGGTGGCTCTTATACGGCGATTGCTACTGTAACTGGTAGTACATATAATTACACAGATACGGCAGTGTCGAACGGCAACACTTATTATTATGTGGTAACTTCTTTGTATGGCACAATTGAGAAAGATACTTCTAATGAAGCGTCCGCTATGCCAAAAGGTGATGGGACTACACCTCCAGGATCCGGGGATAAGCAATCTGGGACACGCGCAATACTAAATCTTACTTTGAACAATGGGATTCAAAAAGAGTTCGATTTATCTATGGCGGAGGTTGAAGCTTTTATAACTTGGTACGAAGATCGTGCTGCCGGGAATGGTTCCGTTATGTTCGCTTTTGACAAACACAATAACAATAAAGGACCATATAAATCGCGGAAGGAATATGTTTTCTTCGATAAAATCATTACATTTGAAGTGAATGGTTATGATACTGACGGGACAGCAGTAGAAATGAGAACGAATCTACCAACAGAATAGAAATCTATAACTTTACAAGGGGCTATCCCAAAAGTGATATGCTCCCCTTGCGGTGGACAGGTGAAATAAAACTACTACTGTAAGGGGAGCTTTTTCATGCTTAATAAAAAATATAGTGCGTAAGAAAAACGTTATCGACGTACTCTCATAGAAGACAGACCACGTTTAGCGGTAATTTTTCTTGCGATATAAGGATGCGAGATCTCCGATGTTTATACTACTTTCTTATATCTTCAGAACAACTCTCTATCCTCGAGTTTTGAAGTCGAAATACAATTGTTGCGATTGTGCAACCTTTTCAGCCGTTTCGTGGTGTGGGAGGCAGAATTGATGCGAAAGTACATCCTTTGGACCATGAATGACCTAATTGCGCTCAGAAGAAAGGAAAAGCTTGCACTTTCGCAAGCTTTTTATCCAAATCAAGCCGTTGTGTCGTAAATAGATGCACCTTTACATCAATTTCGCTACTTGACGTGGTTCAGTTCACCTTTTGGGACACCCTCTATTTTTTATGCTGTTTGATGCATTTGCTATCCAACCACACCCCCTATAATATCAAGAACAATAATTCACAGTGCGTGTACCGGTGTATGCTTGGATGTCTGTCGCCGATTTACCTATAAGAAGCGTGAAAAAAGGCTGCCGAGACCTTCTCGACAGCCTGAGGACGCATCAAGCATCCCATTATTTCATCCTATGAAATAGCAATATTCAATGTCTTAATTTCATATGGTGCAAGAGTTACTTCAATTTCCTGACCGACAAAAGGCAGTGCGGATGGATGTTCCTCCATCAGATCGGTCTCCTCTGCCGAGTGGATCTGCCCGAGGTAAGGATCGACCGTTACCGCTGCTTTGGTCCGGATGCCGCCGAATTCATACAGGCGTACGATCAGCGTTTTGTTGTCTTCGGCCTTTTTGACCGTGTCGATCATGACGTTGCGGGCGTCTATGTTCAACATGCCAAGTTTTTCAGGCAGCCCTACCCCGACCTCTACGTGCGCAACCATCAGCGGCGCATTCAACTCACAAGCGGCCTGATGCGTCCCTGCTTCATACCAGCTGCCGCTGTGCGGATACAGCGAATACGTAAATTCATGTAGCCCTTGGTCGGCGTTGCCGTCCGGATAAACGGCCGACTTGATCAAACTGAGACGGATAACGTGATTCCGGATATCATGTCCGTATTTGCAATCATTCAACAAGCTGACGCCATAGCCTCCTTCGGACAGGTCGACCCAGCGCTGAGCCACCGATTCGAATCTTGCATAATCCCAGCTTGTATTCCAGTGCGTCGGCCGCTCCACATTGCCGAACTGGATTTCATACGTCGCTTTAGTCGAGCGGATTTCCACAGGAAATGCCGTTTTCAGCAGCTGCTGATGTTCGTTCCAGTCCACGCGGGTCTTGAAGTCAATGCGAGGATGATCGCGGTATACAATCAGATGCTGCTCGATGGTGGAGTTCTGATAGCGGTACACCAACTTCAGCACGCCACGCAGCGGGCCAGCTTCAAGCACCGTGATTTCCTGTAAGCCATCCACAACGGTCATCTTATCTTGATAATAAATATCGATATCCCAAGCATCATGAGCCATCGGCTTATCTTCAAACACTTGGAGCACGTTAGCAGGCTGGCCTGGTTTCAACACCTCGCGCCCCGCTTTTTTGTCAAACAGGGATACAATCTGACCGTTCCCGTTCAGGCGAATGCTGTAATACGGAGTCTCTAAGGAATCAGTTTCGATGCTCCACGATTCGGAATCCCCGTCGCCTGCTGTGAAAGTGCTTTGCGCTTTCGTTTCACGGCGTCCGTAAATGGTTGTATATCCGTAAGCCGGAACCTCTTGCACCGCAACAAGCACCTTACCTGCCTCTGCGGATTCTCCCGAAGGCGGCTGAACATCCAGCTTCGCCCCTTCTGCCGAATACCATGCGAATTTTGCGGCACCGTCGATTTCGACCTCCGCCAGGAAGGAACGCGTCCAGCCCAGCGCGTTAAAGATCCGAATCGGTTTGCCTTTGTCCTCTCCTTGAGCCGCTTTGTCGCCGTCATGCTCTTTTATGATCCGAACCGGTTTGCCTTTGCCCTCTCCTTGAGTTTCTTTGCCGCCGTCATACCCGTTCAAGCCAGCAAGGCCATTGTCAATCGCAACATGCGCAAGCTTTTCCGCTTCCTCATACTCTAGCTTGCTGTCTTCATACACTTCATGAATGGAAGAACCCGGAATGATATCATGGAACTGGTTGCGCAATACGATCTCCCAGCTCTCCGCCAACTGCTCCACCGGATAGTTATGTTCCGGATTCAGCGCAAGCGCGAACGTATTCAGGAATTCGGCGTTATGCAGCAGCAGCTCCATTCGGCGGTTCATGCGCTTGTTGTAGGCTTGAGATGTATACGTTCCGCGATGGTACTCCAGATAAAGCTCTCCGTCCCATAAGTGCAGCTGCGGCTCGTCCTTGACCTGCTCTTCCAATTGGGCAAAAAACTCCTCTGCTTTCCCCGTTTTAACCTGAGGCGCACCCGGCATATCCTCGTAACGCCGCACCGCCTCCAACATATCACGGGTCGGTCCGCCGCCCCCGTCGCCCCAGCCATAGGCCAGCAGCAAATGATCATTGATGTCCTTCTGGCGGTAATTGTTCCATAATCCCTGCACCGAAGCCCCGGTAACGTTGCCGTTGTACGTGTAGAACCAGCTGCCGTCATTATCCGGCGTCGTGATATAATGCGTCAGAATTTCTGTGCCGTCGATCCCTCTCCAGGTAAAGGTATCGTAAGGGAAGCGGTTATACTGGCTCCAGCTGATTTTGGTCGTCATAAAATAATCGATGCCGCTTTTCTTCAAAATCTGTGGAAGCGCCCAGCTATAACCAAATACGTCAGGCAGCCACAACACGCGGTTGTCCACCCCGAATTCGTCTCTGAAGAAACGTTTGCCGATCAATAGCTGGCGCACCAGCGATTCGCCAGAAGGGATGTTGCAGTCCGACTCCAGCCACATGGCTCCAGTCGCTTCCCAGTTTCCACTTTGTACACGGTCCTTGATCTTCGCATACAACGTAGGAAAGTCTTTCTTGAGGTAGGCATACAGCTGCGGCTGTGACTGAAGGAAGACATATTCGGGAAAGCGATCCATCAGCGTAAGAACCGTCGAAAACGAGCGGCCTGATTTTTCACGCGTATGCTGAAGTCTCCACAGCCAGGCCACGTCGATATGGCAGTGTCCCACTGCTGTAATTTGCGGACGCGGACCGCGCGGAATTGCTTCCAGCCGCTCTCTTAGCGTTTGCCGTGCCCTAGCGGCGGATGCATAAAACTCTTCCGAGCCAGGCTGGCTCCAGTCCAGCTGGCTGAACGCCGCTTCAAGCGCTTCGGTCAGCTCGTGTTTTTCCAACTGGCGTTCATCCAGCTGTTTTACGGTTTGCAGCATATGCAGCGCTGTATAATATAGATCATCCACTTCCGCATCCAAATAGGCCACGCTAAGGGAGTCAATGCGGTGGTCGAATGGCGAGCGTCCATCATGGGCAGTTAACCCGCTCCAGGCATAAATGGCCAGCTCCGCTCGGCCTTGATCCACGGTCTCTTCCGGGAAAAACAGCTCTGCATGATTGCGGTCCAGCGCCTGCAAGGGTTCCCCGTTCAAATACACCTGCGCTTCATAACCGGTGCAGTTGCCCCCGCCCGTTTCTCCAAGCTTAATCAAACCGATGACATCGCGTCCTTTCCAGCTTTGAGGAAACTCCATATCCGTTATAAACCATGCATACCGATCTCTACCGCCCCAGTGGTCGCCAACACGAACCACCGGACCCGAAGAAGCCTGCTGCCGCGCCTCCTCCAGTTCCTTTACATCAGGTGCGATACGTACGGAGTCCAGCGCCCGGCCCTCCCGATATCTAAGTCCAGCCAGTTCACGGACACGGTTTTCCAATTTCTGAAGAACAAATCTCATAGCGGATCTTCTGCTCCTTTCAACGTGCTTCGGTATTTTTAATATATATAACATATCATTTATGTCTAATAAATAATATAAATTTTATAAGCGATATTCTCACAACAAAATAAAAACCCGAATCCGTACTTCGGATCGGGTGTAGGTTCATGAAACTTCGGGGCTGGTGGTACGGTTGACTACCAATTCCGGCGTAAGAATGATTTTTCTGTATTGCGGGGATCGGTTTGGATTTTCAAGAATGTCCAGCAGCGTTCGCGCCGCCTGAAAGCCCATCTCCTCCTCATTTTGGTCGATAAACGTAAACACGCTGAATTCCTCAAGCATTGGGCTCGGATTATCAAACGTAATGATCGAAATATCCTCCGGTACCCGCAGCCCCAACTTGCGAGCCACAGACCAAATATGTACGCCGAGCCTGCAGTTCAGGGCGATATAAGCGGTGGCCATCTTGTTTTTGATAAAACGGAACAAAGCGTAATCTTCCGTAAACGGCGCATCCTGAATACTGAAATCCGTCAAAATCAGCGCAGGATTAATCAGCGCACCCTTTTGCTTCATTGCCGCGTTATACCCTTGAATCCGCTCTTCCACCGTCACGGTTGGCATCGGCGTATCCGAGCAGATCGCAATGTTGCGATGTCCCTGTTCCCACAGATAATCCACCGCAAGAATGGTGCCCTGTAGCGGATCAGACAGCACGACATTGGTCTCGACTCCCGGAAGATGGCGGTCCAGCAAGACGAACGGATAGTTCTCCATTTTCAGCGCAATAATCTCTTCGTTATATACTTCAGCATCGACCGGGAAAATGATCAAGCCATCCACCCTTGAACGCAGCTCTCGGATTGCTTCTTTCTCCAATTCCTTGGAGTTGTAGGTGAACATCACATGAAGTGAATATTTGCTGTTTTTCAGCGCATTACGGATTCCCCGTACCATTTGGATAGCGAAAAAATCTTCAATGGACGGAAAGATAAGTCCGATTTGAGGCGTTTGTGAGACATAAACCTCCGACTTAGCAGCACCACGGCTGTTTCTCATGTAGCTCTCCGGAATGCCTTTGACGTAGCTGCCTCTGCCCGGTATGCGGTATATCCAACCTTCATTCGCCAGATCCGCAAGTGCGTTCGCTACCGTTATGCGGCTGACCTGAAACTGATCAATCAGTTCCTTTTCGGTTGGAATCCGGTCGTCTTCGTCCAGCTTTCTGGATGAAATCAATTGCTTGAAGTGGTTTTGAATCTGGATATATAGCGGTTCCCGTTCCTGACCCATTTAGCTAGTCCTCCAGTGGCTTTATTCCTCGTTTCGATGCCGTTTTTCTTCCATCTTGGCATGTTTATGTTAGCATTATATCATTTGAGCTATAAGACAAGTCAACGCATTACGGGCGCCTCCTGTCCCACAACTCCCTGGGATGAGGTCAAGAAAGGAGTAAAGATTTTTGTATTAATTATAGTATGAACCTTACCTGGGATAAAGTGGGACTCGGGCAAGCAAGTAAAAGGTGATAAATCAGGATTAAGGCTAGCTTGATTGTAAAGCTATAAGATAAGATGGAGTTGTTACCCAAATTTCATTAGACTAGGAGAATGTAATATGACTCAAATTACTCTCGAAGTTCAAAACGCAGATGGAAAAGTACAGGCAACAAGCTCGGATCATGGACAAGCCCATTTAGCTTATGAGAGACCCTACGAGCCTGGGGATGAGATTATTCTAAGAAGCGAAAATAAAAATGTATTTATGGTCATCCAGCTTGATGATGCAATGGGTCCGGCCTTTATTTATCTAACTGGGAATGAGTACCGGTTCATTATTCCATTTGGTGAGAAAAAGATATCTTATTCCCCAAAATCATTTATGGGTGAATTGCATGCTCTTACTGCACGTTTAGCTACAGAAGATGAAATAAACACTTATAAAAATATGGCGCTAAATGTATACGATCAGCATGAAAACGAAACATGTCATCCGCATGCCTTCGCTAATGTGGAAACTCGTGGGGAATCCGTATTCGCGGCACGCAATGCGATTAACGGCAATACTTTAAATTCTTCCCACGGAAAGTGGCCATTTGAATCTTGGGGAATTAATCAAAGGGAAGATGCTGAAATCACAATAAATTTTGGAAGACTTGTGGAAATTGATAAGGTTGCGTTAACTCTCCGTGCCGACTTCCCACATGATAATTACTGGGAACGGGTTACATTGACCTTCTCGGACGGCAGCAACCAAACCGCAGAATTGGTAAAAACCCATTTGCCGCAAACGATTCTCCTAGAGCCAAAAAAAGTGGAGTGGGTAACCTTAAAAGAACTGATTAAGTCAGACGATCCATCTCCATTCCCTGCTTTGACCCAGATCGAAGTTTTCGGGCGTGAAGCAACGAAGTAAGGATACTTGTGCGAGATGGTCATCCAGCAATAGAAATATGCACGCCTCGCAGCACTCAAACATAATCGAATGCAATTAGAGCAAAAAAAGGCCGCCTTCTGTAAAGAATGCGGCCTTGCATCATATTCTCTCCCACACCATGCTGATTTACTGCACAAGGCTGGTGATCTGTTTCTTTCTCCACGATAACCAATAATACGAATAAACTAAAATCATGCTGACGATAAAGGCCGCAGGATACCCGAGCCAAATGCCCTTGATCCCGAGGTTCGTATGATACGAAAGCAAGTATGCGACAGGAACTTCGACACCCCATATGGATATAATGCTGAAAATCATCGGCCACAGCACGACGCCACTGGCGCGCATGGTCGCCGCAACAATTTGCACATGACCGAAAATGAGATAGCTCCACAGCGTAATGACGAGTAGTTCATGGGCGATATTCAGCGTTTCCGGACTGGTGATGAACCAGGACAAAATATTTTTCGAGAAAATATAGATCGGAATCATCAGCGTTACACCGATAATATAATTCAGCACGATGCCCGCACGGATAACCTCCTTCAAACGACCGTGTTGTTTCGCCCCGATGGACTGCGCCGCAAGGACGGACACCGTCATCCCGAGACTGATCGCCGGCATTTGCACATAACTCACGACCTGGTTAACCGATCCGTATGCAGCGGTTGCGCCCGACCCAAAGCGATTGACGAACACGATCACCGCAATTTCGGACAGGGATACGAGAATCATGCTGACACTGGACGGTATGCCCAAACGAAGCAGCAGTTTCAGCATCTCCCTGTTCATACCCAGATGCTTACGCACCGACGCGTCAAGACGAAGCGGGCTTTTCCTCCAATGCGTATACCAAAGCAGCAGGACAAACGTAATGACGGTGGAAATCAAGTTCGCATACGCCGCACCGTAAATACCGCATTTCGGCAACCCAAGCCATCCGAAGATGAGTGCAGGTAGGAACGCCAGGTTCAGTCCTGTGCTGACAATGAGCGAATAAAAAGGTGTCTTGGAATCTCCAGTCCCCCGCATAAACGTGGTATATACCATGTACAAAAACATAACTGGCAAGCTCCAAAACATAATGCGCGCATAATGGATCGTGACATCCATAATATTAGCCGGCGTCCCGACCAGACGTAAAATATCCTCAGTAAAAATGCCGCCAATCACGGCAAGGACAATCCCCAGCAGGAAAGTAAAAGTCAGCGTCGTGCCGACGATCGATTTCAGCTTCTCCATATTCCCCGCACCGTAAGCCTGACCGATCAGGATGGCACTGCCTGAACCGATCCCGATCACAAATGAGACGAGCAGGAAAAATAGTGGGAAAAAGGCTGATAAGGCCGCAAGCGCGTCCACCCCGATCCAGCGTCCTACAACAATCGAGCCGGCCAGCTGGCCAACGGATTGCAGGGCGTTACTGAGAATGAGCGGAATCAGGAATGCAATCATAGCTCGATATACACCGGGCTGCGCTTGAGGATTTAGTTGCGTCGCGTGCCTTCGAAGACCATCCGCATTCCCAGCGGTCTGTTGTGAAGAATCCATATGAAAACACCTCCCCCTTTTAAACAAATAATTCTTTATATGTTTAAAATTTACTTAGACATTATATTTTATTGTTTATAATTTTTCAATATGGAAGCTGTGATTTTATTTTTTAAATTTTCCTTTACCAATGAGTGCCCGACATGCCCCTTTTCGGCTCATTTGACGAAAAAAAAGAGTGCCTCTCCGTTATATGGAAGGGACACTCTGTTGTTTACCTTTGTATATGAAGCTGCATTACTTTTTGCCTTTTCCTTGTGTACCGCTTTGGTCATTGCCTTGCTTCTGTGTACCGCTTTGGTCATTGCCTTGCGTCTGCGTACCACTCTGGGAACCGTTATCCACGCCGTCTCCCGTAGTATTTTGCGTGTTGTCCGCTGGTACCGTTTGACCCAACTGATCCTCCGGTATAATCACATAGGACACGCCGTCCACCAGTACCTCGGCGACCTTGTTTAGATCCAGCTTCTTGCTGAGCTTAAGTTTGACTGAGCTGGTATAGGCATCTTTGCCGCCAAGATCCGCATCCGCACCATTCATGTTGTTGCCGTTTGTTTCGGAGGTTCCAGTGTTTCCTGCCGTCCCCGTCGCATCCTGCCCAGTACCCACAGAAGTACTGTCATTTGTGCCACTAGTCTCTCCAGAGGTACCCGTTGTACCAGAGCTGTCTGTTGTTCCCTCCGTGGTACCGCTACCGTCTAGTCCGGCCGTTCCTGTACTGTCAGCCGAACCCGTTCCGGAATTCTGCACAGGATCAGCTGCGCATACTCTCTCGAAATTAGGTGTAAGAGTCTCTGAAATGATACTGTCGTCTTTACCCACAACCGTCACCTCGCCCGCCTTAAAATCGCGGCAAGATGCAGGCTGCTTAAAGTTGAATATGAGCTGGGTAACCCGTGTTTTGTCCGCATTTTTGATCGTCTTGGATGTCAGGACAGGTATTTCCTTTACAACTTCTTTCTCCTCTTCCGGCTTATCCGGCTGTTCTTTTTCCGTTGCTGGCGTTTCAGTCTGGGCATTCGCCGACTTATCCGGTTCCTTTTCGAAACCCCCGTTAGCCTGAATGATGATCAGCATCCCTCCGATGACAACAATCATCAGCGCCAACACGGCTCCAAGTCGCATTACCTTCGGATTCCCGCGCAAATACTTCATCAGCGGCGAGGCTAGCTCGCTTTTCACTTTGGCATAAACCGGCTTCAGGACGGGAGCGGCTGAGTCGAAGTATTTACGAACATTCTCTTTATTTTTGAATGCGGCCGGATCATATGTTTTAAAATAATTTACGATGGCTGTCGCGTAAGCCGGAACGAGGCCGCGCGGACGTACAAACGCAGGCTCCTCTGCCGACCATTGAATGAATTCGTACACCGTTTCCGGATGCGGGGCATGCTTCTGCAGGAATTCCATCAGCCCATTGTAATCCACTGCTTCGGTATTCACGTCATAGCAAAAAGCTAGTGTAAGACTCCCGAAGCGGGATGGCCCCACTTCCGTGCGCAGCCAATTCTGCCCCAGCTTCTGCACCTCATCCCGTTCCTCTGGAGAAAGCCCCCTTAACAGCGAGGGTTCAGGTTGCGGATTCGAGAACCATTGGTACGCCGCGAGCATTACCTCACCTTTGGAACGTGTGCGCGTATCAAACCTGGACACCCAGGAACGAAACTCCTTCGGATTATTAAGAAACCCGATTTGCAAAAGCTGATCCTTCGTAATCTTGTCCAACTGGACATCCTTCAAAAGAAATAAATTTGCCGCGTACAGCAGCCTGTCCACGAAAAACGAACCGTCTTCCACCAGTGCGAAGCCATGCTGCGGGTCTTGATCCAGTTCATCCAGCTGATCTAGCACTTGATTCACCGCTTTAACTGGTTCAGCTTCCTTACGGAGCTTGTCCATCAGCTGCGTTTCGGCGATCTGAGTGAAAAAGCTATTGTCCAAGACAATAGGGTGCGTAATCGCCCAGTAATGAAGGAGAACTACGACATCACGCGCTTTTGCCGCTTTTTTCAGCCGGTTCTCGATATACGGATTAAACAGCAGCTTTGGCAAACCTGGGCTGGCCAATACTTTCCCAAAAAAGGCATGGCTAAGTTCAGAATCGCTTTCGATCATGACATAGATGGCAGACAGCGCATCCTTGCGGTTCTGGGAAATCGCGTTGTTCAAGGCCCGGATAAAATACTCGACAATTTTCCGCTCGCTGTGCTTCTTATCAATCCGGTAAAAATCCTTGATGCATTCCATAACTTCATTCTCCGGAACTTCTCCTTGTTTAACACGGTCAAATTCCAGATCAAAGCTCGCCAAAAACAGATCATTCAGGCTTATCTTGGCAGGCAGGGCATCGGGTGGAGACAAATAATCCAACATACTGCGGAGAACAATTGGTTTGCCCTGCTCATACAGCTCGAAGTTGCCTTCCTCCATCTGAAAAAGAACGGCAAGCTCGTGGTAACTGGCAATCGCGATCTGCCTGATCGGCTCCATGTCCTTAAGCATCCGTGCAGCAAACTCATAAAAGCGCTCCGCCCGCTCCAGATCTCCTAAGTTGTTCCAAGCAAAATCCAGATAGGGCTGATCGCTCCAATCTAGATCGGTATTCAATACCCGCCCTGATACCATCTCGAACAGAAAATCCTTCTCGATGTTGCGATCATTCAGGCGCAGGCTCCCCTTTTCAACAAACATCATCTGTATGCCTTTTTTGCTCTGCGGCTCATTTGCATAGGTCAAGAATCCGAGCTGTCTGCGGATGCCGTAAGGAAGGCTGGAAAACAGCAGTGCAAGCAGAAGCTTGGCCTTTTCAGACAACTGCTCGATTTCAACATCCAGTGCGATATACACCTTTTTCTTGCCAGCTACCGATGCCATCGCCGCAAACAAAAGCTGCTTGAACACCTGTTCGTCGATCTTCAGTTCCTGTAGCAGGCTGAGGGCCTCCTCACGAGACAGATGCCCGGAGTGTTCTTTGGCAGGGATCGATGGCAGTACCGGTAGATCCATCCCTAGCTCGATATCATAATGTTCAGCGAAGGATGCGTTCAACCAAGTATGATAATCCGTTTCCGGAGAGTCCTTGAATTCAGCTGGAATGACGTAATTATGTGTAAAAAAGGCGCTCCGCAGACCCGTAAAGTCCGCCGGTTGATATATACTCCGGCCTATAATCGTTTCGCCGGTTTCCATATGAACTACATGCAGGGCATCCGGGTACTCCTGCCCTTCTTTCTCCGTACGTGCCAGAAGCTCCGCTGGAGCGTCATACTGGCAAAACGGATGGAGCACTTTTTTGATGTAGTTTTGATCCAGTCCCTGTGAGCGGGCAATCGTGTCGAAGCCCTCTGTCGAACGGAAAATACCACGCCGCTCACGCGTATACATTTGCTGCTGGACCGCGTTCGGGGTTAACATTATGCCTCGTCTCTCCCCTCAATGTACTTCAATTTATACATCAGCCAAATGAACGGCTCATCCACACGAATTGGACTGACAACAGACTGCATTTTCTGGTGTACAGGGTTGCTGCCAAGTGCGGATACCGCAAAATAGGCCGTATTGGAAAAATAAACATCCATCGTGCCTTTAAAAGGACGATCCACCTTTTCGATGAAGCGACGGATTTCGCCGTCGATATTTTCAAACTCCGCTTTATCAAGCACCTTGCGGTGAACCATATTGTTAAATACGTTGCTGTTCGACTTGATGTATTCGCCATCCTCATCCTTCAGGGAATGAAGCATGTCGCTTTTGGTCAGCACCACAGCGGTGGGAATATCCGTTTTCCCCTTGTCCTCATATGCGATAAAATCGCCGAACATCGTCAGCACCACATCTCGCGGTTCGTCATACTGCGACACCCATTCGCCCGGTTCATCTCCCATTTGGATACGAATTTTATCACGGATCGAACGGATTTGCAGCGGATCAACCATAAACAGAATGCCTGCGGAATTTTTAATATGCTGGCCATGCAGGCCAAGATAATCCTCATCAACCATACCTTCCCCGGCAACATCAAAAAACACCAGCGTCAGCGGCGGTTTGGTTTCATCCTTGAACACGAATTGGAAAATAAATGGCTCCTGCATCTTTTCCTTCTGTGTTGAAGCGAGCAGATCACCACGCTCGAAGAGCGGCTCTTCGTACATCGTCCGGAATCTGCGGCTGATCTCCGCATTCAGCGGCATGCAGGCCGCATTGAAATGCTCCGCCGTTGAATGCTGAAGCGTATGGATCAGCGAAGTCATATATACCGACTTGCCCACCTGGGAGGCACCGACGATGGAAATGATATTGCTTGGCACCTTGCCGGATGTGACCGGCAGCTCATTATGGCATCGCGGGCACAAACGGTGACGCGTCATTACGCCGTAACGGTCATTCAGACCAAGCAGCACATGATCGGAGTAGATATGATGCTCCACAGGAATATCACCCGGACGCAAAATCGCTTCCATGTCATACACCGAATCCAGGCCAAAGCGCTCGCGATAGCGGTTCAGCACTTCGTCTTCCTGGAGCGCGTAATCTTCATCGTCTTCACGGCTGTGAGCCGCACGAAAGACGACCTCATCCGGTGCAAACTTGCTGAAGCAGTAAGGACACACAATATCATAGAAAAGCGGTCTTGGCTCGACCATCGGTTTCTTTTTGAATATATCGAAAATGCCCATTGGTTTCTTTCTTCCCCCTTTAGCTCGTGGGTTATGCATAATGGACGCTACGGTTACGGATCGTTCTTTCTGCGGATTGACCGTTACGTTGACGGATCATTCTTCCGATCGCTGTTGTCTCCAGATTTATATGAATCAATTTTTATGGCTCAATACTGAAATTAGTTCTTAACATTATGCGGGGTGGACGCTACAGTTACGGATCGTTCTTCCGATCGCTGTTGTCCCCAAATTTCTTGAATATAACCTTTTACAAAGGTAGAAATTCAGGGACAGCGTATGCTTCCGATGCCAGTTTTTCTTCGAAAAGCTCTCAGGCGAACGCTACCGCTTCTTCAGAACGATTCCGTCCCCTTCGCTACTTTCGCTTTTTATCAAGCACTAATCATAATGTTGAGCTCATTTTTATAATGTATAAATCTTTCGACAAAGCCTATGCTTCCGATGCTAGCTTTCCTTCGGAAAGCTTTTAGGCGACCGCTGCCGCTTCTTCAGAACGATTCCGTCCCCTACGCTTCCTATGCATTTGTTTATATAATAATTCCAAAACGAGGTCTTCTAATAGACCCGTTGAAAAAATAATCCGGCCTGTTCATGGATGAACCCATCAGCCGCTATTTAATGAATCGGATTATATACGATTCTTCCTACTAATTATACTCCGAAAAAGGGGCAAAACTCTCGCATAAATCATTAAACTCTATTTAGAAGCAACCAAACCGACTAAATTTACCCTTCAAAGCTGCCGCTAATCGGTCGCGAGTGCTGATTCAGTTTACCTGGAATCAGTCACTCGCTATTTTCGCATTCCCCAGCCGGAACGTAGCTTCTAAGGCTACGACGTCTTCACGAGTGCTGATCCGCCTAATAGAATCGGCCACTCGCCCTATCTCAATCCCGGCCAAAAAAGGCCGCCTCTGAAGCATGTACTACGTTCGCCCAAAAGCTTCCCGTAGGAAAACTATGATCCCATGTATCTCTAACGAAACTACAGATCGTTATTGCTTCAAAAAACTAGAGCAAAGTAATTCTAAAGAAACTACAGATCGTTATTTGGGATAAAGTCAGGCTTAGGTGGCACTATTAAGCATAATAGCGATACCCAGTTTCGTTAGAATTTCAAAAGGCCATTTTTGATGCAAATAGCGATACCACGTTTCGTTAGAGAATCAGCCGGAATACAATTTCCCAAACTACGATACCACGAGTGCTGATTCTGTTGATTAGAATTCAGTCACTCGTCCATTCTTCGTCAGACGCTTCCCGGAGTTCTTTGTCTTTGACGAGTGCTGATTCCACAATTAGAATCAGCCACTCGTCCCAAATTACCAAGCCGGAATGTAATTCCCAGCGTGCTTCCTTTGAAATCGTGTTATGCCTTATTGCTTCAACGGAGCAGGCGGAATCATTCTGGAGAAGTGTTAGCGTTCGCCTTTGTCCCCGGATTCCAACCTTGTTACCTTAGTTAAAAGGAATCCGGGGACAACAGCGATCGGAAGAATGATCCGTATGCGGAGTGATGCACCCTCATTAACACGATTTCAACAGAAGCCGAGAGAAGTTACGTTTCCGGCACTAACTCATACATCTGACCATACCTCTTCCCGTCCGTAAAAAACAGCCGTACATAATCGTTTTTGCCGACCTCGATAACCGGCAGCACATTGCGCCCGGCTTCAAAGTCTGTCACGAAAGGATACTGCGTGCCATCATCTTTGTTCGCCGGATAACTACCTTCCTTCTTCACATAGCAAAGCGCTTCTTTCGGGATGGAGATTTCCGTCGTGACCTTGATTTGCACCGACTTGTACTTCTGCAGCCAGCCACTTTTTTGGCGGATGGAGAACCATACCTTGGCTTTGCCAGTGCTGAACTCCTTCCGATTGTGCCCGTCATGTTGGCGAATCAGCGCCGGTCCATCCTCCGTTTCAGTTGACGCATATATGGTATAAACAACTTTGCCGACCCCGTCGATCCGATCATGGTAGCCGTTGCTCGCTTTATATTCGTTTCGGGTATACAGCTTTAACCTGCTCATATTCGGCCGTTTGGCGTCCGGCATCGGCTCTTCCCCTGCAATACTTCGTTCAATATAGACCGCTGTAATATCCTCTGGCCAGCGCCAGCGAAGAATGCAGCGGTCCCCATCCAACTGATGGGTCACACCGCGAATGAGCAGCGAGCTTATATCCGCATCGATAAACCTCATCTTTCATTCGCCTCCTGTGTTAGAATCCTCTGCTGCTGTTATTTTTAGGGCGTCCCGCAAAACCCGTCTGCGAACGGCCGGCGGAACCCGGACGTTGCAGCCCGCTTTCGAGCTTGCCATTCTCTTTGACCGGTATCACAAGCGTGAACAAAGCCAGCACGCCTGCAAGCACCAGACAGGATAACAGGCGGATCATTGCATCCTTCCAGCCTTCGCCAGTCAAACCGAATTCGAGCATCAAGCCTGCCAGAAGCCCGGAAACCGTCCCCCCAACTCCAAAGCTGCGAGCCAGGTACCGGTTATCAAAGATAAGCCCGAGCGCGAGGCCGATGCCTGCACCGATCAGGGCCAAAGCGGCCACACGGAGAATCAGGTAAACGATGCTGTCTTCCAGCGGTCCCGTCCGTTTGGTGAGAAGCGTGCGTTCTCCCGTGTCCTGATAAATCTTTTGGAACACCACCGACAGATCATTGGCATTTTGCACATCGTAATACTGCCCGCCCGTTCCCTGAGCGATCTCTCTCAGCAGTCTCGAACCTTCAGCTTGCACCAGGCTGAGCCCGATGGTGTTCACTTGGATATGCTTTTGCTTATACGGAGCGAGGGCCGTATTCAAGTCAACTTCGCTGAAGCCGTCGGAGAGCAGCACAACCATTGTCCCGCGGCCTTCGCCTTGATCCTTGATATGTTTCATTGTATCAGCTAAAGCCAAATTGATGTCGGTACCGCCATCCGTTGCGTCTAGCACATCAATTTCACGGATAACCTTATCCTTTGCCGCCTGATCTTTCAGCTTAATAAAAGGCTGCAGTAATGTTGTCTCGTGATTAAAGGCCATAACGGCTACCCGGTTATCGCTATCCATTCGGTCGATCATGTTCTTAGCTGCCGCGTAACGTCCGTTGTCCGGGTCGGTCTGTTGCATGCTGCCCGAGTTGTCGATGACAAGCGCAATATCCTTAACCGGTTTCGATCCGCCAGCATTGATTTCATACGCGAATTCAAGCCCTAGACCAAGCACGAAAATCATAACCAGTGTAGCTGGCACAACCAGCTTCCATGAAGTTCCCATGTAGCGTTGTTTCCAGGATGGGCCGTTCAAACGCGGTGAAATCATCTCCGCAATCAGACAAGATAGTCCGATAAACAAGGCTAGCAACCCAAAATACAGGCCAATCACCACGATCCAGGGCCAATCACCGCCCCAGTTGTCCAAAATGACTTCCCCAACGGCAAAGCCAACAGCACCGCCGATTAGGCTAAAGAGCAGCATTAGCAAATTCAATTTTCGCTGCATATCACATATTTCCTTTCCATAATAGAATGGGAGCTATCACCTTAGCTCCGGTAGCCGTTCGGTTTCGATGCCGTGGAATTCATAGCCGTTTTGGACGTACGTTTCATAATAGACTCTGCCATTACGGTAGTACATTAGATCCTCCAGATGAAATCCACCCATCATGTTCAGTTTTTCCACGCCGCTGCTGCGTTTCTCGTGAACGACACCCAGCTTGTAGATGCGGGAGGTTTCGTCTGCGGATTTTGCATACCGGATAAACTCACTTTCCGCATCACCGAAAAAGTACTTTTCCTCGTAACGGTGCTCTTGCGTATATTCCAGTAGACGCACATTGATGACCGCATTCTCCTCTAAGGTCCGGTACAGCTTTTTGAACAGCTCTTCTTTCGAAAGGACCTGCCTGTTGTTATAATCCGTTGTAACATTAGCACGGTTCAGCAGCTCTTCCTCAAAGGTTTGGTCCAAAGCGTCCGCCTCGAGCAGTTCCTTCCGGCACACCTCGATGAGACGCGCCAATATCCGTTTCCGGCCTTCATCTAAAAGCTCCGTGAAACTCCCCATGTACCGTTCATCGAAAAAGATGCCTTCCCCGCGCCGGGATTCCACATCACACATCAATTCCTCTGTGACTACCCCGTAATATTCCATAATGTTCTGACCGATGTAATCATCGGCTGTTCGGATACTTGCGCGCGCCGTATTTAAAAGCGTATCCTGCAGCTCTTCAAGCACCAGCACCTTTTGTTTATACTCCGAATGTACCCTTTCCAGCTCTACCTCGTAATGACGGTAAAGGCCCAGCTCAGTTTCAAGCAGGAGAAGCTCCAGTTTCCGCTGATAGACCGTTTCGAAGAAATACCGGATAAAGCTGCGCACATTATGCTTCTCCATCAGCGGTCGCTTCGGAAAAGGCTGCTCTTCTACACGTTCCTCATAATAGCCAGCCAGCTGCGTCCGCTCGGAATCCAGATGAGCTGACAGATCCCGGATGCGACTTTGCACCGCTTCGAGCACGCTGCCAGCGTTCCTTTCGTCGGTCCATTCAGCAATCCCGAAAATCGAAGCGCCGGACGACTCATTGAGACGGGTGCGTATCCAATCCCTTAGCCCTTCCCCGGCTTCCAGCTTCTGAAGCCGATGCGCAGCTTCCTGCACGTAATTGCCATGAAAGTAAGCCTCACAGCCTCCGCCGAACAACGCTTCCTCCGCTTCGCGAATCGTCATGCGCTTTAAGGAGCTGTAACTTACCGGGTGCGTCATCATACCAGTCATTTCGGCAATTTTGGCGCCATCCGGCACAATTCTTCCTGCCCGTTCCGTGACGGAAGCCGGGTCCAGGCCGAAAAATGACAGCTTCTCTTTCATTCCCCAATCAGGCAGCCTTCGCATCCGCCGCAGCAGTCCGCTGTAAAAATGATACAGCACCGCAAGCGCAATCGACTCGTTAGGACGTTTCACGTGCGAGAATCCAGCTGAGACATAACCTTGCCGTCCGGATTCGGCCATAATGTTATTTTTAAAGGAGGTATTGTTATATCCTCCCGTATTCATTTCATAATGGTTTTCCTTTTGTTTACGGTTCTTCAACAGGCTGAGATGGCAAATGATTTCATTATTGCCCTGCATGCCGCTGGCCGCTGAAATGCCGCGCTCGTTTTTGTCGGAAAGCACATAAACGAGATCGAACAATGGTGCAGAGTGATGCGTTACAGGTATGGACAAGCCATCCTCCGTAACATGCAGCTTGGCAGAGAAACTGAAGTCCGGACTTTGCATCAGATCCAGCTCTCTCAAAAAGGCAACCCCCGCCGAGCTACCGTACCCGAACGCCTCCATCTGTTCCCGCTCGCTGATCAGAACGTACAGATCCATCTGCACCGACTTGAAGGACTGGCTGAAAATGGACTTAGCAAGCAGCGTAATTTCCGGTATGAACACATTAAGCGGGTCGTCGACCCGCGTAATGACAGAGAGGTGAATACGGTCGAATGACGAATACAGCCTTCCGTAGTCCGCTATGTTATAGCTAAGCTGCCGCAGAGCACAGTTCAGTCCATAGAGCTGTTCCTCATTCCGGTAAAAGGATTGGTACAGCTCCTTCCGCAGCGTTTTGGCGTCATTCGCGGCCGGACATGGAGCCATCACAAAACGGCTCAAACGAAGCTCAGATTGTGGGGAACCGTCCGGATTTTCTTGTCCTAAGCGCAATCCTCCATTCAGAGCATCCAACTTCGCGGAAGCTCCACTTTGCGGAGCCGCCCCCGGTTCCACCGCTCCGGTTCCAACATGAAAATACATGACGCCTGCACTGTTATCCCATTTTCCATGGTTTATTTTCATTATGGGTTCAATCGCCCCCGCCGACTTGTCACCGATGAAGAGAAACACGGCCGGGTAGTGGATGCTGCTCTGATCATCCCCCTTGCCCGACAGCTTATCCTGATCGGCGGCATAGTCCGCGGCGAACCGCTGCATTAATTGGTCCATCGTTATTTCAACCTTCTGCGAATGTCATTTAATTTGGAAGATACCTGCTTATAGAACTGATGACGTTCTTCCCCATCAGCCAGCTCCACCTTCTCGTATTCCAAGCGATCACGCGCATCGAGGAATGTCTCGGTCAACTCTTCCAGCTTGGCAAGCAGCGGGGAGATGTCCTCAGAAGCTGTCAGATCGTTATCCCGGCGGGAAGCTTTGCGAAGCAGCGTGGTGCGGCTTCTCTCATCCAGTCCGCGGAAATGATTGTAGACCTCGTACTCCACATAATTGACACTTTTCATGAGATTCGCGAAAGGTTCCCAGGATTCTTCCTCTGGGTCGCGATCATACACATACAACGCACCTTTTTTGCAGATCGTTCCGGTGTACATCGCTTCGATAAAATGATCCAGCCACTTCTCTTCGTCCTGATTTTGGCTGATCACTTGTTCAAGCTCCTGCAGCTTGGCCGCAATCGCTTGATACTTCGCCAATTCGGCGCGCATGCGCGTAATTTGCTCTGGTGAACGGATCAGGTTTTCCTTGGCCATCTCCTCGTTGATGCTTCCGAAAATATCCTTTGACCCTTCCTGTTCAAGTCCGCCTTCCAGCAGAAGCTTCAGCTCGATCGCGGCGCGCTTCACCTCGCCAAGATTTGGCTTGGCAGCCCCAAGCTGCATATCAAATGCGCGCAAAACGCCATCCAGGTCAAAAGGCTTGGTATGGATAACCGCAAAGCGGTTGCTCGTATTATGGTCAATGTCTTTTTCCACAACGGCCTTGTAAACCAGCGCCTGATCGAATTCGGCACGAACGCGGGCATTGTAGCTCTGAACCCGCGTATTGACGTAGGCTTCACCCCAGGATTTTTCCGGGATCGGCGAAGGCAGATACGTCCAATTGGCGCGGTCGGTTTGCACCAGGTGACGCCCGACGCCTTCCTTGTCGAGAATCGTGCGCTCATAGCTTTCCTCAAACACTTTCAGCGGCGTATAGACGAAAAGCGGTACGCCATTTTTCGTGTTCAACCAGAAAATCCGATTCTTCACTTCACTTTCCTTCACCGTAAAATGCGACTTGCCGACCGAGTTATTTTGATAGTTACGGATCCCTTTCAGGATGCTCGGCGCTTGCACTGGTACGGACACAAACCCCCAGGAAGGGAAGTACAGGTTGCCTGCGCTGTTGCTCAGATGGAATACCGGAACGGCCTCTTCGTCCAGCTTGCTGGCAATATTGCGCTCCACGAACTTTTCGATGGAATCCTCCTGACCGAACTTCATCACCAGGAAATCCTCCATGGATTTCGTAATCAGATCGCCGAATTTCTCTGTCAGGAAGTCCGAGATCGAGCTCACGATATCAATTTCCTGCTCCTTGATCCACTGGTTGGAATGCTGCAGCAGCTCCCCAGCAAAATCACGGATCAGATCTTCCACGTCCTTCTGCTCCATCATCCGGTTGATGACCTTGGAAATGTCCGGCACACTGACGATGTTCCAGTAATAGGTTTTGTTGCCCTTGTGATCCTGCTGCTCTTCGCCGCTCAGGAGGATGTCCCCGTTTTTGGCAAAGATCGCGTTCAATGCGTTCAAAATTTCGGTATATACGTTATAAATGCGATTATTTTCCTGGTTCAAAAGATCATACAAATCCTCGTAAAACTCGATCATTTGCTCGGTGCGCTCCACGTCCGCCATCAACCAGTACTCGTTGATTTTGGCTTCAATGTAGACGTTTTTCTTCTTATCCTTCGAGACGAATGCGCTCTTCGCGTCGCCGAGACGGTCATTGGCCTGCTCTCTTGCCGCTTCAATGTCACGCGGAATGCGGGTCAGATTTTCGCGTAGCGCCTCGATGTAGGACAACAGCATTTTCAGAAGGCAGAAGCCCTTTTCTGTATACAAGAGGCGCGATACATAAAACGGCCCTTGCTCCGGATGCAGAAAGATGCGGCGGATCTGGTCGCTGAATTGCTCGACGATTTCGCCAGGCAGCTGTTTCTTCGCTTTGATGTATTCCTCGCGGGCACGAGCCAGGAAGTTTTGTTCCAGCTCCGTGTCCATATTGATGACCTGATTTTTCACCACGTTCGTGTAGCTCAGCCGTTCGCTGTTCTGATAGCCTGGCAGCGGCTCTGGTACGCGGGATTCAAAGGTTTTCATCATGGTGTCGAGATCTATGCCCAGCTTGCGAGCGAATTTCTCAACATCCTCCTGGCTTGGCGCTTTCTCGAACATCGTTTCCATTTTGCCGAACAGGCGGAACGCCAGATAGGTCGTCATCTCCTCGATCGGCAACACCGCGGAAGACGCGCCGATAATGTTGTAATCATAGTTGGCTGGGTACGCTTTGTTCATCTGCGCGATATTTGTCCGGATGTTGCTGATATAGTCATGGATGGCGAACTCTTCACCCGACTGCTTTTCTTCGCTGGCCATGAAGTTCGTAATATTCTCTGCGGTTACGTTCATGCAGTAGTCGTACGCATTTTCCAGCAGCTTGCCTTCGGTATTCGTCGCTGAAATGAGATGACACAGGTTAAACGGAGGCAGCGGCGAGTTCACCGACAGGATGTTGCCGTACTGCTGTTTGAAGCGCTCACTCCGCGCATCGACGTTCATCCAGTAATCAAGCTCTTTGAGGGCCGCATAGCCATTTTTCTTAATGTATTCACGCGTATGCTCACTCAGACTCTTGTTGGACAGATTTACATCCGGCGTAAACAGGTAACCGAGCGTATTGACGCGGTCAATTCCAGCAGAGCCGTGGTCACGTTCGATAATGCCTCGGACAATATAGGCGATATCCAGGAAGCATCCGCTTCCGGTACCGCCGGAGAGACCGGTAAGCAGGAATACCATCAGCTTTTTGTTGGTGCCGACGGACAAAGTTTTGATCTTTTTGTCGATGGCTTGCACGACCTGGTTAATCTTCGTGAACAGCAGCAAACGTCCCGCCTGACGCACGCCGGCTGCGCCATTCATGCCGTCCGTAATGCTGAGCTCCGGAGATAACCAATCTGTAATATAAGGCTCCAAAATGCTGCGGTTTTGCAGCAGCCCGCCGATTTCAGCGTTGGACAAAAGCACGAATTCGTTGATGGAATCGAGTCCCACACCTTTATAACGTTTGTTGCGGTCCTGTTCGTTCGTTTCAAAAGCAAGGAACTCCACATTATCCGGTTTCTCCATTTTCTTCTTGGAAAGCGGGTCCTCTGGCAGTTTAAATCGACGGTTGATCTGGTATTTCAGACGCAGCAACGCGTCGATCCCTGTACCACCAAGGCCTATAATGAGAATCGGATTGTCGATCGTATCGACCCGGATTTTCTCGCTGACGATCCCTCCGCCCAGCGATACATCGAGCTGCTGTATATGTTCTCTTACTACCGGTTTCATAGTTTTCCCTCCTGAGAATATCCCTAGGTTTTTTGCTCAACATTGAAATTGTTTCTTGATATTATGCGAGGTGGTCGCTACAGTTACGGATCGTTCCTCCGATCGCTGTTGTCTCCAAATTTCTTGATTTTGTTTTTTTAAAGGTGGAAATTCGGAGACAGCTTATGCTTCCGATGCTAGCTTTCCTGCGGAAAGCTTTTAGTCGAACGCTGCCGCTTCTTCAGATCGATTCCGTCCCCTCCGCTTTTTTCGCCTTTTTCCAAGAACGCACTTAAACCAAATATTCGATCAATATTGTCTTATCCACTTGAGGCAACGACACGCTAAGGCGGTCGCCGCTTTTAAGTTCCGCTCCACGGGATGCATCCACCGCCCGGCCCGATTTCTCAACAAGGCAAGCTGAGCCGTTCTTCAACATCAAATGATCGTTTTTCCCCGGCGTAAAAATCAGCTTATCCGTTTCCTTAAGTTCCGGCGCCAGCTGAAGGAGCTGATGCAGGTCGAACTTGCCCTTGAAGGCGGTCAGCTTCTTATACTGCGGGTATGTTTTTTCCCCTGTGTTCTCGTCGCGGATCTCCACAACCATTTGGCCCACAAAGCCTTTATTCGCTTTTCGGACCGCACTCAAGATGAAGTAACCTGCTGCGGCCAGTGCTGCCAGAATGATGATACCAATCACTACGGGCCATATCGGAAAAGGTTTCTTTTCCCCTTGGCCTGCTGCGGGTGTTTGCGTGCTTCCTGCGCCCCCCGCTTTCGCGCTGATGGTTACTGGCTTCGTTTCGCGGTAGAAGGATTTATCCTCAGCACGTGCTTTCAGTTCGTATTGATGTTTCTCCTCGATGGTATAGGAGCCTTCAAAATGGTCTCCCTTATTCGCAAGCTCCACTTCCTTCATATCTCCGGAATCGAGATCCTTGACGATCAGCTTCGCGGTCATATGTTGATATAGCCCGTTATCTTTCAGCTTCTGGCCATTGCTGACGAGATAGGCATTGATGTTGATCGCGTCGCCCCTCTTGACGGATGTCGAAGCAAGTGGAGCCATGTCCAGCTCAAGATCATAGTTAAAGATCAGATTGATGTCGATTTTATCCTTCGGAACACCCTTTACCTGCAGCTTCCAATCGCCCTGTTCCGGCTTCAACAGCTTAATCAGGGAATAGGTTTTTGATTTGGAGCGCAGAACGTTCGCCGATGGAATCGGTTGATTTTTCCCTGACGGATCGATTAACTTCACATCTACCGGTTTGCTTGACATCAGTGAAATATTTGCTTCCAGCACGTTCGCATTCGGCACGTTAACAGTGACTTCCTGATAACTACCATTCGCTGTAATCGTGGTCACTGGCACAATTTTTAACTTCTGGTGGCTCGTAAAAATTTCACTCAAAATATGTGGCAAATCATCAGCGGAACTTGTCGAAAAAGACTTGGCTCCGGTCTGGTCCGACAAATCGGCCAAAGCCTTTTTGTTCAGCTTGCCGTCTGCTTTCAGGCCAATCGTATAAATCGGGATGCTTTCGCTATTTGCTTCCTTAACTGCCTGGCTCAGCTCCTGATCGGCCAAAGCTTCGGTTCTGCCGGATTTCGGATCTAGCTGGTTGTTGCCGTCCGCAAGAACAACAATCATCGGCTCATGCCCTTTCTCCGCGCCTTGCTTAAGTATCTTGACCGCTTCCTTTACGCCGATGGAAATATCTGTGTACGCCCCACGGTCGATCTGATCAATAAATTGTTTGAGATCGGCTTTGTCCGCATCGGACTGAATTTCCAGCAGTGCCTTCTCCCGCTGGATCTTATCGGTGTAAGAGACGATACCGACCTTATCGCCTTGAGTCGAAAGCATATCTATAAACATTTTCATCGCTTCGCCGCTAATATGGTTCGGGTCGCTGTATTTCATGGAGTTGCTCGCATCCATGACCAGTACTGCATCGATATGGGAAGCCTGCTGCGCCGCCGCGGCTGACGCTCTCTGATAACCGCTCGGCAGAAGCAGCAGGACTACCAGCAAGAGACAAAGTGCTGTTTTATTTTTATGAAACATAGGCTTCGATACTCCTTCTCTAGTGAATTAAACTGATTAAGGCGCACCCTATTATTCTTTTGATTACGCCTTAGAGCTTCGTTATTATACTGTAGGAAAAAAGTCTTAAGAATTCCTTAAGAAAACCATAATTCGACGAAATCATCCAGAAGATGGGTCACATTTCTATGCTCTAATAAGGCGCGATTAAAAAAAGTGACTCAGATATTTTTTTGATTGCACCTAAATGATAGAATTACGCTAAGCATGAATTAACTACATTTTTCATAGGGCTGGTGCTGACATCGATAAGCCGACTAAAAACTCCCAATACTTTGATATTATGATATAATTAAAGCCGACAAAGTTCAATGATCGCGCTTTTGAAGCGGGTTTTTAGGATATAAGACCTACACCCTGTTGTTCATCCATCATTTATCCCCAAGAAAGGAGCCCGGATTATGATTGCATACGGATGCCTCGGCATTTTGCTTCTTTTTATAGTTAGTAAAATCGCCGTTTATTTTAATAGACAGAAGAAGGCGCCTACACCCGAGGATCTCGATGAAACGCTCCTGACTATTTCCAACCCGCGGGGTGAACATACATCATGAATAAGAAAAAACCAGTAAACCTGCGCCCCTATTATAAGACAAGATATGCCTATGAAAAGTTAAGAGTTTGCAAACATTGCGGCTCATTTACCGTGCTATGGGAAGACAAATGCGCAAACTGCGGCAAGCAGACGCTGATTCAAGTCATGGATCAGGCCCTTATCAATGCTAAGCATTCCATGCAAAATGAGCGCCTCATTGCCCTTCTCATCACGCTGGCGGCCGTCCTGTTCAGCCAGACCTTTCTGCAGATCGTTCTCTGCTTTCTCGGTGGGATTGCGCTCACAGTACTACTTTGGCGCTTCCAGCGAAAAATGCTTGAGCCAGAGACCAGGCGTCAGCTGGGCAAGCTGCTGCGCAGCAGCGAACGCCGCATTGTTGAAGGAATTTACCTGAATCTTACGACAGCCTCCGCCGCCACTCGAGACGATGAGCAGCTCGGGTATGAAATTTTGCGGGAAGTGGCCACGATCGTGCATAATGACCGGGTCCGTCTGCAGCAAATCATGCTGCTTCAAACGTTTATGCTCCGCAAGGACATGGATCTCGTGCTTGAGCCGCTGATGCTGGAGCACTTCGAGCCAGCCCTGGCGGAATATATCGGAGAGCTGGCCAAACTCAAACGCGAGCTTATCAAACACAAAGCCATCCGGTACGTGCTGATGCATGAACAGGAGATTCTGCGTATGAAAGGCGGCGCTGGTATCATGACGGTTGTGGCGGGTGCGGCCGTCCGTATGAAAACCTATGTGGACGCATACCCTGATTTCATTCTCCGTTATGCCCGTCAGCTTCCCAAGGATCGTTATCTCCGGCTGTACCAGCTGGTACGTCGCAACCCGAATCAGACCTGGAACGGATTGCGCGATGAAGCCTCGGCGATCTATAATGAAAAATACCGTTGGGACCCTGAATTTCAAAATTGGGAATAACCATGTGTCCAAATTTTATTAAAAAGACCCTAAATATATGACGATTAAACCTTCACTGCCCCTGCTTAATTTGCTTATTTTGTTTAGTATCGGCATTACGAGCGGGGACCTCAACTTATAAAATCGGAAACAGCCCGCTCTTGAACAGAGCGGGCTGTTTATGTAATTAGATGAAATTCGGATTTGCAAGACTACTTCAGATTAATAATCTGAACATTTTGTTGTTGTAGGAACTCTATAATATCAGGAAGCATCTCCACAGTTTGCTTGGATTCATGTAAGAGGATAACTGATCCCCTTGTTTTGAAATTTTTGATGTAATTCAGAACTTTTTGTGGGTTCCCCTTGTATTTCCAATCTTTCGGGTCACAGTCCCACATCACAATTTTCATGTTAGCGCCTTCAGCATATTTTTTGGTTTGGGCATTCATAGAACCGTAAGGCGGTCTAAACAGAAGCACCGGCTTTGAAGTTATATTCTCAAGAAGCCTCTTATTGCCCAGTATCTCCGCTCGCTGCTTTTCCACAGACAACTTCTGAAGATTTGCATGAGACACGGAATGGTTGCCAATTGCAAACCCATGCTCATCAACATATGTTACAAACTCAGGAAACTTCTTCACTTGTGTTCCCACGAAAAAGAATGTTCCCCCGACATGATAATCCGTTAATATATCGACAATATCTTTGGTGTACTTAGATGGGCCATCGTCAAAGGTGATTGCTACAAAATCCTTCGGGATATTATAGTTGACCAAATGATCCAGGCTGACAGCCACAGGTAACGGAATTTCCTGAGGAGGAGCGGACGGTGGCGTTACGGATAATGCCTTAGCTGCCGGTTGAACCCTTTTGCCCGCTGCTAATTTTTCCGTCACGACCACTTGCGCCTCTTTAGATTCATTCGGGGCGGCGGATACCGTGTCCTTATTGGCCAGTACCTTCCCATTAATAATGAGTGAGAATCCCGTAAATGAAAGATATGCCAATAATGTGATGATGAGGAAAGACGCGACCAGATTTATGAATAACTTGTTACCGATTTTGGCCCTAGTTTCGGTTATAACCTGCTTCTTTAGTTCGCCATCGTTTTCCCCATCATACGTTTCGTTTAAGAAAAAAGTTAAACCCTTTATTCCACTGATGTGGTTTATTTTTTTGAGGGCTGCCAGCTGCTCAGCAAATTGTTCAGAACAGGCGAATTTCATTCTTCTGCTGGCATTCCGGTTATATTGGGTGATTTGACCATAGCACTGTTGATCAATGACATTTCGTTCGCTCTGGAAAGTAAGTCTATATTTTGTATCCATACTCTCCACTTCCGCTATTACATGACGGATATTATCAGCTGTAAAAGAATCAACTTTCCACTTTAATGCGACTCGCTCTCCATAAACAAATTCTACGTTCATAAAATAACTGTCAGATCCGTTTTCTTCAACGGACAAGATTTCAAGCCACTTTGTCAAATAGGATTGCTCCACCGGTTCCCCCTCCTCTTTTCGTTTGTAGAAGCACCTTTTATTCCGAAGGAGGCGTTAACGAGAAATTCATACGTGAGGTGAAATCCGAAATCGTTTGTAGTAGATGGTTTTTCTCTTCCAACACTTTTTGGAACTGGCTTTCAACCTTCTGATTCTCACTGTCCAAATCTCGGATTTTCTCTTCGAGTTCTTTTACCTTTTTCATGCTATCTAATTGGTAATGGGAGAACTCATCATTAATTTTGACGTACTTATTCCGTTCCTTCTCTAGCTGATATTTTAAATTTTCAATTCCGGAATTCGAGGAGTTCTGATAATCTTTATAGTCTTCTAGAAGCTGATCATAGCTCATTTGTTTATTGGTCAGCTTGTCTTCCAAATTTCTGAATTCCTTTTCTTTTTCAAGAATGAAATGTTCCTTTTTGCTAAGCTCATTCTTGAGGCGGTTGATGGACTCATTTGCACTTAGGAGCTGCTGCTCGCTATCTTTGAATTTAAAAGAAGCCAGCTGACGGTCATTCAGCAAATTCTCGACAGCAACGACGAGGTCCAGGGCAACTTTATCTTGTTCCAATAGCGAAAAATCAGGTTCTTGAGTGCCATGAATAGGTTCCACTCCATCCAGTTCCGTGTCCTCTTGAACATCGAATGGTGCGATAACTGTAGGTTCTGTACGGGCATATAGCAAGTTTTTAAGCCATCCTCTTGATTTATAGGCCGGATTATTTTTGTCAGACATGATACATATCTCCTCAACAATCAATTTAACATGTAGAAATATTAATCTATTTAATCTTCCTCTATTATAGTAATGTTCTCTAAAAAAATGCTATATCCTTTTATTATCGGTATTTCTTTAGCGGAAATTTAGTGGGATAATGGGATGAATTGCTATTAGAAAGAAAAACTTCTACCAACGTACTCTCTAAGAAGAAAATTAGCAGAAGCTTTTCTAGCGATATCAGGATGTTGTTTCCCGGAAGGTTACCCATTCTGATATCTTCACAAATTCTACTAAAGAGGCCGTGAATATATGACGATAAAACATTCGCTCAATTTACGTAATTTGCTTATCTTATTCTGCATCGCCATGCTGGTCCTGATCGGTCTGAAGGGAATCGATATCAACCGCAAAATAGCCTGGGTCGATGAAGCTGGACGTTATTATAAACAAAACGATCTTCTTCACGCGGAGGAATGGTATCACAAGGCAGCCGGCAACAAATCCATTCACTATAAAGAGAATCTCATCGCAGAGCGTCTGCAGGAATTGGAGCCGATTACGGCGATGAAGCTAGCGCTCTCTCAGCTCGATCAGCGCGTGGAACGTACAGGTTCCAGGCAGGATTTCACCGGATTTCTTCAGGTGTATAGCGAACTGCAAAGTACGCAAAACAAATATATGAGTACGGGTGACCGGTTCGCGGCTTACTATCCGCAGATCTCGGCAAGCTATGGCATTTCGGATCATATTACGCGTTATTTCCAGACGTTTAAAGTTTTGTTTTACAGCCAGCTGGAAGACCAATTAAGCAAAGGAGTATCGAATGAAGCCGCCATCGCCAAGTGGAATTTGCTGGATGTCCCAGATGAGTTTTACGGCAGCTCCGATGGAAAAAACAAGCAACTGACCGCCAAGTTCAAAGATTTTGATGAAAAGCTGATGTCCAAGCTGGGTGGAGAAGGAAAGTTCTCCGAACTTCTGGATTTGTCCCAATCGTTGATGGAAGAGTACCAAAGGCGAAAATTGAAAACACCATGGGTCAAAAGTAAAACAGAAGAACTGGCCCGCATCATCCTGAAGAAGGATGTCGACGGCGAACAGCTTGCATACTATGCCCACCATGCCAAAACCTATGAAGCATATGTCAGTAGCGCAGGGATCAAATCAAATCTTCTGAAAGAAATTGACCGGCAAATCCAGAATTGGCTTAAATCCGCGCAGCGGAAAATAAAAAACAACGATTATGAAGGAGCCATCGCCATCTATGAGGCGCTCTCCTCCTACAAGGATACATCCGAAGAAGTAAGGAAAGCCAAACTCGTATGGACAGCTCATGATCCGCTCCGGCTTCTGCAGCAAGCGGACCTGACGAAAAATTTCAACCATGTGAGCGGTGGGGGCAACCGGTTTGGCGGCAGCGCTTATGCCATTGGCTCGGATGACGGGAACATCATCTATTTTGCAAGAATGAATGATGATGAGTCAACACAAATGGCCATTTCCCATGACTTCCCTGCGAACATCAGCATACGCGAGATTTCCATCGAGAAATCGCTCAGCACAAAAACAGTGCCTGTCATTCTCGTAGAAGGCGATTCCGCCTCCAGAAATACGCTTTATGCGGCTTATGAGGTGCATGGCGACAGCATGTCCCCACTCTTCTATTTTGATGCTGACGGTTATACAGTGCAATCGGATCAATCACTATTGGTTACGAATCCGGAAGGCGTCGGTGAAGAGAAAAGCACTTCATCCCAGAATGCCATTTATATGCGCCAAGGAAACAGCTACCAGTTCGTGGGCTTTCAAAAGGACTATAAGGATATCGCTGTAAACGATCTGCTGGGATACTCCAACGAGAAAGTACGCTTCACCTGCTATGTCGTTTATGGTGGGGAAGGCGATGCGCTTGCACAGATGGGCAACTCTTACGTGAAGCTGCGTGGCAATTTCCTTTTCAATGAAGGCATGGATGTCACCGTTATTGGCCAGTTCAGCCAATTTGAAGATGTCTATCCAGGCGGTAATCCAATAGGTGAATTGGTCAGTGTGCCCGTTGTTGATGTGGAGACGATGGAGTAAGAGGCGCCAAGCAGCAGCCGGAATCTCGGCAAGCTTATCCAACAATAAATACGGGCAGCCCCAGGAGTCAGTTCCTGGGCTGCCCGTTTTCTTAACGGCAAGAATCAATTTCATAATGTCTCTCGTTAAATTGATTCTAACTAAATCTTATTGCTGATCCGTTTCAACCTTATGAACATCATCAGGGTCTACAGTTGTCAGATCGGAATCATGGAAATCTCCTGTTTGTGGAAGCTTAACTTCCAGATTCCCCATTTCATCAATCTCAACATTAGCAGCATCAAACGAAATGTTCAGAACATGTCCACCTTTAGTTTTATCATCAGAAATAACATGATAGTGGAATCCAGGCACATTGATGGTAGCCGCATAGTTAGGAGTATAGAATGCGATCAAGGTACCCTTTACATTTTGAGTTTCAAAAACGGATTGGTTTGCCAAAACTTCAGGCAAAGTTGGGAATGGCTTCACTGACTTTTGCTCAGAACGAGTTTTCATAGTTTTGAATGTTCCATGAATCTTGAAAGCGTAGAAGTTATTTTTATGAGTAATAAGATCTGTCAGTTGCTTGTTAAGCTCATTTACGTCTTTTACAGGTTTAATTTTTGCTACCTTTGTTGCATTGAATTTTGTGGTAACAGCGAAAGGAGTCAGTTCTTTCTTATCCACTTCAAGCATCTTACCATCGTATGTATAACGATAGAACTTTCCATCAAGCTGAGTCAACTCACCATTTACACCATTAAATGTTCCCAAGCCAGTATCACCATGCTTATTCAACTCTCCGAGAGTCATCTCTCCATCGAACTGACCTTTCATAAGCGCGTTGATGGTCGAATACTGGAACAGGGTGTTATCCTGAACATTATTCTTGATGTTAGCTTTCGTCGTCTCTGCAACGGCTGTTTTTGGAATCTGTTGATCAGACTTCCCGTTATCAGCAAAAGCAGTCAGGCTTGATACAGACAATGCTGCTACCAAAGCTGATGTGATCAAAACACTTTTCTTTTTCATTGTGCGATACCTCCAGATGTTTTTTTATATAGTTAAGGATTACTCCTTACTACCAAGTTTAAAGTACTTAATATTATCTTGAAGTGTGTTCGCTGTTTTAACTACAGAAGTAACGGTTTCCCCAAGCTTAGACAAAGACTCCTTCTGATCATCTGTAGCCACCATCATCGAATTTGCCTCTTGAGACGAAACATTAGAGATGTCGGCTAAGGCTTCTACAGATGCGCTGATCTCTTCAGAACCTGCAGCAAGTTCCTCAGACACACTACTTAGCTGCTGGATCTCATCATTCAATCGAGACATATTACCCTTAATGTGAGTAAACAAGCTTTGTACTTCACGAATAAGCTCCATGCCTCCACCTACCTCAGTTTTCACAGTAGATACAGAACTCGAGGATTCTTCGACATCTTTGGTAATATTGGAAATCATTGCAGAAATCTCTTTTGCTGCTACTTGCGTTTGTGCAGATAAATTCTTAACCTCATTCGCTACGACTGCAAAACCTTTACCATGCTCACCGGCACGTGCAGCCTCGATATTTGCATTCAAAGACAGAAGAGTTGTCTGATTAGCAATATTTGAAATAGCGGACGCAAGACTGCCAATATTGGAGGTCCGGTCTACAAGAGTTTCAATAACTTTCGTAAGATTGGACAGGGCGCTCGAAATTCCACTCATTTGATTCACTGTGCTTTCAACAGTCTCTGCACCGAGCGTAGCTTTACGATTCGTTTCGTCTGAAATACTGCCAATTTCAGATGTGCTCATAGCAACCTCTGAAATTCCAGTAGCACTCTCTTGAAGTGCTAGAGAGACTTGGGCCGCGCTATCCTTTTGAGCTTTAGAAGAGTCTGCTACACTACGACTGGAACCTGAAATAACTTCAGATGAATTCTCTACAGTACCGGTCTCCGTACTCAGAATCTCAGTGACATTATTAAGTGTATGGACACTTCCATAAATCTGTTCAACAAGTGCTCTTAATCGATCAAGGAGTTCCGTGTATGCACTAGAAAGATCTCCAACTTCATCTTTAGAAGAGATCGTCATTCTAGGAACAGTGAGATCCCCAGAAGCCAGACTTTGAAGTCTAGAGGTAATTTTCCGCAAAGGCATAACGGTAGTTATTTGCAGTCTAAGAGATATAATTAGAGCAAAAATAATTGTAATCGTGATCATAGTTAAAGTGATTACAATCGTACTACGAGTCAGTGAAGAAAGTTCTGTATCATACAATACGCCTACGGATTTCCAACCTGTAAGCTCATTTGTAGTGAAATAAAGAGTTGCCTTCTTACCATCTACCTTCGTAGTGATCGTTCCATTTTTCTCTGAATATAGCCTTTGGTAATCTTCTCCGGTCAATTCTTCTCCGGCTTTGATGCTTGGGTGTGTCAGAATCTTATTGTGATCATCTAAAATATATGTATAACCTTCTTTACCTATATTCATCTCATTTGCTACACTTGTCAAATATTTTGTCAATGACAAGTTCACGCACATCACTGCTTTTCCATCATCCGTTGCTTTAGCGACGGATACCACTACATTCTGCGATGCTAAAGAAACATAAGGAGCGGACAAAATTACTTTCCCTTTATTCTCCATTGCTTTCTTATACCACTCACGAGTTCGTCCGTCATAGTCTTTAGAGAGCTTGCTTTGAGGCTCCATGACAAACAAACCGTCTTGCGTCTCTAAACCTATGACCTCAGTGTCATCCGTATGTACAGATTTGAACTGCTTAAATAGTGCTTGTATTTCTGGCTTTGATGCAATAAATAACTCATTATCTAGAATCAACCCATCATACATATCGGGTCTGATCGATCTTGTAAGAATATCCGTGTCTCTCATAATTGGTTGTACAACGCGATCAACCAGAAAGTTCAAATTATCCACTTGGGTTATAGCGGCATCTTGCAACTCGCCTGAAAGAGAATTTCTAGATGTCATGTAAGAAAAAAATCCGATAAGCACACTTGGCAATAAAACCATCGCCATGAAGGCAAGAAATAGTTTTCTACCGATACCTCTAGTTAATGAACGGCCAAAATTATTAAGCATCTTCGTTCCTCCAAGTATTAGTTCGTTTTATATATTATTACAATCAATCTAACAGATATGAACTTTTGCTATTCTTGCTTCATTTTAAGTTGTCGATAAAACTTCCCCCTCCGCAAAGTCATCTCCTAGTAAGTTTTATTTTAGTATGTATTTATAAAATTTATTAAGGAGTTAAGATAGATTCTTAACTCCTTTAAAATATTACAAATAATTAAATTTCTTTATTTTACTTCCACGATCACACGGGTGGACATACCCCCGAATGTAACGGTGAGCGTAGTTTTGCCTTTGCCTGTCGCTTTAACCACACCGTCTTTTACGGTTGCCGTCAGAATGCGCGAAGATTTCCACAGGGCCGGCTTCGATACGTCCGATTCGCTTCCGTCATGGTAAGTCGCGGTCGCAACCAGATTAGCGGTTTGACCAACGCTCATATTTAAATAGACTTCATTGGTTTGGAGATATTTCAAAATGTTCACGTCTACCGGAATACGGATGGATTTACTGCCGTATTTGGCTGTTACCGTTGTTTTACCGCTGCCAATAGCCGTAATTTTTCCGCCTGCCACGGAAGCCACCTTGTAATTGGAGGTGCTCCAATCTGCTTTCGCGCTGATGTCTTTGGTGGAACCATCACTGAAAGTTGCCGTAATAGCAACAGTAGCCGTTTTATCTTTTGCGCTTGCGGTCGTCTTTAAGGATACGAAGTTTACGTCCGCTTCAATTTTCGAGATGACATCGACTTCGATCTGCACGGAGACTCTCTTGCCGCCATATTCCGCCGTAATCGTTGCTTTACCGCTGTTCATACCCGTAACGACACCCTCGCCGTCCACGCTTACGATCGAAGCACTGCTCGACTTCCAGGTTGCTCTCTTGTTCAAGCTATCTGGAGAGTTGAGATCATTCACAGCCTGCAGATCAATTTTCTTTTTCTCGCCCTTGGACATGATAATCAGGCTTTGCGGAGACGTCAAATCGGTTACGAGACCAACCTCAACGGTCATTGTATATGTTTTACCGTCATATTTGGCCGTAATCGTAGCTGTACCTGAGCTGACGCCGGTAATAACGCCTTTTCCATCTACCTTCGCTACGGCATCCTTGCTGGAGCTCCATTCAGCTTTATCGGTTACTTCCTCCACAGGCTTACCTGCACCGTAGTCAAGTACGACTTTTGCTTCATACATTCCATCCAACTTCAATGAAACCTTTTTCGAGGAAAGTTCAATTTTCAGAGGTATGTCCACCGCCACATGGGTTGTCACGGTTACACCGCCGTATGTTGCACTAATGTCTGCTTCACCTTTTTTGTAGGCAATCACCATGCCATTCGACACGTATACAACATCTTCCTTGTTGGATTTCCACTCCGCCTTGTTTTGCACTTTCTCAGTTTCACCGTTTGCATAGGTTGCAGTCAATTCGAGCTGCTGCGTTTTCGTGCCGTTCAGGCTCAAAGCCACTTTCTCCATCATATCGAGATTGCGTGGAACATCAACGTCCACATTGATCGTTACGCTCTTGTCACCGTATTGGGCTGTAATAACAGCCTTACCCGCTGCATTTGCCGTAACCGCACCTTGCTTAACGAAGGCTACTTTCTCGTTGTTGGATATCCAAACAGCATCTTTCGTAATGTCCAGCGAGCCTTTATCCGGATAAACCGCTTCCAGCTTAATCGGATTTTTCAGCGTTTCGCCTACATGCAGGAAAATATTTTGCTCACTTGCCTGCAAACGAATGGCCTTATCGACATCAACCTTGATCGTTGCTGTCTTCGTGCCGTATTTGGCCGTAATCGTTGCCGATCCCGGACCGTATGCAGTAATTTCGCCTTTCACAACATCTGCTACAGCACCATTGCTTGTGGACCATTCAGCTTGTGCCGCCACATCGTCTTTTACCTGTCCGTCTGGATAGGTTGCTTTCAGGGCAATTTTAACGGTCTTTTTCTCACTGACCAGCATCGATACTTCTGTTTGGCTTGGATCCAAACGTTTAACCAGCTCTACGTTGACCGGTATGGTTACCGTTTGTTTGCCATAGGTTGCCGTAATAGTAGCCGTACCTGAACCGATCGGCGTTACTTTACCGTTCACGACTGAAACTACGCTGCTGTCATCGACAGTCCATGCGGCTTTGTTCGAAACGTCCGCATCTACAGTGTTATCCGAGTAGGTCGCAGTCAATTGGATGGTCGGACTGTCGCCCATTTTCAGATCAAGCTTTTGCACGTCCTTCGTAAGCGCTTTGACTTTCTTCGTCACATTGACCTGTACCGACTCGGTTTCAGTGCCATAAGTAACCGAGATGGTTGAGTTTCCTTCTGCCACTGCGGTAATCGTACCGTTATAGACAGTGGCTACCGTTTCGTTTGCACTTTTCCAAGTTGTTTTTATCGTTACATTCTCACTTGTATTATCCTTATAAATGGCCGTCGCCGTCACAGATGCCGTGTCACCAACCTCCAACGAAACCTGCGATTTCGAGAGGACCAGCTTGGACAGAGTGGCTGTTGTAGCCGCCCAAGTGACTCCGGAGTATGCCATGCACAGTACCATTACAAGCGACATGACAAGCATCTTTTGAAGCTTCTTCTGCAATGTAAATTCCCTCCAATTACCATTTTAATGTAGAGATCTTACTTCAAATATCGGTCAAATGTGCGCTGAATGTTAGGTCTTTTGAATGTTTTTTGGTTTTTTTCTCGGAAAATAGGGCGATTTTGCCAAAATGGTTGCAATCCCTTTTTAGGTATATTTGCCCATTGGTAAAGTTCCTTTTCGAGTTTGGCGCGATAAAACGAAAAAGCTGTCCGGCAAGTAATATGATATCACTTGCCAGACAGCCTGTATTACGTTTTTGCGGGCAGGATTACGCCTTATCGGTTGGCATTGCGCAAGAACCGTCCTTGCACGCGAGGTCATCCCCACCATCAACCATAGTCAATGGGTGGTCTTCCCTCCAAATATTGTCCAGCGCATTCACGAACACATCCTTCGGCTGAGCGCCAGAAATGCCGTATTTCTGGTTTACCACGAAAAATGGCACCCCTGAGATGCCTAGCTTGGAAGATTGCCCTTCATCCTCACGGACATCCGCTTTATAAGCGTCGCTTTCAAGCATTGCGGCAGCATCCTTCGCGTCTAATCCGATCTCGCCAGCCAGTCGCGCTAGAACCGCTTGGTCGCCAAGAAGCTCCGAATCCGTAAAATAGGCTTTGAACAGACGTTCTGTCATTTCGTAACGTTTGCCGAATTCGCCTGCCCAATGCGTTAAGCGGTGCGCATCAAACGTATTCGTGGGTTTCAAAGTATCAAAATGGTAGTCCAGCCCCTCCGCCTTGGCCTGATCGGTCATATTATCGTTCATCGCCTTCGCCTTTTCGATGCTCATGCCGTATTTGGAAGCCAAAATGCTGTGCATGCTCTCCTCCGTTTCACGCGGCGCATTCGGATCGAGCTCAAAGCTTCGGAAAACCACTTCCACCTCATTTTTATGCTCAAAATTGTCCAGAGCCGCTTCAAACCGCCGTTTACCGATATAACAGAACGGACATGCAAAATCGGACCATACTTCAATTTTCATTACTACTCCTCCTCAGAATAATATTGGATTGCGCTAACTGATACTTTTTCATACACAGTATAAATCAAAAAGAAAGGCAGGAACTCCCGCCAACTAACTGTAACTTAATTACTTACATTATATAATGAGCACTTGACTTGTGCAACTTTCAAATTGACTCCCGAGTACAAGAGCATTCAATTTCCCGCTAGCCCACGGTCGGTGCAGTCGCAGGAACTGACTCCGCTTCCGGCTCCATAGGCTCAACCAGGGCATACCGCTCCCAGGCCCGGCTCTTCCAGCGAAAATACATAATCACAGCGCGTGTCCATTCATCTGCGGCAATAGCGAGCCATACCCCGGCCAAACCGAGATGAAGGCGAAAGATGAGAAAATAGCCTAGCGGCAGTGACATACATACCATCGAGAGCAATCCCATATATACCGGAAAACGGGCATCACCTGAAGCGCGAAGAGAGTTGATGATGACAATGTTCACCGTCCGCCCCGTTTCCAACAAGATGCTGAGCAGGAGCACCTGCGCACCCATCCGGATAATCGCCGTATTATCGGTGAACAGGCTCATCAATGGAACACGGAATGCAATAATGATCAAATCGATAACGACCGTGGCAGCCAAAGCCCATTTAACGCTCTGGAACACCCGCGTATAGGCCTCCTGGTTGTGGCGCGAACCGACATAATGGCCGACGATGATCGCTGTCCCCATCCCGATCGCCATGCTGAACAAATAAATATACATCGAAATGTTGCCCGCATACTGCCGCGTGGCCATAGCTTCTGCGCCCAGGTAAGTTACATAAAGCGTAAAGATCAGCTGACAGACCTGGTAGACGACATTTTCAAGAGCCGACGGTATGCCGATACTGAGTATTTTACGGATGTATTCTTTGGATAGACGGATGTAAAATTGCCATTCCACTCTGACCTCCATCACGCGATACATGAGCCAGAAGAACACGAGCAGACATGCGAGCCGACTAAACACCGTCGAAATGGCTGCGCCCTCTACACCCATTGCGGGAAAGCCCAGGTGACCGAAAATTAGCAGATAATTGCCGGCTACATGCAGTATATTCATTAGAAGGGAAACGACCATCGTTTCCTTCGTAAATCCGTGGGTTCGTATGGTGGCGGCCAGTGCATTGATGAGTGCCTGCAGGAAGATTCCACCTCCGACAATCCGCATATACGACTGCGCATAATCGAAAATATCCCCATGCACGTTCAGCAGACGCAGCATATATCCTCCGAATCCGAGGAAAATGACGCTCAAAATCAGACCGACAGCCAGGTTCAGCGTCAACGCATTTCCGGTTACCTTTGCTGCCTCCAACCTTTTCTTGGATCCGAGATACTGGGCAACAACGATTGCGGCCCCGCTTCCGATCACCTCAAGCAAAAGAATAGCTATCGATATAATCTGGTTGGCTGCGCCTACACCGGACACAGCATCATCCGATACCGAGCTGATCATAAACGTATCCACGCTGCCCATAAGCATAAACAGGAACAGCTCAAGAAAGATCGGCCAGGTTAGACTTACAAGGCTGAGTCGTTTGAATTCTGACCGTTCGGATGAGTCATTAACATATGCGGTCATGAGTCAGAAATCACCTTTCTTCCTTACGAAAATTAACTTAAAACAAAGGTATGTTAGCACACTTTGCTTCAAATTTCAGTCATTTCGCGAAAATTCCTTTAAAGAATTTTATAGGCTTGGAAATGCATCGCAAACCGCTCTATTTAAGCCCCTGATGCAGGAGTCCGCCTCTCTCCAAAAACGGGTATTTAGTGAACGCTTACATTTTCATAAAAAAAGAGTTGATAATTGATAAATCATCCTCTATGATAATGTCATCAGGCCGATTGGAAAATTAAGGCACTTTAACTTTACAACATTTAACATCCTGTGAACCTTTCATTCTATGAGAATCTTCATTCTAAAAGTTAAAACGCTATAATTTTTAGAACAAATAGAAAGGTTGGTGTTTCCGTGACCCATCGCGAAAACAGGCGGCAGACATTTTACATGTACCTCTTCATCTCTCCGTGGCTGATTGGTTTCCTCGTGTTTGCCTTGTACCCGATATTATCATCACTTTATTACAGCTTCACGGACTATGATATTATCCACCCACCCAAATATATCGGGCTCGCGAATTACAACGAGATGTTTCACAATGATCTGTTCTGGAAATCCGTCGTAGTAACGTTGCGGTATACGTTTATCAGTGTGCCGATCCAGCTGCTGCTGGCGCTCGGATTTGCGCTCCTTCTCAATCAGAAGATACCGTTCCGCGGCTTTTTTCGCACCGCTATGTATTTTCCGAGCATGGTATCCGGTGTAGCGATGTCGCTCTTATGGTACTGGATTTTCAATCCGTCAATCGGCCTGTTCAACTACATGCTGTCCTGGTTCGGCATCAAAGGCCCGGCCTGGCTCATGAGCCCGGACTATGCGCTGTATGCACTCATCATTATGTCCTTCTGGGCGGCTGGTTCAGGCATGATTTTGTTCCTGGCGGGGCTTCAAGGCGTGCCTTCCAGCCTAGTTGAAGCCGCTAAGCTTGACGGTGCGGGACGGTTTCGGATTTTCCTGAATGTGACGCTCCCCATGATTTCGCCAGTGCTGTTATTCCAGTTGATTATGGGCGTCATCGATTCCTTCCAGGTGTTTACCCAAGCCTATGTCATGACCCAAGGGGGTCCGAACTATTCAACCTGGTTTTATGTTTACAACCTGTATACCAGCGCTTTCAAGGAATACCGGGCAGGCTACTCCTCCGCTTTGGCGTGGGTGCTGCTGATCGTCGTTATGTTGTTTACGGCGCTCATCATGAAATTTTCAAACCGTTATGTCCACTATGAAGGAGGCGGACGCAGATGAGTACCATTCCGGCAGCCGGACCCACGTCTTCACCTTCCTTGGCGAAGCGCCGACGCAAAATTGATACTGTAAGCATTGCCAGCTTTATCACCCTGGTGGTCATGACCTTTCTAATGCTTCTGCCTTTGTTCTTCATGATCTCGACCTCACTGAAATCGAAAAAGGAACTTTTGAAGTTCCCTCCGTCATTCCTGCCGGAATCATGGCAGTGGAGCAACTATAAAGATATTTTCGAGACGCTGAACTTCGGCCAAATGTACGCTAACAGCTTAATTATTGGGGTTTTGACCGTAATTGGCACCTTGATTTCGTCAGCCTTGGCGGCATACGGTTTCGCCCGGTACCGGGGCAAAGGCAGCAACATATGGTTTATGCTGATGCTCAGCACGATGATGCTTCCTTATCCGGCAATCATGATTCCGCAGTTCATTCTCTTTTCCAAACTGAATTGGCTAGACACGTTCCTACCGCTAGTCGTGCCAGCATTTTTCGGCTCGGCGTACAACATCTTTTTGCTGCGCCAATTCTTTTCCACGCTGCCGGATGAGCTGTTTGACGCCGGGCGCATGGATGGCTGCAGCGAATTCCGGATGTGGCGCCAAATTGCGATGCCGCTTTCGGGCCCCGCACTTGCAACCGTTGCCATTTTTGCCTTCATCTACAGCTGGAACGACCTCTTGACACCTGTGCTCTACTTAAGCTCATCGGATAAATTTACACTTCCGGTTGGCATGTCTTCCTTCACATCGTCGCGCTTCCGCATTCCGCCGTGGCATCTGCTCATGGTTGCCTCCGTGCTGGCCATGCTGCCGATCGTCGCCCTGTTTGCGATAGCCCAGAAACGGTTTGTGGAAGGAATTGTATTAACAGGCATCAAGTAAAACCCCGCCGCAGCGGCGGCAAATACATCTAAATATATGGGGGATGACGTTCATGAACAGGAAAAGGATAAAAATGACTTTTGCCCTGATGCTTGCTGCCACCATGCTCTTGGCACTAACTTTGTCCGGCTGCAGCGGCGGCAAATCAGCGGGCGACGTAGCTCCTGCTGGCGAAGGTGATACCGGCAAATCTGGCCCTTCCGGCGAGCAGGTTACGATTACGCACTACACGATCGATTCAGAAGACCGCACTTTTATTGAAAAGCTGATTCCGGACTTTGAAGCCAAACACCCGAACATTAAGGTCAAATTGGAAAAATCGCCTTACGAGCAGTTCGACAGCAAGCTGCAAACGCTCATCGCCGGAGGCAAATCGCCTGACGTAACAAGCCATTACGGCTATGGCGGTTTCGCGGAATATTACAACAAAGATATGCTGCTCGACTTAAACGACATTATTAAAGAAGATGGATTTAAAGCATCCGACTACAATATCCCGGAAGATCTAATGAAAATCTACACGGTAAAAGATCATGTATACGGCATTCCGGTTAATATGTATGTCACGCTGATGCTCTACAACAAGGACATGTTCGACGCCGCCAATGTGCCTTATCCACCAAGTGATTACGAAGATAAGAGTTGGACGTTCGACAAAATGGTGGAAGACGCGAAAAAATTGACGCATGTATCCGATGATATCGCTAAAACGCAGTACGGCGTGGACTTTACTTGGTCCGAGCGCGATATGCGTCCGCTGTATTTCGGCGCCCAGCCTTACTCCCAGGACACCTGGACCAACGGCGGCGTGCCGTCCGCGGCCCACTTCGATTCTCCCGATGTGATTGCGGCCTATAACAAGCTGTTTAATCTGATTCTGAAAGACAAGGTTTCTCCAACGACCGAATGGAGCAAAAGCGTCGCTGGACAAAACGGGGATGCCTTCGTGTCCGGAAAAATCGGAATGAGCATCGGCGGCTCCTGGAATCTGGCTGGTTCAAATGACTTCCCATTCAAAGTCGGCGTGGCTGCCGTGCCGGCGGGCGGCAATGACAAAGTACGCAGCGTACTTTTCGTCGACCCACTGCTTATTCTAAAAGGCTCCAAACATCCGAAAGAAGCTTTTGAATGGATCAAGTATTTGGTCAGCGACGAAGTGCAGGAGAAGTCCATCGAACTGAGCGGCGGTAATCCTCCTGTCAATTCGAAGGCAGCCGAAACCTACTACAAGTATTTTGACGGCATCGATCCGAATGATGTTAAAAAGGTGTATGAAGGATCCGTGAAATACGGCTTTGAATCCTATAACCACCTGATAACCAATTATTCGCAGATCAATGACATGTTCATTAACGAGATGCAGCCAATTGAAACCGGGCATAAAACCGTCGAAGAGGTCATGCCAACAATCCAGAAAAAGGTTATGGAAATTATCAAACGTTAATCGCAGATGATGTGCCGTCCTGCAAGGGGCGGTCCATCTGTTAAATAAGCTTCGCGGCCAGGCCTCGTACATGTATACTATTGGTAAACTGATGTGAAGTGTACGGAAAAACTGCCGCAAGGAGAATAAGATATGAAGGTTAGTATATTTGATGTAGCAAAAAAATCAGGACTCTCGGTCGTGACCGTTTCCCGAGTGCTAAATGGCGCCGAATCGGTGCGTGAAAAAAATAGACAAAAGGTGCTGGACGCCATTAAGGAGCTCGATTACCGTCCTAATGCCGCTGCCCGAAGTTTGGCCCGTGGCAAGACGGGGATCGTCGGTTTGATCGTGACCACCCTGCAGGACTCCTTCTTCGACGCTGTCGTCAAGGAACTGAATGAGGTGCTTGCACTCCATGGATATTTTCTTGCTGTTTCCGTTTCCACCGGCATCGGGTCCGATGAAGCCCATTACCTCATCCAGGAGGATCGCGTGGACGGCCTCATCCTGCTTTCGCCAATGGAAGAGGATAACTACATTATGGAACTGAAGCGCCGCAATATCCCTTATGTCCTGATCGACAACCAGAAACCGGAGAACGACGCTTATTCCATCACCATCGACAACTACAAAGGAGGTTATGCCGCGACAAAGCATTTGCTGGATCTTGGCCATACCTCCATTGCGCATTTGAGCGGACATAACATGTTCCGCAGTACACGGGAGCGTCGCAGCGGTTTCGTACAGGCTTTGGAGGAAAAAGGCCTGGCACCGTTCGAACTGGTTACGGGCGATTTTGAAATCGATTTTGGATATGATATCTGTCGCAGATGGCTTCGAGAGGGACACCTCCCTTCCGCCGTATTTGCAGGCGATGACCATATTGCACTGGGCGTTGTAAACGCGCTTATGGAAGAAGGCATTCGCGTACCCGATTCGGTTGCCATCGTAGGTTATGACGATCAGTATATATCCTCGAAGCTGCACCCATATCTAACGACGGTACGGCAACCTGCTGATCGGATTGGCCTTGCCGCTGCGGATATGCTGCTCAAACGCATGGACGGTACGATGAAACGCGGAGGCAATGTACGGATCGACCCAGAACTTATCATAAGGGAATCTACTCTGCCAAAAGCAGAAGATGTGTCTGGGTAGGGGATTTTTTCATAATATATTCTCAGAAGACAGACCACGACTATATAAGTTGAACTAATTATAGAGATTAGGAACAGGCACGAGAGTACCCGGAAGCATGTACTCCGTTCGCCTGAAAAGCCTCCCGTAGGAAAGCTAGTCTTCCAGGCTGTTGAAAAAATCCATGTGTACCTCTAACGAAACTACAAAGCGTAATTGTCCCAAAAACAGGAGCCAGTTATATCAAACGAAACTACAGAGCGTTATTCGGGATAAAAACCGTCTTAACGGCACTTATTTGGCTTAATAGCGATACCCAGTTTCGTTAAAATTTCAAAAAGCAAATAACGATGTGACGTTTCGTTAGAGATTCCCATTTCGCGTAGCTCCCGGCGCTTGAGACACTCAGCTGCCTTCATCCGTGCAAAAATATTGGTTTAATTTATATTGAGAAATATATCCATATATAGGGGTGAAAAACCATTGGCTTACTACTTAGGAATCGATGGGGGAGGAACAAAAACATATGCTCTGCTGACCGACGACAAAGGCCATGTGCTGGGCAAAGGCGTGGGCGGCAACGGCAACCACCAGATTGACCACTTCACTGCAACGCAAAGCATTCGAATGGCTGCAGAAAGCGCACTGAACGAAGCAGGATTAGGGATTCATGAAATCTCACATTCCTACTTCGGGCTCGCTGGTGCAGACCGCGAAGTAGATTACCGCATCCTGCATCCCTTGATTCAGGAGATTGGATTTACCTGGAACTATTCTATTAATTGCGATACGATGATCGGTTTGCGCGCTGGCACCAACCGCCCTTACGGCGTGGCTTTGATTTGCGGTACGGGAACCAACTCCGCAGGGCGAAATCTGAATGGGGAACATGTTCAAGTTGGCGGCTTTGATTACATGTATGGCGACTTTGGTGGCGGCGGCGCACTCAATATCGAGGTATTCCGCTCCGTCATCCGTTCCTGGGATGGCCGCGAGCAAGCAACACTTCTGACACCACTGCTGCTGAACTTTCTGGAGTATGACAGTGTAAGTGATATGTTTAACGACTTCCAGGATCACAGCAAACAGGTCCCTGTTCATGCAACGAAGCTCCTGTTTGAAGCCGCTGCGGAAAACGATGCCGTAGCTTTGGAGATACTGCATCGCCAAGGCATTGAGCTTGGAAAATCGGCATCTGCGGTGATCCGAAAGCTTGGTATGGAAAAGGAAACCTTTGACGTCGTTCTGGCGGGAAGTCTGCTAACAAAGGGAGATCGCGGCTGGATCCGCGGCAAGGTTGAAGAGGCAGTAATTTCCGCTGCTCCGCATGCAACCGTCGTTACGCTATCCACGGAACCCGTTGTCGGCGCCGTATGGTTGGCCATGGAAGCGGACCAACTTGAAATAAGCCAAGAGGTGTATGACAAAATGCGGGACTTCCGTGATTTTGAACATATAAAGCAAATGGCAAAATAACCCTACAAAACATAATCTCAAGAAAAACATCTATCGACCTATTATCACAGCAAACGGACCTCATTTAGCGGAAGTCTTCCTTGCGGTACTAGGATGCAAGTTCAAATACTTTCAAGATAGGAGTGTGTGCAGAAATGGCAAATGAACAAGGATTGAAAATAGCGGTAATCGGCGGCGGGTCTTCCTATACTCCGGAACTCGTTGAAGGGTTCATCCTCCACTACGCCGAGCTTCCTATACGCGAGTTGTGGCTGGTGGATATCGAACCGGGAGAGCGCAAGTTGAACATTGTTGGCAATTTGGCCAAACGGATGGTTGAAAAATCCGGCCTGCCGATTCAAGTCCATCTTACGCTGGATCGCCGTGAAGCAATTAAAGGCGCGGATTTCGTCAGCACCCAAATGCGTGTAGGCATGCTGGATGCCCGCGGCCGTGATGAATCCATTCCATTAAAATACGGCGTCATCGGCCAAGAAACTACCGGCCCGGGGGGTATGATGAAGGCGCTGCGGACGATCCCCGTCCTGCTCGATATTTGCCGCGATATTGAAGAGTTTGCCCCAAATGCCTGGCTGCTGAACTTTACAAATCCTGCAGGCATGGTTACTGAAGCCATCCTGAAGTATTCCAATGTGCGGAGCATTGGCCTCTGCAATGCGCCGATCGGTCTGATCAAGCAAACTTCATCCAAATACGGCGTGGAAGCAGACCGCATTTATGCGGAATTCGTTGGCCTAAATCACCTGCACTGGATTACGCGTATCGATGTGAACGGCGAAGATAAACTGGATGAAATGTTGGCCGATACCACCGGATACAGCGCAAAAAACGTACCTGCACGAGAATGGAATCCGGAATTTCTGCAATCTCTGCGCGCCCTGCCTTCTTACTATCTGAAATATTTCTATATGACTGATGCGATGCTTGAAGAGCAGCTGGAGTCCTTCGAGAAAGGCGGCAACCGTGCTGAGGTCGTGAAACGCGTGGAGGAAGAGTTGTTTGAGCTGTACAATGACCCCGAATTGAAGGAGAAACCGAAGCAGCTTGAACAACGCGGCGGCGCTTTTTATTCCGAAGCGGCTGTCAACCTAATGCGTTCGCTCTATAACGGAACGAATGACATTCAGACGTTGAACGTCGCCAACCAAGGGATTATTGACTTCCTGCCAAACGATGCGAGCATCGAGGTGAACTGCGTAGTTACGAAGAACGGCCCGCTGCCGCTGCCATTGACCAAAGTTCCTCCGATGGCTGTCGGACTGATTCATGCGGTAAAGACCTATGAACGCCTCGCCATTGACGCTGCCGTCACCGGTGACCGCGGCCTCGCGATCCAAGCCATGGCCCATCATCCGTTGGTGCCATCGGTTGAAGTAGCCATCAAGATGCTGGATGAAATGCTGGAAGCGAACAAAGAGTATTTGCCGCAGTTTTTCAAGGAGTCCGCCGCCAACGTATAAGTTGGACCGGATAAATTGGATAAATCGGTATCATATATACAGTTTCTGACTGCCTAGTCAACAAATCATGACTGAAGTTATGCGTGTCTTTCCGCAACGTATGAAACAGCCCTGCTCGGATTTTTATCCGAAGCAGGGCTGTTGTTCTATCGGTTTGTATGTCATACTCATACTCTGTTACTGCATGGACCTATGTAGTGTACGAAACAACCGACCACGCTCGTTACATTCCTTTATTTTGCATATTTGACCCTTCTGCTGTATGTTTTATACTCCGGGTATTACGGACGAGCAGCAGGTAACATAACACGGAGCAGATATCCGCACCGGCAATCACAAGACCCATCGGTACGCCTGTTGTGCCATCACCAAGCCCTACTAGGGGGATGATAATGCCTCCAAAAATATAGGACAACAGTCCAAGCAGCGCCGACGCGCTGCCTGCCGCATGGCCGTAATCCTGAAGCGCTAGGGAAGAACCCGCAGTGCCTACAATACCGACACAGGAAACGACTACAAAAAGCGGTGGAAGAATGGCTGCAAGCGGTGCCTTAACCATCAGCAAGAATAGCAGCGACATGCCGCCAATCGTAGCCAAGGCGATCCCGGATACCAACAGTTTTTTCTCGCTGACCCGTCCAGCCAACCGCCCTGTAATTTGTCCGGCGATAATAATGCCAAGCCCATTCATGGCAAAAATGAAACTAAACATTTGCGGGCTGACTCCGTAAATTTCTTGCAGCACAAACGGAGAACCGGAAATATAAGCAAACATTGCAGCCGTTACAAATCCTGAGCTTAACGCAAGGCCCATAAATTTGCGGTCTTTCAGAAGTTCGCCAAATGTCTTGATCGTATTCATCGCTCCGCCGCTAGAGCGTTTTTCAGGAGCAAGCGTCTCCGGCAATCCGAATAGCACGGACAACAACATCGCTACACCGATGAACGCAAGTACGATAAAGACTCCGCGCCAGGACGTAAATTGAAGCAGTTGGCCACCCAGAATCGGAGATAAAATCGGCGCCGCACCATTCACTAGCATTAGCATTGAAAAGAATTTGGTCAGCTCGGAGCCGGAATACATGTCTCTGACGATAGCACGTGAAATAACGATACCTGCTGAACCGGCAATCCCTTGAATAAAGCGCAGGATAATAAACATCTCAATGGATGTGCTGTATGCACATAATAAAGATGAAATGCCGTAGACGACCATGCCGATCACGAGCGGAAAACGCCGCCCGCGCACGTCACTGAACGGTCCAGCAAACAGTTGCCCCACCGCAAGTCCAATCAGGCACGAGGTCAAACTAAGCTGCGTCAGTGATTTCGTCGTATGCATCGTTTCCGCCAGACTTGGCAGTGCAGGCAAATACATATCCATTGAAAACGGGCCAAAGGCCGATAGTGCTCCCAATATAATGATCATCCACAGCCTGCTGGTGCTAGGCCTGGCAGGTTTCTCTACTTTCGTTACTCCTTCGTTTTGGAGCGTTTGTGATGGTTTATTCATAACGATTGTCCTTGTTCCCCCTTTATTGCCTTTACAGCATAACGGTCATTAGCATCATGGCTTCATGCTGTTTGGTCTCGAGGTCCCTTCCGTTCAGCAGTTCATACAGCTCCCTGGACAGCTCGCTGCTTAACCTCTGCTTCATGGGATAGAATACCCCCTTTTCAAATTGGTTTTCACTATATTGTAGCTCATTTGTCGCCTGAAACAGAACTAAAACTTTCCCAATGGTGATTCTATATAAAGTTGAACCATTGGTTGTGTATGGATGGAGGTAGTCGGTTAACTTGTATTAATAATGGTGAATAATGCTAAAATATGAAACTATCACTCAAAGATGTACGTCTATTTGGTGTAGAAGACGAGAAGTCGGAGGGATAAGGTGGAAGTAAATAATAAGTTGAATCAAATTAGAACGACACACAAATCATCCACAAAACAAACTGCCTTTTCAATAGTTAATGCAATGATTATCGGAGTTATTTTGGGCTTGGCAGCAAAACTTGTGGATGCTCCTGGTATCAATCCGATATTCGATAATATCGGTGGGCGTCTTGGCATATGGGTGTTTGTTTCAACACTTTTATCGATTTTCAGCTATTCTCCCAAATTAGCTGCTGTAAAGGTATTTACTTTTTTTGTGTCTACACTTACCGTCTATTATGTTTACACAGTACTTTTTCTGCATTTTCCCCCTATGAAAGCCATTATCTTTTGGGGTATATGTGCGGTGATATCTCCTGTCTGTGCTTATATTATGTGGTATGCCCGTGGTAATGGATTATTTTCTTATATTGTTTCGGCCCTTCCAATTACAATCTTGCTATCAGAAGGATTTAAATTACGTCACGCTTACTTACCCATTCACACTCATTATTATTTAATCCCATGGCTTATGGGGATATATCTAATAATGATCTTTGCTTTACTATTTTTCCTACCAAAAAACAAAACGCAATTTTTGATCGTTCTGCCTATAGCCCTTATGTTGTCTTTTATTATGATATATTTTAATGTTTTAGGCCGAATATTTGGTGGAATGAACGGCCTATTGTAAATTTAGAAATATATAGAACCTGTGGAAAGCCCTCTTGAGTTCAATGAAGGTTTCCCCCAACGGAGCCTGCTGCATCCTTGATCCCATATAGGAAACGGCGCGTATGCGTGCCAGGAAATGCCTTTATGCCTAAATCAGAATTGACAGAAAAAAGATCGAGTTCGGGTACCCATGTAACCCTTACTCGATCTTTTTTTCGATCAACAGTCCGTTTTATAGGACACAGAAGCTATACACCACAGCTAATAACTACTTATAGGATAGCTCTATGTCCATCATAATTATTAAGGTGTTTGTTGATTGTTTTTTTCCTTGTTCGTGTCTTCAGCTTTGGAAGCAGGAACAGAGGCTGACCATACATTTGCATCGTTAGCATTTTTTGCAATGCTAACGACATAGACGTTATAGGATTGGTCAACAATCAGTTTATTTCCACTAATGTCCTGATCTTTATCAGAAAATGTGACTGCATATTGCCCGTTCGACTTAACGGGGGTTTTGACATTCTTATTAGAACCGATATTAGTAGCAAAATTTTTCGGGTCGGTATTTGTTGGAGCAACCACCACAGCATATCGTTGAACTTTGCTTTCATCAACAGCCGGCTTAAAGTTCACTTCAATTTGCCCATTGTTCCAGTTGGCTGCAATTTTCCGAGCTTCAGCCAAATCAGATGTCAATTGTAGATCTGCCGGGATAGATAATTTACTGTTCTTTGTCGTATCATTCTCAGCTACTGAAAGGACATAGACTTTATAAGATTTTTCTTTAGTTAAGCCTGCCCCATCAGTTCCAACCATATTGCTAGTCAATGTTTTTTGATACGATTTATTGCTGGAAGGAGAAACCTGGGTGTATTTTGGTTTATCTAATCCAAGTGCATTTTCTTCTTTAAACTCTGTTGTTCCAGGCACAAAGAAAATACGATATTCTTGTATACCTGTTTCGTCAGTGAGACGTGCGAAGGAGACTTGTGGACCCCTATCATCTGTAGTCTCTGTCTTCAAATCTCCGACCGCAGTAACTGGAGTTCCTGGCGCAACCAACTGTACCTCGTTTTGAGTAGACGTAAGCTCATAGGTTCCGTTACTTTTAATTCCAACGGAAAGGACATACACTTTGTAAGAATTTTTATTATCAATCGGGCTTCCTTCGTTATCTGTAGCGTTGTCGCTCAATATAATTCCATATTGGCCATTACTCTTTTTTTGAACGGGTGTGTAATTACTTGTTAGATTTATCGCATTATCTTTAGTAAGATTCCCGTTTTTGACCAGTATGATCCGATACTGATCAATATCCTTTTCATTATTTGCCTTGTCAAAGGTTACCTTTATATCACTGGCTTTACTCCTACTTCCAGTAACTTCAGCGTTGACATTACTTGCTGCCCCTACATTTTCAACAGGCTTATTCGGCACTGTAACCTCTTTAGAAGGACCAGCCAAAGCATTCGTGCCATCTGTACCCACTGAGAGCACATACGCCTGATAACTTTGTCCTCCCTTTATCACTTGATTGTATATATCTTTCGTATCCTCTTTTAATTGTTGGTTAACGAAAGAAGTTGTTTTAGTCACAGGTGTATAATTAGTAGCTGATGGGTCCGCGGTCTTCCCGAATGGAACAATTATAATACGATATTCCTGTATATTATTGTTATTAGGTGAAGGTACTGGTTTAAAAGAAACCTGTAGGTCACGGCCGTCTCCGTTAGTTCCAAATACTTGGAGTTCTATACCGCTTACCTTAGCAACATCCTTCTTAGTCAAAGTAAACTTTGAAGAGGAAGAAGCCACAGACAGGTTGTTTTTATAACCGTTTGTACCCACTGACATGACGTATACATAGTAGGCCTTTCCAGTCTCAATGGAACCACCACCAACAACTGCTCCCGAAGAGAGTTTAACACTGGCAGAACTTGATGACTTGCTAACTGATGTGTAAGAGCTGGTTAGACCTTCTGCTTGGGCTAAAGTAAAAGAATTATTCTCCGTAACAAAAATACGATATTCAAACAAGTTACTTTCATTTACTCGATTGAATGAAACTGTCAGGTCACTGTAATTTCCGTTATTCGGAACTTGTGTGACACTGATACTTGTCACTTTATCCACACTTGCGTTGTTCGACAAATTAATTTCTCCCGAATACGAAGACAACGTATTATTGCCGTATGCCCCTACCGAAAGGACAACTACGCGGTATTTGATGCCGCTCTGAATCAAGTCGCCGTCAACGTCCCTTGCTCCCTGAGCGAGTATTTGGCTAAAGTTATATCCTGTTTTGTTAACAGACGTGTAATAAGAAGGGGATAATCCATTCGCTCTGGATAAATTGAAATTGTTAACGTTCCCGGATTTCACAACCATAATGCGGTAACCATTCAAATTGCTTTCGTTAGATGCAGGCTTGAACGAAACGCGCAGGTCACGGCCGTCTCCGTAATTGGAAGCAAGGCTGACAGCTACGTCAGTTGCCGGATACACGCTTGCATTATTGTTCGACAAAGATATGGCTGAAGAAGAATAAGACAGCGCATTATTGCCGTATGGACCCACCGAGAGTACAAACACCTTGTAGCTGACGCCGTTGCGGATCAACTCACCGTCAACGCTTCTTGCTCCCCCAGGGAGTGTTGTGGTAATGTTGTAACCCGTTTTATAAACGTCGGTGTAGTAATAGCTGGACAGGGAGCTTGCCTTGGATAAATTGAAATAGTCGGCATCTCCAGATTTCACGACCATAATGCGGTAACCACTCAAATTGCTTTCGTCATATGCACGCGTGAACGAAACGCGCAGGTCACGGCTGTCGCCGTAATTGGAAACAGTGCTAACGCCAACGCTCGAAGCAGCATTCACATTTCCGCTTCCATTTCCGTTTCCGTTTCCGTTTCCGTTTCTATAAAGAGCAATGTAAGACGAAACTCCAGAAAGCGAATAACTTCCCGAATAGCTACCCGTTCCTACTGCCATAACAAACACGCGGTAGGCTACGCCCGGAACAAGCACTGATCCGTCAACATCTCTCGATCCGTAGGTAAGGGTCTGATTAATGTCGTATCCCGTTTTGTTAACAGAGTAATAATTCGAACTGGATACGCTGGTCGCTGTAGATAAATTAAAGCTGCTTGCTTTGCTATCCTTCACAACGAAGATACGGTATGATCCAATCCGCGACTCATCGGATGATCTGCTGAAGCGTACCATCAAATCGCGGCCGTCTCCGTAGCTGCTTACATTCTCCACTCTGGTGATCACAGGAGCCGCAAACGCATTATTCGATCCCAGCGTAAACGACGAAGATCCGGAGGAAAGCTGGGATGAAACATTGCTGCTGCTATTAACGGAAAGCACATAGACATAATAGGAAACTCCGGTTCTGATATATTCACCAGATGTGTCTCTTGTCGATGAGTTTAACGTCGTTGTTACTGTCGTGCTGTTGGTTTTGTTTACTGTTGTATAGTTGGAGCTCGACAAAGCATTGGCTACATTGAGATTGAAGCTGCTCGCATCCTTGGTCTTCACAACCATGACACGATAATTTTGGATGTTGCTTGTATTTTGCGGCTGGTAGAAGCTCACCGATAGATCCCGACCATCGCCGTAATTGTTGACAGTGCTCACGTTTACATTGGAAACCACACTTACGGATGAAGTGTTAGTTGTCAGCGTAACGGATTGCGACATGCCTGATAGAGCATTTGCTCCATTTCTGCCGACAGTTATTACGTATGCATTGTAAGACTGGTTGGCATTCAGAACATCGCCGTTTACGTCTCTCGTCTGTGACGCGAGGTTCACAACCTGATTAATCCCGGACGGCCGTACAGAAGTGTAATTTCTGTTGGAAATCGCCTGGGACAATGTAAGACCATAGGAATTGGAAGACTTGACGATCAGAACCCGGTATTCGCTGACGTCCGATTCGCGGTCTACTTTCGGAAAGCTAACCTGCAGATCGCGTCCATCCCCGTTTCTGCCCACATTTTGTAACGTTACATAAGAAACAGCATTCACTGGACTCGTAGGAATTGGATTGGTAGGTACTGGTTTGGAAGTCACGATATTTACAGTTTGCGTTTGCTGATTCCAGTACACCTCTGCTCCCAGAGTTTCGCTCACGAAACGAACGGGAACCATCGTTGTTCCACTTAAAAGCTGTGCGGGTACGTCCAATGCAACACTCTGATTATTGACGGTCGCTGTCTTGGACCCGACTTTCAGTACAACTTTGATGTCATTACGGATTGCAGTAACTGTTTTTGTTTGTTGATTCCATAAAATCTGGGCGTTAAATGCCTCAAAAATCGCCCTCATCGGTAACATCGTTCTGCCCTTTATCATTGTGGGTGCCTGCAACGGATTCAATTTAACTCCGTCGACATATACGCTAATTTTTTTAGCTGCAGCTCCGCTAGTTTTTTTAGCTGCAACTCCGCTAGTTTTTTTAGCTGCGGCCCCCTGCACCTGTGCAGGCTGCAGAGACAATGATACAACCATCAACACCGCCACAAGCATAACCCAAACCTTTTTCACGGTTCTCCTCCTCTATGTTTCTAAATATAAAATGGCTACATCTATTTGACGGCCCAGCGGGCAGAAATGTTTTCCAATTTCAAAAATATTTTTTTACGTTTCAGACCAAAAAAAAGCCCTGCCTGGTTAGGCAGAACCTGTTGACTTCAAGATTTGCCTTTTTGGAGTTTAATCGGCTCGTTAAATGTCAGAATAATGGACCAGATCACCAGGATCAAACTGATAAATTGCAGCAGGTAAATGAGATACGACTCCATTTTGGTTACATTTATTTAGTCTGTGCTGGCATTCCTGCAAATGGAACAAAATGCCGCTCCGGAATAAAAAGGGGCTCGCGAGCCACGATGTCCGACGGATTATATCCCCGGCAAGAGATTTCAAGCGGAGTCAGCCCCACACTCCATTTTTCCCTGAATTTCTCCGCACCGTCTACTGAGGAACGTTTATAGTCAATGTGATTCGACAAAAACGTCCCCTGCCCCGCATGATGTATAAACACATCTTGGGCCACCCACAGATTTTTACCGCTAATCCGGGTGCGGATCGAAAAATCGTCGTCCTCAAAGTTACCGGGGAAAAAGCGCTCGTCAAATCCGCCAATCCTATCCAATAAACTGCGGTGGAATAGCATGCAAAAGCCGATCAGTTTATGCGCATAAAATCCGGATCCGGCCAAATCTTTTTGTCGCTGCGCCGCGTAAGCATCCAGGTTCTCCAATGATGGCCATTCCGCATCCGGAATTCTTTGAATAGGAGCGATATTGTCGGAAACCGGGCCTACGATACCGATCGAGGGATCTCTATGCAGCGCAGCAAGTAAGGCGGATAGCCAGTTCGGCGTGACAATCGTATCATTGTTAAGCAGCAGAATATAATCTCCCGTGGCCTGCAGCATGCCCTGATTCGTACCGGCTGCAAATCCCTTGTTTTCCTCGTTGGCAATCAGCTTTACTCCCGGTGTAGAATTCCAGAACTGCAGCGTCCCATCCGTCGATCCGTTATCCACGGCAATCCACTCCACGGGTTCCGAAGTATGACGCTGTACACTTTCGACGCATCGACGGGTCATATCCAAACCATTGCGGGTAAGCATAACGATTGAAGTTAGCGGCACATTTACCTCCTCCTTTTGGTAAGTGGCTAAGAGTCTTACAACCCCGACGTATTCAGAATAAACGGCAATACCCGGGCTGCTGGAGAATTTGCAGGCAAAATAATGCCAAGTCCGTTACTCGAGTGCAGCTGATGCAAAGTCAAATCAAATGGCGTTCCCTTCAAAAAATCTTCGACCGCCGTTAACACGCCATTCCGTTCCCCATGTTCCATCAAGGCATTGCTAAGCGTATTATTAAACCCACCTTGCAGAACGAGAACGGGTTCCCCCGGCTTTACTCCCAGCTTAGCATGGGGTTTGCGATGTTCCTCCGGGATACTTTCCGGAAAATAGTACATATCCCGCCGGCCGTATGGCCAATCAACATCATGCAGCATCACGACAGGAAATTGTCCGGTCGAAAGAGCCGTGTGTTCCACCTGTTTCAACTCATGATATACGGTATACCAGTTGTGGTCGCCATCGATAAGGATCATGTCATAAGGCTCAAGCTTGGGCAAGGCCTGCAGACTGTAATCTCGGACCATCTGAAAAGCATCCCCATAATATGCTTCAAGCAACTCCACATCGAATTGGGGAGCGGGATCGATTACGGTACTTCTGGCTCCCGCAAGCTTGCAATAATCCAAAATTTTAAAAGTGTTCATCCCCGTCAGTGACCCGATTTCAACAATATGCTCCGGGTGTACGGCGATTATGATCGGTTTAATGACCTTTTCCCAAAAACGGTGCATATCAACACTCCTGTATTGGTAAAATTTCAAACAGCATTTTTGCAAAAAATCCCGAATCTGCTCTACACAGCAATATATGATTAAATGGGCCCGTTTCATGATCGATCGAAATTGCAGGTAATTCGTTTAATCCTAGTTAAACCTTTCCCCCTCGACCCCTAGCTTCAGTCACCAGTATATTCCGGGTATTTGTACCACGTACTACGTTCAGACAATTTACACCTGAATAAAATTGAAAATATGTCCATATGTGCGGAAGAAACAAAAAAACCGTTTCCCATTAAATAAGGGGACGGTTTTTGTGCTATCTATAGAACTAGTCCTGCCTCCGCAAAAATTTTTGAAGCATACCATAAACAGCCAGCAGATGAACTCCCACACCTCCCAACATGAGCAGCAAACTCTGCCATTGTCCTCCGTCTCCTCGGAAAATTTCATATATCCAAAACGCAGGAAAAATCCCAAACGCATATTTTATGGGCGAACTGATAAACCAAGCCACAGCGGGAACGACAACCATAAGACTCGCTCCTTTGGACAAAGCCAGTCCTTCCACTTTATTAGATGCAAAAGCAACCAGGAACAAGGCGATCAAGGGCGCCTCAAGCGCCGCCATCGGTAGCAGGTACAATATATTGGTTACGGAAACAATGTGAAGGATATTTTGAAATCATCCGGCTTTACAGCGATGAAGATCAGATCGTCCAAGCTGCCCGGCAGTATATCTCTATTTGGTTTACCGGTCTGCAGCAGCTTTTATGATAAGGACGGGCTTCTTCTCGCATTAATTGAGAAATACATGCGATTTTACAACCGAAAACGACACTGTAAAATTAAACAAACTGACGCCGGTAGTACCGACGCCAGTTTGCATCTAGGTGTTTTTTTAAAGTGTCAACTAAATGGGATCTTGATCACGTGAAGATCAATAGGCCCCGCAGGTTCATATGCTTATAGCGATTTGTAGTCTCGCATAATAACATCGATCACATGCTTCCCCCAATTTGAGGCTTCCGAGCTTGGTTCATTCCAAGCGTAGGTGATGAGTGCCTTCCACAAAGCCCAACCGCGTGCGCGATTAACAGTATCCTGGTCAAAGTTCATGCGGCGCAGGAATATGTCACGACTTACATCATCAAAAAAATTCCACGCCATCACAAGATCGCTGGAGGGATCACCAACGCCCATCGTTCCGAAATCAATGACGCCGCACAGTCGCCCATTTTGCACAAGCAGATTGCCCACTGCCACGTCACCATGGAGCCATAGCGGTGCAGACTGATATCTCGTCGCAAAGGCAAGCTCCCATATTTCCGTTAAGAGCTTTTGATCAAATGAGCCGGATAGCTTGTCAATGACGGACCTTGTATCTTGATCGTAAACCGCCAGGTCCCCTCCGCGATGAAAGTTTTGAATGCCTGATGGTATGCCGTGGCTTGCGTCGATCGCTTCTAATTCTTTCAGAAAGCCCGCGAGATCTTCGGCAAATTCGTTTAAATTGAGTATGTTGGCATGTGTGACGGTATCGCCTTCAATCCATCGGTTGACGGACCATGGAAGCGGATATTCGTTCGTCGGTTTACCTTGTGCAACAGGAGCCGGAATGGGCAAGGACAGAAGAGGCTTAAAAATAGGGAGCCAGGTCAGCTCTTTCTCAACCGCCGCGGCGTAACTTTCATGACTCGGTAGACGAACCGCCATCTCGCTTCCTAGCCGATAGGTGCGGTTATCGTGTCCACTTTTTTCTACGGGTTCTATCTCTAAATCCTTCCACTCAGGGAATTGGCTATTAATTAATTGACGTACCACTTCAGACGTAATTTCAATCATTTCTTTCTCCTCATTTCTCAAACGTTGATGGACCGCCATCGTACATAGATATCTTAACAATTCACCTTGGCGGATATCAAAGGATAAAACATATTTAAAAAAACTTGCCGTTATAGACAGCGCGGAGTTGTTTATGTGTTGACCGCCCACGCATCGCTTTTTTACTTTTAAAACGTATCGCTCTATATTGGACTACAAAGCGAATGCAGTCCACAGCATCGAAAGTCCTGAACACAAGAGGAGAATATCCAATACATATCGGAATGAGGCAATACTCATACGCTGCACCACTCTCTTCGCGGCGAGCGTGCCAAGCATGAGAGAGGTTCCTATAATAACGCCCTGCAAAATTACTTCGATTGAAAGTGCCCCAAGTTCTTGAAAAGTCACAATCTTGCTAATATAAAGTGCAAGTGAGCTAACCGCTTCCGTAGAAAGAAATGCTCCTTTCATCAATCCATAAGAAGTAAATGCCGGGACACTTAGAGGGCCCGTTGAAAGAACGATGCCAGTCAAATAGCCGATAAATCCACCAGCGATGGAAAGCTGCCATAAGGAAATATGTTTCTTTTTTGCATCAAGCCAATGCCTTAAAGGAATCATAACCAGAAAAAAAATGCCGAGTCCAACATCGACCATATGCACGGGCAATACCCACAAAGTATGGGCACCCATCGCTGCAGCAGGTACACCTGTAACGGAGTAAGCGGCAAAAGCTTTCCAGTTGATTTCACGCCACCAGGCAATAACCCTTGAAATATTCGCCATGACTGCAGCAACTGCCATGATGGGTACAGCTTGCTTTGGACCAAATGTAAAGACCAGAACAGGTAATAACATAATGGATGAGCCTGTCCCTATAACGCCACTTACAGCCCCTGCCACCAATCCTACAAATAATACAAATAAATATCCTCCCAACCACAACACTCCCAGAAATCTTATTTCATGCGTTTCAAAAACCTAAATACTTTTTCCGCAATTTGGACATCATTGTACATATCCATAATAGTTATTAATAGTTTCCTCTATGATTAAGGTACACTCTCCATGTTCAATGATACACCAGAAACCAGTCTATTATATGTGTAAACACTGTTAACTGCATTGTTTTATTTAATGATATGTATTAACCTTATTAATAGATCATACATTTTTGGGGTAAAAGGAGCGAGTGTCTTGGATTTCAAACAATTGGAGGCTTTTCAGGCCGTATTGGATGAAGGTAGTTACTCTGAAGCTGGGAGGTTTCTCTATGTCAGTCAACCAACCATTTCCGTTCGCATCAAAGCGCTGCAAGAAGAATTGGGTGTTATTCTTTTCAAACAAAACGGGCGTAAAGTTCAAGCAACATTAGCCGGAAGAATACTCTCACATTATGTATCCGATATCCTTAAACTTCAGCGGAATGCCGTGCAAGCGATTCATGACACGAAAGATATGACACGTAAAAACATTCGAATCAGCACAACATCTACAGGCACCTATATTCTCCCCATGATCACGAAAGTGTTCCAACAATCCTTCCCGGAAACGCGTCTTTTCCTTTCAATAAGCAATTCAGACTCTGTCGTGAATCAACTATTCGAAGGGAAAACGGATATTGGAGTGATCGCTTCTCCTGTGGAATATGCAAATTTGAGTTCCGAAGTGATCGGAAACGCCTCCGTTGTTCTTGTTGCCAGTCCCGAACATCCCCTTGCAAAGAAAGACAAAATATCCATACAAGATTTACATGATCAATGTTTTATTATTCGAGAGCCGGGTTCGGACACGCGGAAACGATTTGAAATTTGGTGCAAACAATACCACTTCTATCCGACAAACTATATCGAGATGGATCAACAGGAAGCGATCAGACTTGCCGTATTGGACAAACTTGGGATCGCCGTCATGTCCAAATTCATATTGGAGAGCGATTCGCATGGTAAGAGCCTCAAAGTATTGAACACGGAAGGATTTCCAATCGACCGCCCTCTTCAGGTTTTAATGCATCCGGATAATCAGGAAAATGTGTATAATCAGGCTTTTATTCAATATTTAAAGGAGCATCTGGATCCGAGGAGCTTGCAGCAAAGAATCGAATAAACTCTCTACCACATCAGAGTGTTTTTTCAATATCCACTAAATTAGGTCTTGACCAGGAGACGGACCTATACATCCTATAACCTCCGAAAAAAACCGCTCCTCGCGAATCCGCAAGGAACGGTTTTTGGAGCTGCAAAGTTGCAGCATCATCTATGTTAAGACATTCTCAAAACTTACTCCATTCGGGACAAAAACGGCTCTAAATCCACCCGTAACGCAGCCGCCAGACGTTTGCCAAGCTCTTCGTCCGCACGGAAGAAATTGCAGATGGCGAGAAGTTTCGTTGGTTTGGCTACACCCTTCAGGTCGGCTGCCAGATTGCTGATCAGGGTTTCCTGGACTCCGGGGGTGTAGCTACGAAACACTTGACCGGCCTGGCCGAAGTCATTCGGTTTATCAATTTTTTCACGGGAGATCATACCTTTTACAGGCTGCGGTGTATCCTTGTAAGTCGGATCCTCTTTTGGCGTATGCTCATAGCGGTTTGGCTCATAGTTGATCCGGTCTTTCTGCTGCTTGAACGGCATGGCCCCGTCGCGTTGATTATTGCTTACTTGGGCAAATGGGCAGTTGATTGGAAGCTGCAAATAGTTTGGTCCGATCCGGTAGCGTTGAGTATCCGAATAAGAGAACAGACGTCCCTGAAGCATTTTGTCCTCCGAAGGCTCAATTCCGGGTACAAGCACGCCCGGATTAAAGCCGACGGACTCTGTCTCCGCAAACACATTGTCGGGATTCCGACTCAGCGTCATCGTTCCCACCAACTGATACGGAATATCTCCTTCAAGCCAGTCCTTTGTGGCATCGAGTGGATTAAAATCAAAGCTGTCCAGATCCGCAGGATCTAGCACCTGCACATATAGATCCCATTCCGGATGGTCCCCGTGTTCAATCGCTTCATACAAATCACGACTGGCATGGTTGAAATCTCCCGCTTGAATTTGGGCCGCTTCTTCACGGCTTAAATTCTTCACACCCTGCTTTGGTACCCAGCGCAGCTTCACATATACCGTATTGCCGTATTCATTGATCCATTTGTATGCATGAACGCTGGAGCCGCGCATCTGACGGTAATTGGCCGGAATCCCTTCATCCGTAAACAGATGGACCATCATATTCGTCGATTCGGGCGTCAGCGACATAAAGTCCCAATAGCGGTCTTCGTTCTGAATATTTGTGCGTGGGTCTGGCTTCAGCGAATGCACCATATCGGGAAACTTCATCGCATCGCGAATAAAGAATATGGGTAGATTATTGCCCACAAAATCATAATTGCCTTCCTCCGTATAAAACTTCACTGCGAATCCGCGCGGGTCCCGCAGCGTCTCCGGGGAATGTTGTCCGTGAATAACGGTGGAAAAGCGGGCAAATACCGGCGTTTCCTGGCCTTCATTTTGCAAAAACGCCGCCTTCGTGTAGCGCTTCATGCTGTTCGTCAGCTTGAATACGCCATGCGCTCCCGCACCCCGGGCATGAACGACACGCTCCGGTACGCGTTCTCGGTCGAAATGGGCAAGCTTTTCAAGAAGCTGATAGTCTTCAAGCAGTGTAGGACCGTTTTGCCCTGCCGTTCTTGAATTTTGATTATCCCCGATTGGAACACCCTGATTCGTCGTAAGTTTTACCATGCTCTTTTCCTCCTCATATATCTAAATTAGAATTATTCTAAATAGTAACTGTTGTGACCCATTGTAACGTACCTATAATTGAAAATCAATATCAAATTATAATAATTCTAATTCATTAAATGATATGTATTGCTCCACCATGTTATGTATAAAAAGTCAAAGGGAAATTTTAAAATATTTGTCCTTATTAATACAAAACACACCGCCTTGTTTCTCTCTGACGGTGTGTTTGCGTCTGTATGTAAGAGCGGTTTAACCGAGTGACATCGCTGCATCTTACAGCCTTCTTTGTTTATACATTTTCTTGCCATACTTATTGCTTGAACACAAAATAAAAAACGACCACAACGATCAGGAGCATCCCGGCTGCCCACATTTGAAAACGCCGCGTTTTTGAAGGAATCGCGCCACCCGCTCCAGCCATCAACTGCCGGATTTCCTCATCATCAGCATCGGGCCGCGCCCTTGCAAAAGCTCTTACAACTCTCTGTGCCTCTGCTTTGTCGTTTATTTCAAGCAGCAGCTTCGCAAGATGGCGGTAAGGTTCGTCATGCTGCGGATAGAATTGGATGATCCCGCTGTATGTCTCGATTCGATGGGCAATATAATGCTGCGGATCTCTCTCAGCTTGCTCCAATAACGAAAGGTTCCTTTCTGCGGTGGGATCCATAGGGTTGATCTTTAACGCCTGCATCGTATATGTTTTCGCTTCCTTCAGATCCCCTGTATAGTAAAGGAAATCGCCGTATGATGAATGATTGATCGATTCATTGGGCGCAAGTTCGATAGAGATTTCAAATTCTTTCCGCGCTTCCGCGTATAATCCCCGATTCATGAGTAAAATGGCAAAAAAGCCGTGATTATGCGCATTGTTTGGCCCCAATCTTATGGCTTTACGCATCATCGGCACAACCTTCTCCTGAAACTTAGGGTCTGCGAGCAAGCTTGCGTTATGTGCGATACCTCTGTAATAACTCTCGTTGTGCGGATTCAGTTCAATCGCTTTTTCATAGTAGGTAATGGCTTCTTCATACTTTTCGAGAGATTCGAGGATGCCAGCTTTCAAACTGTAGTAATCCGGATCTTCCGAGTCCACGGCCAAAAGCCTCCCTGAAATATCCAGAGCCTCCGAATACCTTTCCAACCTACGATAAGTTTGACCTAGGTAATAGAGTGCACAGGGATCATTTGGATCGATTTCAAGTCCCCTCTTCGCTATATCAATTAACAGATCATATTGTTTTAGATCAAATTGGACTTTAATCCGCTGCCGCAAACTATCCAAACTCGCTTCTTGCATACTCCTGCCTTCTGTCACCGTACCATTCCTCTCAAACCTGAAAATTTTGTCTTCCATCTCTTGGGGGATCCCCAAAAAGTGTCCATACCTTGATTATCGGAAATAATATGGAAATATTAAACAGGGTGTAAAAAGTTTGCATTCTTTGGGGTTATGCTTTTTTTCATAGATAGTCAAATCGTATGGTAGAGCACATCATGTTTTATGCTGCAAGCAGCGTGTATAATTGACAAAAATGACTTTCCACTGATGGATCGATGGAGGAGCTATCCTTATGTATAAAATTCTAATCATCGAAGACGACCCAAAAATCGCGGAGCTGCTGTGCTCCCATATTGAAAAATACGGCGATACCGGCATCATCATTGATGATTTCGATCACGTGCTGGAGCAGTTTGAGAGACATGCGCCCCATATCGTTTTACTGGATATCAACCTGCCCAGTTTCGACGGGTATTATTGGTGCCGCCAAATCCGGCAAATATCAACATGTCCGATCATTTTCATATCGGCGCGCAGTGACAAAATGGATCAGGTCATGGCGCTCGAAAATGGGGCAGATGATTTCATTACCAAACCATTTTATTTCGAAATCGTCATGGCCAAAATCCGCAGTCAGCTCCGCCGTGTTTACGGAGATTACGCAGCAAAAAGCCAAGAACGTACCGTGGAACGAGACGGTCTGACATTATACCCGGAACGAATGGAGCTGCGGCTCGGAGAGCAAAATGTAACCCTGAGCAAAAAGGAAGCAATTTTAATAGAAACGCTGATGGAACGGAGCCCGCGGGTTGTAAGCCGCGAAGTGATTTTGGAAAAGCTGTGGGATGACACCTTTGTAGACGACAATACGCTCAGCGTCAATATTACTCGTGTGCGGAAAAGACTTGCCGAACTTGGCATGGAGCAAGCTTTGGAGACAGTAAGAGGCCTGGGTTACCGGCTGAATATGAATTGGAAGGATCGAAAGCAGTGAAGAAATTATTTATCCGTGAGCATCTCCCGCTGCTGGCATTTACTTTGATTGAGCTGCTAGCTGTATTGGCTGTTTTCTGGTTTGACGGTTACGATCACCCGCTCACCGCCTTATACGCCCTTGGCCTGGGGCTGTTTGTTTTTGCCGGATATCTTATTTTCCGTTATGCCACTCATCGCGGATTCTATAAGCGTCTGTCCCATCCGGTCGTTTCCCTCGCCGAATTCGAGCAGCGGCATGAACCATCACCGCTTCCGTCTGCATTGAGCGAGCTTATGGAGACCCAATACCGGCAGTACCAAACGATGCTCCAAAGCTGGGAACGCAAGCATGAAAACCATCTGACCTTTATGAACCAGTGGGTTCACCAGATGAAAACTCCCCTATCGGTGATCGAAATGATCGCCCAAGAGGAGGATGATGAACGGACACGGAGCATTTCGGAAGAAGCCGAACGCATGCGAAGAGGGCTGGAGATGGTGCTGTACGTTGCTCGGCTTGATACCTTTGAGCAGGACTTCAACGTTGAAAATATCGCTCTGAAACAGCTGGTGAACGAAACCGTGCATGAATATAAACGCTATTTTATCCGAAGCCATGTATATCCTGAAGTACGGGTCGAAGATGATCTATATGTGAGAACCGATGCCAAATGGATGCATTTCATCCTCGGACAGCTGCTGAATAATGCGATTAAATACTCGGCAGGCAGCGGACAAAAGATAACGATATCCACCAAAGCCGACGGCCATGAGGTGGTTTTGGATATACAGGACCGCGGCGTTGGCATTCCGAAAGCCGACCTTCCCCGTGTGTTTCGCCCCTTTTATACCGGTGATAACGGCCGACGCTTCAAAGAATCCACTGGGATGGGGCTTTACATCGTAAAAGAGGTCATTAGCAAGCTGAACCACCGAATTGAGCTGGATTCCACGGAAGGAGAAGGCACGCGGGTACGTATCCATTTTCGCAAGTAGTGCCATGTTGTCTTCATGATTTCCCATGGGATGGATATGCACCTTTCAAGGTTGTAAGGCAGATGAAAGCTGATTCGATAGGAGAATCCCCGCCGGGTAGCGTAGACTGAAGAGCGTTAAGAATGAAAATGTAAGGAGGCATTCAAAGCCATGGAAATTTTAGCAACTCAAAATCTCGGAAAAATATACAAGGGCATGGTCTCCTACGAGGCACTCTCCAATATCGATCTATCTATTAACCGAGGTGAATTCGTAGGCATTATGGGACCTTCCGGCAGCGGCAAAACAACCCTGCTCAACATGATCTCCACGATCGACAAACCGACCTCAGGCGAAATCCGCATTGGAGGCGAGGACCCTCACAGGCTGTCGCAAGACAAACTGGCATTGTTCCGGCGCCGGGAACTCGGATTCGTGTTCCAATCCTTTAATCTACTGAACACGCTCACCGTCAAAGAAAATATCATGCTGCCGCTTACGCTGGACGGGACTGCCCTCAGGAAAATGAATGCGAAAGTGACGGTACTGGCAGAAAAACTCGGTATCACCTCCATCCTAGACAAGCGGACGTATGAAATCTCCGGGGGACAAGCGCAGCGTACGGCGATTGCAAGGGCGTTGATCCATGAACCCAAGCTGCTGCTTGCGGATGAGCCAACAGGCAATTTGGATTCCAAATCGGCGCGTGAAGTGATGGAAATTTTAGAAAAGCGCAACCGTGAAGATCAGGCCACGATGCTGCTCGTGACGCATGATGCGGTCGCCGCAAGCTACTGCAGCCGCGTCATTTTCATCAAGGATGGACAGCTGTATAACGAAATATACTGCGGTGACAGCAAGGCCGCATTCTACCAAAAGATCATTAATGTCTTGTCGCTGCTAGGAGGGAATGGGCATGAATTTCCGTCAGTTCGCGTTTAACAACATCTTCCGGAACAAGCGGACCTACGTCGCCCACTTCCTGAGCAGCGCCTTCTCGGTCATGATTTTTTTCACTTATGCCATGCTGTCATTTCATCCCGATCTCAAAGGGCAGATCATAGCGGACAGCATTACGCTCAGCGTGCTTGGCACGATGGGAATGAACATCTCGCAATATATCGTTTTCGTGTTTTCTTTCCTGTTCCTGCTTTACTCTGCCAGCTCTTTTGTCAAGCTCCGCAAAAAGGAATTCGGAGTCCTGCTTCTGCTCGGCATGTCACGCAAACAGCTCAACCGGATGCTTTTTATTGAAAATATCGCGATCGGCGTTGCAGCCATTGTTACAGGCATCGTCGTCGGCGTCGTATTTTCCAAGCTGATCCTGCTGATCTGTGCCTCTATGCTGGCTGTTGAACGCGGACTACCGTTCTATTTGCCGGGAAAAGCAATTTTGCTGACTGCTGGCAGCTATCTGGCACTGTTTATGGTCGTTGCAGCATTTACGTCGCTCATAACCAAAAAGGGCGCGCTTGTTGAGCTAATCAAAGCTGAGGACAAACCGAAGCCAGAACCGAGGGCGTCCGTGAGCCTTTCCATCCTGGCTGTTCTGCTGATTGTTTTGGGGTACGCCTGCGTCTTCCTGTTCGCGCTGCGTCGCATCTTCTCGTTTGTCTTGCTGTTTGGCGGCGTAATTCTGGTCATTATCGGGACCTACTTCCTCTTCACCCAGCTCAGCGTGTACGTCATGCGGGCCTTAAAAAACAGACCTCATTTCGTGTTTAAACGGACAAATCTGCTGACCGTTTCCGAACTGGTCTACCGGATGAAAGACAATGCGGTCATGTTTTTTATGGTGGCGATCATTTCGGCAACCGCTTTTACCGGTATAGGGACGGCCCTCGCCATCGGTGATCCCGGACTTACAGCGATGAAAAACCCTTATGCCTTTACGTATACCTCCTTTCCCGGACCTGATGGATATAATTCATCCAGAGAGAAACATGTCCGACTGATTGAGCAGATGCTAAAAAAAGAGGGATTTGCCTACCAGATGGCCTCGTACGTTCCGGACTATGCGGATGACGGAACGATATTGATCCGGCTGAGCGAATATAACCGACTTGCTGCTGCCCTTGGTTATCCCCAAGAGACACTTCGCAGCGGAGAAACGATAGTATCGCCGTCGTCGGTCACCCAGAAAAATAAGTACAAGCTGGAAGGACTTCAGACCGATCAGGTTACGATAGCAAAGGCCTCGAGTACGTTAACCCTGCATACTGTCAAGGCGCTGCCTCATATTGTCATTCCTGATGCATTTGGCGGCTCATTGATCATTACGGATTCCGATTACGGGATGCTGAAGAAGGATACTGAATTCATGCCGAGATATACGGAGTTCGTCGTTCCAGAGTGGCGTAACACGCGTGCGGTTAGCGAAGAAATATCCAAAACCCTCAATTCAGAAACATCGGGGGAGCAAAATTTTGCTTTTAACTTTAACGCGCTTGTCTTGGATTGGCTGCATTCCAAGCAGATGAACGGCATACTGCTCATCATCAGTGGACTGGTCGGGATCGTCTTTTTCACCTTTGCCGCAAGCTTTATCTATTTCAGACTTTATGCCGATTTATCCAGGGACGAGGAGCAGTACCGGATGATTTCCAAAGTGGGACTCAGCCGCAAGGAACTGGCAAGAATCATTACCCGCCAGCTTGTGCTTATGTTTTTTCTACCGCTCCTGGTTGCCTTTATTCATAGCAGTGTCGCCTTTATCGCGCTGCAGGGACTCGTAGATTTCTCGGTTATATCCCATACGCTAGCCATCTTCGCAACGTTTCTCGGGATTCAAGTGATTTATTTCTTCGTTACGCGCTGGCGTTATCTCGGACATTTATATGAAAAAACCATGTAGTAATGATTATTTCTTGCAGGCAGTGAATGTTTGATGCCAAACACCCCCTGATACGTGGCACAACATTACTAGAGGATAAAGGTGGGAACATAGACCGTTGACGCGATCGAAGCACTAGCCGTTGCAGATGTCGACGATAGGTTAGCACCATGGGCGGTACAGCATTTCGAAAGCCCCCGGAAAATACTAAAAGCGATTGTCGCATATTATTGTGGCAGTCGCTTTTTTGGGGTCAAAATCTTGCTTGTGAGTTCGCTGGCACGCCTACCGTGATTTCTACGAATGGGCTGTACAGGGTGCGCAGCTGATTGCTTTGCGGCATGAAGCGGCAGACATACTGTCATCTTGGTGCCTTCGACAAGGCGGCTGAACACCTGAACGCTTCCTTGATGCATCTCCACGATTTTTTGAATAATGGAAAGCCCCAGTCCGCTCCCGCCGCCCGAGTGCGTTCGTGATTTATCGGCCTTATAAAACCGTTCGAAAATGTGGGATTGATCCTCCTCCGAGATTCCGATGCCTGAATCCTCTACTATGATGGTAACCTGCTGCCCCCCAGCCGTCAGACGAACCTGAATGCTGCCTCCGGCTGGGGTAAACTTGATCGCATTGTGCAGAAGATTGACCCATACCTGGCTCAGTAGATCGGGGTCGGCTTCAACTGTTACCGGATCCATCTCTGCGGTCATATCCAATTCCTTCTCCTGCCACTGCGGTTCACAGACCAAAATCAACTTCTGCAGCTGTTTATCCAGCCTGAAGGAAACAGGATTGAACGGATGCTGCTCGGAATCGAGGGAAGCAAGACGCAGCATATTTTCTGATAGGCGCGACAGTCGTACACTTTCCTGTTCGATAATATTCAGATAATGATCCCGCTCCATCGCGCTAAGCTGCTTTTCCTTCAAAACTCTCGCAAATCCACTGATAGACGTAAGCGGAGACTGAATCTCATGGGAAACATCCGAAATAAATTCCTGGCGCATCGATTCAAGCTTATTCAGGTCGGCTGCCATGTTATTGATGCTTTGAATAATCTCGGTAAAAGGTTCATTATCCCTGCCATTAACCGGAATCATTACATTGAAGTCACCCCCCGCAATCCGCTTTAAGGCATCGATAATCGTCTGAAAAAACTCCAGCTGCCTCTTCCTGCCAATCCTCGATATGATCGATATACATATGCCGAAAATAACAAAACCAAGCATGGAATTTGCCAGTTGTCTGACCAATCCGCTTATGTGCCATCCGGACAAATAAATCAAATAATACGCAGCCGTCCAGCAAACGCATAATGCCGTCAGAACCAGCAACATAAATAACGCAATCTTCAGCTTGACCCAGATTCCTTCATTCCTCCTCATGACGTCATCTCCAACCTATAGCCAAGGCCGCGGATCGTCCGAATTTGAAACGAATGTTCTTTTGCCGAGAAACGTTCACGAAGGCGTTTGATATGCACATCCACCGTCCGTTCGTCTCCTTCGTAATCAAATCCCCAAATGTGTTCGATCAGTTGGTCGCGGGAGAAGGTTTTGCCGGGGTAGCTCGCCAGTAGAAACAGCAGTTCAAATTCCTTCAGCGGCAGCGTGACCACTTCCTCACTGATATAACATTCATAAGTTTTGCGGTTCAGTCGCAGTGAGCCTATTTGAATCTGCTGCGAAGCCGCGATGCGGTAGCGTTTCAGCAGTGCTTTTACACGTACGATAAGTTCCGGCGGATCAAATGGTTTGACCAGATAATCATCCGTCCCAAGCTCGAACCCTTTCACTTTATGCACAGTTTCGCCTTTGGCGGTCAACATCAATAAAGGAAGATCCTCATAATCTGCGGCCAGTTCCTTACACAGCTCCCATCCATCCATACCGGGCATCATAAGATCCAAAATGACCAAATCCGCCCGCGCCGTTTCCATAACCTTTAACGCTTCATGTCCATTGGCTGCTTCCGCGGTCTGGAATCCTTCACTTTTGAGCAGATGGCTAACCAACTCGCGGATATGCGGATCATCATCCACTACAAGAATAAGGGGCATCTTACTGGCTCCTTTCTTTAAAATCTTTAAGACATTTTATCAAGTACCCCTGCTCACTTCAAAGCGGGTTCGTTCTTTTCAATGGACTTAGACTACATCATTTTTATGAACTGAATATGAACTGTGGAGAGGGGCGCAAGAAAATCACCCTCAAAATGCGGTCTGGTTTCCTAAAAACTACATCGATAAAAATTATATTATAATCAAACTTTATCTTGAATCGATTCCATATTATTGTATTATGGATATTATTTGCATCTGGTCAATTATGGGGGATATCCAGATCGCAAGATACGAAGCTTCAAAAATACACACTTGTTTTGGTTTTGGAATTGGGGGTTTTTCGCATGCAACAACCTAAACAGCAGTCCATGTCGTGGCTGCTAAAATATCTACGCCCGGTTACGGGCCGACTGCTGGTCTTGTTATTTCTGCTGCTCGCTTCCACCGCAGCTCAACTCATCAACCCGCAAATTGTGCAGCGGTTTATCGATACGGCCGCAGCTAATGGCATCGTATCCAGCCTGCTTGTACTCGCAGGCATCTATCTTATCTTTGCCGTTCTCAATCAGGTACTGACAGTAGCCATTAGCTATCTCGGAAACGACGTCTCCTGGCGCGCCACCAACCAGCTTCGCGGTGACCTGCTCAAGCATTGTCTCCGTTTGGATATGCGCTTTCATAATATGAAAACGCCCGGCGAAATGATCGAGCGAATCGACGGCGATGTAACCAATATGTCGAACTTTTTCTCCATGTTTATCATTAAGGTTATCGGCAGCTTCGTGCTTCTCGCCGGTATCCTCGGCTTTATGTTTACAATAAATTGGCCGATTGCGGCGGTGATGACCGTTTTTACGCTGGCTTCGATCGGTGCCATGGTGTTTATTCGCGATTTGGGCGTGAAATCATCCAAAGACGAACGTGGAGCCAGCGCGGCCCTGTTCGGTTTTATCGAGGAACGGATCGCAGGTATCGAAGACGTTCAAACAGGCGGCAATGTGCCGTATGTCATGAATCGTTTCCACCGGGCCATGCGCACCGTATTTCTGAAAGGACGCAGAGCTTGGATGCTGCGGGTCGTTCCGTGGAACACAACCGTTGTCCTCTTTGCGATCGCCGTTACGGTCGTGCTGCTGCTTGGCGTCCATTACTATCTGACTAAGCAAATCTCTCTGGGTACGCTTTTCCTCATCTATCAGTACACGCAAATGCTGAACGATCCCATCGAGCAATTGGGCGATCAAGTGCAGGAGTTCCAGAAAGCCAAATCCGGCATGATGCGTTCCCAGGAATTGCTGGGCAACCGCAGCGAGATCATCGAAGGAAGTAAAACGGTACTGCCTGATGGAGCGCTCGGATTGGAATTCGACCACGTAAACTTTAGTTATAACCCAGATAAGCCCGTTCTTCATGACATTACGTTTTCGGTCCGCCCAGGGGAACGTTTGGGCATTATCGGCCGTACGGGTAGCGGTAAATCAAGCCTTAGCCGTGTTCTTCTGCGGTTGTACAACATCAACAGCGGCGTCATTCGGGTTGGAGGCACGAATATCCAAGATTTAAAACTTGAAGCCCTGTACCGCCGGGTCGGCATGGTCACGCAGGACGTACAGCTGTTTGATGGAACGCTCCGCGAAAACCTGACTCTGTTTGACAGCAGCATTTCAGACGAATACATTCTGGAGACGACCGAAGGGCTCGGAATGAAGCAGTGGATCGATTCGCTACCTGAAGGCCTCGACACGCATGTGAAGGCAGGCGGAACTTCCCTTTCAGCCGGTGAAGCTCAGTTGTTTGCCTTGACACGGGTATTTCTGACCCAGCCAAGTTTGGTCATTCTGGATGAACCGTCATCGCGCCTGGATGCGGCTACCGAAGCCATGCTGCAAACCGCAGTAGACCAACTTATGATGAACTGCACGGGCATCGTGATCGCACACCGCCTCTCTACACTGGAGCAGGTAGATCACATTATGGTCCTTGGTGATGGACGGATTCTTGAATTTGGTGAGAGGGAGGTATTGGCCAAGGATCCTTCCTCCCATTATGCACAACTTCTGATTACAGGCAGAGAGGAGGATTTGGCATGACTGTATCCCGATTTATACAACGTCTGTTTACCTATAACATATCGCTGTTTATCGTTAACGGCCTCCTTTGGGGTATCTTCCACTCCCTTCCCTTGCTCCTCGGGCTTGGGATGCAGTGGTTTTTCGACAGGGCCACCAGCCAGTCGCATGACTACCTGTGGCTCGCCGTCCCATTAATTTTTATCGCTCTTGTAAGGATCACCCGGGTAGGCGCCTTTTTCTTGGCGTTTTACAAGTGGTGTACTTACATCTACGATATTCAGGCCATTCTCCGTACCAATATGCTGAAGGGCATTATGCGCTGGCCTGGCCGCAATCTTCCTGCTTCACCGGGGGAAGCGGTAAGCCGGTTCCGCGAAGATGTAGATGAAGTCGTGGAATATGTCGAGTCCTGGGTGGATTTCTGGGGGCGATTTGCTTTTGCCACCCTCTCCCTCGTCATTATGGCCCGAATTAATTGGCAAATTACCCTTGTCGCTATTCTGCCGCTGCTCGCGGTGACGCTCTTAAACAATCTTTCGGGCAACCGGGCAAGACGATATGGCCAGCAAAACCGCGAGGCAACTGGACGGATCACCAGCTTTATTGCGGAATCCTTTGGGGCGGTACAATCTCTAAAATTAGGCCAGGCGGAGGAACATGTCCACCAGCGGTTTGCCCAGCTTAATGAATCACGCCGGCAAGCAGCGCTGAAAGATAACCTGTTCAAGCAGTGGATGCGCTCGCTCAGTCAGCATGTGTTAAGCATTTGTACAGGTATTATCTTGCTGATGTGTGCATCTGAGATGAAGGCCGGTCAGTTCACGGTAGGCGATTTTGCACTCTTCACCTCTTATTTAACGAATATTGCATTCAGTATTTCGCTGTTCGGATATATGGTGTTCCAGCATAAACGCTTAAAGGTTTCCCTGGACCGGATGAGCATTCTTTTCCGGCCAGGTGAAGAGGAGCGGATTATGGAATTTAGCGAAACTCATCTTTATGGCGAGCCGCCTGATTTGCCGCTCATCCATAAGGATCCTAAAGAGCGGTTGCAAACGCTGGAAGTTAAAGGGCTCTCCTACTTCTACCCGGATTCGGAAAACGGGATTGATGATGTGAGCTTTAAGTTGGAGCGTGGGAAGTTTGTCGTGATCACCGGACGGATCGGCTCCGGCAAATCTACGCTGGTACGCGCGCTGCTTGGGCTGCTGCCGAATTCCAGCGGATCCGTGCACTGGAACAGCAAACCGATTGATCCAGCTTCGTTCCTTATTCCGCCAAGGGCGGCCTATACCCCACAAGTACCGCGGTTGTTCAGTGATACGCTCCGGGAAAACATTATTCAGGGAAGCCCGGCTGGTGAGGATAAGCTTGCGCGGGCCATCCATTTGGCTGTCATGGAAAAGGATATCGAAGACCTGGAAAAAGGCCTCGATACCTTTGTCGGTCCAAGAGGGGTCATGCTGTCCGGTGGTCAGATCCAGCGCGCCGCGACAGCACGGATGATGATGACGGACTCGGACTTGTTCATTTTTGATGACCTATCGAGCGCACTGGATGTGGAGACGGAGAAACAGCTGTGGGAGCGGATTTTCAAAGAACGGGACGTTACCTGCATCGCCATATCCCACCGCAAGGCGGCGCTTGCACAGGCTGATCATATCATCGTTATGAAGGACGGTCGGATCGAAGCAGAAGGCATCCTGTCCGATCTGCTGGCGACAAGCACCGAAATGCAGCTTCTGTGGCAGGGAGAAGCCTCGGCAGCGGAAGACGCGGAAGTCGCCGCTGATGCTGAAAACGCAGCTGATACGGATGAGCCCCTCATAACAGCTACCTAAGCAAGCAAATATTAATTTCCCCCTTCAGGCAGTCAGTGATAACAGCGTCTAAAGACTTTTGGACGAAACACTGCAGATCGGAAGGGGATTTTTTGCCCCCAAAGAAAAAAGAAACCTTCGCATGTTATATGAAATGGTATATTAGAAGTGATGATTCTGAGCGTATATGCAAAAAGAAAAGTCCTAAACGTACCTCTAAAAGGAGTGCTCGGTTACATGCAAATCAAGATAGGCATCATCGGGTTGCAACAGGTCGTAAACAGACTATTAAAAGTAATTAAGGCGTTCCCGACATTTGTGCCGGTCGTACGGATCGTGAAGGATGAGGATCAAATCCCCTCCGTCGCTGCACAGCTAATGATAGAAGTAGAAGTGCTGCTCCTATTTGGCGCGCATTCCCATCGCAAAGTGAAAGATAACGTGAATATCACGGTTCCGGTACATTATGTGCCGCTAACGGGGACCGGACTATATAAAACATTATTTCATGCATTGCAGACCGGTTGCCTGAGCGGCGGCATTTCCATCGATTCGCTTACGAAGTCCATGGTGATGAATACCTTCAAAGACCTTGGGATCGAGCATACGAAGGCAGTTGTCTATAACGGGCCCGCACATGCCTCACCGGACAAGCTGTATGAATTTCATCGCAACCTTTCGGACTCCGGGGATTGTTCTTTGGCCATTACCGGCGTGGAATCGGTTGGACGCAGGCTGTCCGAGGCTCAAGCCGCCAATGAGTGGCTCATCCCCTCGGATCAGGATATGAGCGTCACGCTGGAACGCGCGCTTCTCTCTACGGAGTCCCGCCGCATCAAAGAATCGCAAATCGTTGTCGGAATGATTAAGGTCGACGATTTCGGCAAGCTGGTCATGAGACGAAGCAATGAACATGAAGTGCAAAAGCTGAAGCTGGATATTCACCGCATGGTACTGGACTATGTCGAATCGCTAGATGGCTACCTGACATCGCTCGGCGGAGACGAATATTTATTTTTCACGACAAGGGGCATCTTTGAGCGTGAAACTGGAGGTTACAAGACGATTCCGCTGGCCAAAGACGCTAACCAGTCATTTGGGATTTCCTTGAGTTTGGGAGTAGGATTTGGGACATCAGCCAATGAGGCAGGGACCAATGCGCGGGCTGCCCTCCGCAAATCGAAGGAAGCAGGGGGAAATACCTGCTTTATTATCCGCGAAGATCAAACTTTAATTGGTCCGCTCGAAATGTCGGATCCCATTCAAACCGTGTTGTCAGCAACGCATACGGCATTGATCAAGAAGGCGGAAGACGCCGGCATGACAAGCGCTTATTTAAGCAAGCTGCTGTCTTACACAGCGAAATACGGCAAATATGAATATACGGTTCATGAGCTTGCCACTTTGCTAGATATCACAGTCAGAAGCGCCCACCGCTTGCTTTTGCTCTGGATCGATAACGGGCTGGTTGATATCTCAGGCATGGAAAAGGTCCCGAAGGGAAGACCGCGCCAAATTTACCGTTTCTCTTTTTTGAAGGATAAAACATAATCCATTTCTTTCACCTATTTAAAGACGATTAATAGATTTGTCTTTTTATATCCCCTATCGTTATGATGGAGTTAATCCACACGAAGAAAGGGGACCATCGCTTTGAAAACATTAGAAGAATTGGAAGCGAAGTTAGCAGAACCTTCTCAAGCGTTAGTTAAAGATTTATCTTCAGTAGACGGGGATATTTTGATTCTTGGAGTAGGCGGCAAGATGGGGCCAAGCTTGGCTCGGCTGGCTCAAAATGCGATTCGTGAGGGCGGATTAAACAAACGAGTGATCGGCGTATCCCGATTTTCAAACGAAGATGCAAGACGCGAACTTGAAGATGCGGGAATCGAAACGATTTCCTGCGACTTATTAAATGATGATGAACTCAAGCAGCTGCCCCATGCAGACAACATTATTTATATGGCAGGCAATAAATTCGGGAC
>JAIRVF010000001.1 GCA_031254035.1 Paenibacillus sp.
AATACGCAGATGAATGAGAACAGGGGATTGAGAATTAAGATAGGATTTAAATCAGGAAATTGGTTGCGGGGGCCGGATTTGAACCGACGGCCTTCGGGTTATGAGCCCGACGAGCTACCGGGCTGCTCCACCCCGCGTCATTAGCCGTTATTAAATCGGCGACATCAATTAATATACTACATACATATAGGATGCGTCAAGCATTTTTTAAAGGAAATAATTTATGGAATAAATCGAACGCCATATCTTCCCTTCCGTGAGCGAAAAATTTCAACCAGATGCGGATCGTTATAACCGTAGATCCAGCCGTTCTGTTCTAGTCTTTTCGCCAAGCACCCCGCTTGAAATTTAGTTTTATACAGCTTTCCGAAATAAACATATTGCATGATGTTAGCTCCTTTTTCACATGATAAATGGTGTCGTTGGCTATTGTTGCCTGAAGGGGTTTTCCTCATGCATTTTGGCTTCATCTTTGAGATTATCTATTAAATACTTTATAATGTTAACTAAATTGTTTAAGAGTAAACTTTTCTGAAAGCGAGGAATTTGAATGGCAAAAACTCACAAGAAGCTCTCTCCTATCGATTTACTGAAGAAATTTATCTTTATTACAACCGGGGCCATCCTGATGGCCGTCGCACTCGAAATTTTCCTGGTGCCCAACGCCATCGTCGACGGCGGCATTACCGGTATCTCCATCGTATTATCCAAAATCACGTCGATACCGCTAGGGATTTTCCTTTTTATCTTGAACCTCCCGTTTTTATTTCTAGGTTACAAACAAATCGGCAAAACCTTCGCTATCTCCACCTTGTACGGCATTGTGGTCATGTCTGTGGCGACGCAGCTTTTGCATCATGTTGAGCCCTTTACCAGTGAAAAAATACTCGCCGTCCTGTTCGGCGGCCTGATCCTGGGTCTTGGCGTCGGTCTCGTTATCCGTTTTGGCGGCTCGCTTGACGGAACCGAAATTGTTGCTATTCTAATTTCCAAAAAAACACGTGTTCCGGTCGGCCAAATCATTATGATTATAAACGTGTTTATTTTTATCATCGCCGGATTTGAATTTGGTTGGGATTCCGCGATGTACTCCATCTTTACCTATTACATGGCATCGAAGATCATGGATATCGTGGTTGAAGGTTTGAACGAATCCAAATCGGTTACGATCATCTCCAGCCAATACGAGGAGATTTCCGAAACGATTCAAGCTCGTCTCGGACGTACAACCACCTTCATTTATGCGCGCGGCGGTTATTCGCGGGAAGATACGCAAATGATTTATTGCGTGGTGACCCGTCTTGAACTTGCCAAATTAAAAGCCCTCGTGCAGGAGATTGATCCGAAAGCTTTTATCGCAATCGAAAGTGTATCGGATGTGCTCGGCGGGAATTTCGAGAAAAGCGCAATCCATTAATACAAAAAGCTCAGACTGTCGACAAGTACCTGTCGACAGTCTTTTTTTAGTGGACGACCTTACAAGGACTAGTCACCACACAAGCGATGCTTGTTTCATTAACCGGTATATTTTACATTGTTTAAGGTTAAGCATTTCATTGTACAGTTATGGGTATGTTCGTATAATAAGGAGCGGCCTTTGGCCAGACTGCTTTTTTGTGCAAATTAATGATAACCACACCCTAGAAGGAGGACGCGATGAATATTCTAGTCGTCGATGACGAGCAGAGCATCTTGAACCTCATCCGTCTCAATCTTGAGATTGAAGGCTACACGGTACACACGGCAGCAAGCGGCCAAGCCGCGCTCGAACAATGGCAGGCGCAACAGATAGATTTAATTATTCTTGATGTGATGCTTCCCGATACGGATGGGTATCAATTGCTGCGTGAGTTCCGCGGCAGAAACTCAGACGTTCCCGTCATCATGCTTACTGCCAAAGGACAAATTAACGACAAGCTGCTAGGATTGCAATTAGGCGCGGATGATTACCTTGTCAAGCCGTTCCATAGCACAGAGCTGCTGCTCCGAATCAAGGTGATCGAAAGAAGAATGATAAAACAAGATCAGACGAACTCCGGATCCAGCATCATACATTGTGGACCATTTCAGGTCGATCCGGAAAAGCGCACGATACTTGTGAACGGACAGGAAATTACGCTAACGTATCGAGAATATGATCTGCTTTTGCTGTTATTATCCAATAAGCGGCGCATCTTCACCCGCGATGATCTCCTGATGAAGGTGTGGAAGCTTGATTATCCGGAAAATACGAGAGCAGTCGATATTATGATACAACGACTCCGCAAAAAGCTAGGAAAAGAAGGAGATCGAATCAAAACCATTTACGGCGTCGGCTATAAAATAGATTGTTGATTCGCATGACCATTTTGAACAAGGTGGACACCTATGACTTTACAGAAACGCTTTCACTTGGCACTTCTTGCCCTATTCATTCCTGTCATGCTTTTTCTCTATATTGTGCTTGATATTTCTTTGCAAAATAATGTTTATCACTCCGCTGTCAATTCGCTGCAAAAGCTAAGCGTAGAGGCTCAGATCTACACGATCAATTATGTGGAGCGCGAACAAAAAGGAAAACCAGACATCACGCTTCAAAAAGGTGCGCCACTCATTGCCTCATATCTGTCCAAGCGTATGGGAGTACGCGTTCAGCTTATTAATACGCATCATCTCGTCCTAGCTGATACCGAGCGAGGAGCACTGTTATATATGAATCAGGACATGGAACAAGCGATGCTTGGCAATAAATCTTATATGATTCAGAAAGCCTCTCCTTCTCCATTCCTACTGTTCTCTAGCCCAATCTACGTCGACAATCAAGTGATCGGATTAATTCGTTTCCTCCAGCCTTTGGAGGATGAATCGCAGCTGCTCCAGCGCATGAATGCCACCTTTGGGGTTGCTTGCTTGCTTATTCTCGTTGCCGCCGTATTGATTGCGAATCGCTTCGCCAAGTCGCTGAGCAAACCAATCGAACAGCTTCGAGATATGGCGAAGAAGCTAGCCAACGGCCATTACGGCAGCCGCATCGAATTAAACGGTTATGAGGAAATAAGTCAGCTGGCGCATTCATTACATGCAATGGCCGATGCAATCGAGCTGCACATTAAGCAGCTAGGCCGGGAGAAGGACAAGCAGCGCGATTTCCTTGATCGCGTCACCCATGAGCTGAAGACACCCCTGACCGCGATTATGGGATATTCGAACCTCATACCACGTCTGAAGGATCCGAAAGATGTTGGGGAAAGCCTGCACCATATTTCCGTAGAAAGCGAGCGCATGCTAACACTTGTCGAGGAACTGCTAAACCAATCCAAGTATGGAGACAGCCCGTTCTCGGTATCTCCTACCATATGCGATATCGCGGCAATTGCGAGCGGAGCCGTCTATATAATGCAGCCACGACTCGACAAATATCAGATCCGTCTGCATAACGAGCTCGTAACCACGATGGTTGTCGCAGATCCGGATAAGACGAAGCAAATTTTCCTGAACTTATTCGATAACGCAATCAAATATAGCGATGCTTCCGAACTAGTGATAGAACAGACATCAAGCGATGATGCAGAGCGAATTACGATCTGGGATGATGGAATCGGCATAAGCCATTCCCTTATTACACGGTTCGAAAGTTCTTCATCGGACGCGAGCCTTACAGCGACTGCAGGCAATGGCTTCGGATTGCTCATATGCAAGCAGCTAATGGCCCTGCAAGGGGGAGAAATGTCCATACAATCCGAGGATGGGATCGGAACGGCGATCACGCTGGAGTTCCGCTCACCGGCAGCACTGGATACACATCCTTTGCCAACATGTTCGAAATAATACATTTATGAAACATTTACGAGGAGATTTTGAAATGATGGTTGTTTATGCTGAGCAAGGAGAGTAACGCAGAATGAAAAAGCTTATATGGAGTGCCTTTCTTTTTACAGGAATCATTCTATTGCTGTCTTTCACCGGCTTCTTCCTGAATGAGCAAGTCTATCAGAAGGTCGGCATTATCAACGATAAGCATGAAGTATTGCAAAAAGTAAGCGATTCCCTTCCTGTTCAAGCAACAATTTCTCATCAGAAATGGGGATCTTTGCAGGTCAATGACGAGGTAAGTCTGCACGCGTTCGTTTCGTATGTGGATCGGATCAAGCAGGAGTATGAACCGAAGCTGTCTACTGATCAAGGCAGTGAACAGGCCATTCTCTCGGGACGCATCCAATATTTGAACGGAAGCAAGCAGACCTTTGAGCTTGGCAGCACGTTTACCCTTGGCAAATGGTCTTACGGCCCCGGACATGAGGCCCCTCTGCTGTCTGCCCTGCAGACGCAGTTGCAAAGTCTTTATTATACGCCCGAGCATTTCGCACAATTTATACGAACTGCAAAGAGGATCACTTTCCGTTCTGACGGCGTACAAGGAAGTTTACTTGATCATGAAAAGGGTTACTTGGTGTCCAGCATCGGGCAAGCATTGGAAATCAAAGATCTGGTCGAAATTAAGCAATTGTTGCTCCGTAAGCAGAAGCCGCTCGGCTCTATTACTGCATACAAGGAAGACAAGAAGCTGAAAAATGATCGCAGCAACCTCCTGCATATCGTCGTTTATTCCGATTATGTCGTCATGAAGTATATGGGTGATGATAACGGCAATTCGATCTATTTGCAGGCAGGCTTGGAGAAGTTACTTCATGGAAAGAACGCAAAGGCGGATATAAGATGACACGATTACTCTACCTTTTACTATTCGTTTGTCTAGTTACGCAGGCAGGCTGTTCCAATGATCATCATGCTATTACTGTGGATGAGCAAGGTATTCCCGACTTGAAAGGGCGCCATCTTGTTGCATACGTTGCCGCTCGCGAAGAAGTCGGCAGTGCACTATTGTCCTCCTTCTGTCAACGAACAGGATGTACGTACGAATACATCCGACTGTCGACAGAGGAGATACTGCGCCGCGTGTCTCAAGAATCGACGAAGCCGCAAGCGGATCTCGTCATTGGCGGAACGATCGATGCGCACATGACGATGAAGGAAGAGGATCTATCCTCCCCGATTCACAGCGCGAACATGGATCTTATCCCTTTCCCGTTCAAGGATGAGGACGGATATTGGGCTGGTTACGAGGTTGAGCAATTATCCATTGCGGTTAATCGCGAACGCTGGAATCAAGAATTTGCTCCGCACGGGTTGAAGTTCCCCAAGGCGTGGGAAGACCTACTTGATCCTGTATACCGTGGCAAGCTCGTCATGCCAGATCCAAATTATTCAGGAACTGCGTACACGTTTATCGCCTCGTTATACGATGCATGGGGCGAGCAGAGAACATCCGTTTATTTGCGAAAGTTGAACCGCAATATCGGTCTACTTACTGTAAACGGATTCATGCCAGCACAATACGTCAGCTCGGGTGAGTATGCAATCGGTATCAACTTTCTGGGAGATCAGCGCATGCTGCAAGAGTCCGGTTTCGATATCGTGAGCAGCGTTCCGATAAATACGAGCCTATACGTCAATGGCATATCGAAGATCCGGAATGCGCCGAATGAGGCCGCTGCTGACTGGTTCATCAATTACAGCTTGTCGCAAGAGGCTGCGGCTGTCTTGGAACGAGTGTCTTACGGCACCCCAACCGTTCACAAGAACAACCAGGATGTATCGAATACTGCTGTCTTACCTGTACACAGTTCTATGCGTAAGCATGAACAAATCTTAGACCTTTGGAACAGATTGCGTGCGGAAAAAAAAGGTCAAGGAGAATGAAGAATGTTAGGTTGGTTGAAAAAAGCTCCCGCTAAATCTCGATTGCCGGAGCACATGATCGCGAAATTGTACCGAATCTTCCGGATTCGTACATTAATCGGTATTTCTGTCGGTTATGCAGGCTACTACTTAGTACGTAGCAACTTTACGTTAGCAACACCTTATTTGAAGAGTGAGCTCGGGTTTACCAATACTCAAATTGGTTTGTTGAGCTCGGCACTCGCCGTCACTTACGGATTAAGCAAGTTCTTCATGGGGAGCTTGGCAGATAAAGCCCATACTCAGCGCTTTATCGCTATTGGTTTGTTTTTGTCTGCCATTATTAACCTCTTCATGGGCTCTTCTTCCACGTTCTTTCTCATTTTTATGCTGCTTATCGCGAACGGGGTGTTCCAAGGCATGGGTGCTCCTCCTTGCAGTATCACTCTGGCGAACTGGTTCTCGAAGAAAGAACGCGGTACCTATATGGGAATCTGGAATACATCCCATAATATCGGCGGAGGCCTTATTGCGCCAATCGTCGGTGTTGCATTAGGGATTCTCGGCAATGCTTACTGGCAATCCGCAATTTTCGTCGTTCCCTCGATTATGGCCATGATTATCGCCGTATTCGTATGGTTCTCCGGCAAGGATACGCCACAATCGATCGGCCTTCCGCCAATCGACGAATATCGTAACGATTTTGATGATGTAGAACGCAATCCAGACGGCGACAAGCTGTCCCTGGGACAAATCTTGGTTAAATACGTACTTAAAAACAAATTTATCTGGTTCCTGTGCTTGGCGAACGTATTCGTCTATTTCATTCGCTTCGGCGTCTTGAACTGGGTACCAGTATACTTGACGGAAGAAAAAGGCTTCACCCAAACGCAATCTCACGTTGCATTTGCTGTATTCGAATGGTCAGCCATTGTGAGCTCGCTCGTCGTCGGTATACTTAGTGACAAGTTGTTCAAAGGTAACCGGATGCCGCTTTGTATTATTAGCATGGTTGGCGTCGTGGCGGCCACACTCGTGTATTGGCAATCTTCGGACGTACTTGTTATTACTATCGCCGTATCCATTATCGGCTGTCTCATCTATGTACCGCAATTCTTGATTGGCCTTAGCGCAATCGACTTCGTGCCGAAGTTCGCTGTAGGTACAACGGTTGGTTTGACTGGCTTGTTCGCTTATTTGTTCGGTAACTTGACTGCAAGCGGACTCGTTGGATTTATCGTCGATACCTCCGGCTGGGACGGTTGCTTCCTGATGTTGCTTGTAAGTGGTGTCTTGGCAGCGTTCTTCCTGACGTTGATTCAGATCGGCCGCAAGAAGAAACTTCGCGATGCTGCAAACCAAGCGTAAGTCGTAGCAGTATATCTATTAGTAAACAACCCTCTGATGTCATGCTACCGAGGCAGGCATCAGAGGGTTTCCTATTTATTCAGCAATTCAACAAGAACATTTCACCCGTTGCTATCATCCGTGTGAATCATTGGTTCAACTTAAAAAGCAGCCCACGGGCTGCTTTTTAAGTACAGTTTACACGCCGAAGGAAGAAGGATCTTCTCTCCACGCTTTGAGTGCCTGAATATCATCCTGCTGAATTTTGCCCTGCTCCAAAGCGACATCCATCAGCGCGTCGTAATTGGAAAGGCTCTGGAACGGGATTCCCGCTTCTGCGAAAGCTTGCACGGCCTTGCCCAGCTGATAATTGAAAATGGATAATACGGCCTGAGGTTCGGCACCAGCTTCTTTAACTGCTAAAGCGGCTTTGATGGAGCTTCCTCCCGTGGAAATCAAATCCTCGATGACAATCACTTTTTGCCCTGGCTTAATGATACCCTCAATTTGATTTTCCTTCCCGTGGCCTTTCGCTTTATCACGGATATAAGCCATAGGTAGGTTCATCTTCTGCGCTACCCATGCGGCATGCGGAATTCCCGCTGTTGCGGTTCCGGCGATAACCTCAGTATCCGGAAACTGCTCACGAATCACAGCGGCAAAGGATTCAGCGATATATTCACGGACTTCCGGATAGGACATCGTGAGCCGGTTATCGCAATAGATAGGCGATTTGATGCCGGAAGTCCAGGTAAAAGGCTGCTTCGGACGCAGCGCCACGGCTTCGATCTGCAGCAAATATGCTGCGATTTTCCCAGGGATTTCTGCTAAGTTAGTCATGCTTCCAACATCTCCTTAATGATTTGTTCTGCAGCCTCTCTCGGCTTCTCAGACATTGTAATCGGCCGTCCTACGACAATATAGCTGCTACCATTCCGTATGGCGTCCCCTGGCGTCAGAACGCGCTTCTGATCGCCCTGATCGCTTCCTGCAGGGCGTATGCCCGGGGTCACGGTCACAAAATCACTTCCGCAGGCACCGGCTATATCACCGGATTCCTGAGCGGATGCCACCACGCCATCCAAACCGGCCGCCTTTGTCAGCTCCGCATACCGGATGACCGCATCCTTCACGATTCCGGGAATGCCAATTTCCTGATTGAGCATATCCTGGCCCGTACTGGTTAATTGGGTTACCGCAATGACAAGCGGCTGTTGCAGGGATGAATCGGATTGAAGAGCTTTCTTCACACCCTCCATAGCAGCCATCATCATGTCCTTCCCACCTGCCGCATGAACGTTAAACATGTCCACACCAAGGCGGGTGATGCTTTCCGCTCCACCCTTTACCGTGTTGGGGATATCATGCATTTTCAAATCCAGGAATACTTTATAGCCGTGGGCTTTCAAATCCCGTACAAAATCCGGGCCTGCAGCATAATACAACTGCATGCCCACTTTCATGTAGCAGGGGATGCCCTCAAGCTCCTGAAGCAGAGCCGAAGCCTGAGCCGCATCCGCATAATCCAGGGCCACAATTAAGCGGCCCGCCATTTCCTTGTATCGTTCATTCATAGGTTTTCATTCCCCCTAGCGCTCGGCAAACGCCGGCATTGCCTGGGATGAGAAGTTGATGGTATCCAGCATGTTCAGCAGCGCTCGAACTGTGTCGAGCGAAGTCATACATACAACCCCGTTCTCTACCGCTTCACGGCGGATACGGAACCCGTCACGTTCCGGCGTTTTGCCTTTGGTCAGCGTATTGAAGACGAATTGTGCTTCGCCACTCTGGATCAGGTCGAGAATGTTTGGCGTGCCGTCGCTCAGTTTTTGAACCGTCGTCACGAGAATTCCCGCGTCGCTGAGCGCTTTCGCCGTTCCGCCTGTCGCGTAGACTTTGTAGCCGAGACGTCTGAAACCTTTCATCAGCTCTACCGCTTCGTCTTTATCCTTGTCGGCCACCGTCACGATGATTGCGCCAGTGGATGGAATTTTCATTCCTGCTCCGATCAAACCTTTATACAAAGCTTTGGCGTATTGCAGGTCACGTCCCATGACTTCGCCCGTCGATTTCATCTCAGGTCCGAGTGTAGGTTCGACCCTGCGCAGCTTCGCGAAGGAGAACACTGGCACTTTAACCGATACATATTCACTTTCCGGCCACATGCCTTCTTCGTAACCGAGATCCTTCAGCTTTTTACCGAGAATCGCCTGTGTCGCCAGATTGGCCATCGGGATGGTCGTCACTTTGCTCAGGAACGGAACCGTCCGGGAAGAGCGTGGATTAACTTCGATGACGTACACTTCATCGTTGTAAATGACGAACTGGATGTTGACCAGGCCGACAGTTTTCAGTTCTTTCGCGATGCGTGTTGTGATGCTTTCGATTTTATCCTTCAGGTGCTGCCCCAGATGCTGCGGGGGATAGACCGCAATCGAGTCGCCAGAGTGCACGCCTGCGCGTTCGATATGCTCCATGATGCCTGGAATAATCACTGTTTCGCCGTCGCAGATGGCGTCGACTTCCACTTCCTTGCCGAGCATGTAGCGGTCGATCAGCACCGGATGTTCCGGATTGATTTTTACGGCCTCTTTCATGTAGTTGAGCAGCTCGTCATCAGAGTACACAATTTCCATGGCACGTCCGCCGAGCACATACGAAGGTCTTACGAGAACCGGATATCCAAGCGATTGAGCGGTTCCTACCGCTTCATCCACCGATGTCACCGTGCTGCCTTTAGGCTGGGCGATATCGAGGCGTGATAGCAGCGCTTCAAACTTTTTGCGGTCCTCTGCTTCATCGATGCTTTCTAGGCTCGTTCCGAGAATCGGAATACCTGCCGCACTCAGCGGTCCCGCCAAGTTGATGGCGGTCTGTCCACCGAACTGTACGATAACCCCGATCGGATTCTCTTGCTCGATGACATTCATCACATCTTCAAAGAAGAGCGGTTCAAAGTACAGGCGGTCCGAAGTACTGAAATCGGTTGATACCGTCTCCGGGTTATTGTTGATGATGACGGCTTCGTATCCGGCGTTTTGGATCGCCCAAACCGCATGTACCGTTGAATAGTCGAACTCGATCCCTTGCCCGATCCGAATTGGACCTGAGCCTAGGACGACCACCTTTTCCTTGTTTGATTTCGTGACTTCGTTTTCTGTTTCATAAGTAGAGTAGTAGTACGGTGTGGATGCTTCAAACTCGGCCGCACAGGTATCTACCATTTTGTATACCGGACGCAGTTCATGCTGTAGGCGGAACTCACGTACTTCGACTTCCGTTGTATAGCTGTCTGCCAGTGCTTGTACGCGAAGTTCGGCAATGGCGCGGTCTGTGAAACCAAGCCGTTTGGCTTCGTAAAGGGTCTCATAAGTAAGTTCTTTTTCCTGAATCTGCGTTTCGAATACGATCAGCCCTTGGATTTTATCAAGGAACCACCAGTCCACTTTGGTCAAATCTTGGATCATTTGCAGGTCATATCCCCGGCGGAAAGCTTCTGCGATCAAGAACAGACGCTCATCATCGGCTTTGACCAGACGTTCTTTCAGGACTTCCTCGCTCAGCTCCTCCGATCCCTTCAGGTAGAAGCGGTGCACACCGATTTCCAGGGAGCGGATGGCCTTGTGAATGGATTCCTCAAACGTCCGTCCGATCGCCATCACCTCACCAGTTGCTTTCATTTGTGTTCCCAGCTTGCGGTTGGCATGGATAAACTTATCGAAAGGCCAGCGCGGGATTTTGCTTACGATGTAGTCCAGTGTCGGCTCGAAGCATGCGTACGTTTGGCCGGTTACCGGATTGACGATTTCATCCAACGTGTAGCCCATGGCGATCTTGGCTGCCATCTTGGCGATTGGGTATCCTGTTGCTTTGGAAGCAAGCGCAGAAGAGCGGCTTACGCGCGGATTAACTTCGATGACATAATATTGGAAGCTTTGCGGATCAAGCGCAAATTGTACGTTGCATCCACCTTCAATATTCAGGGCACGGATGATTTTCAGGGAAGCCGATCTCAGCATTTGGTATTCACGGTCGGACAGCGTTTGGCTTGGCGCCACGACGATACTGTCGCCGGTATGCACGCCTACCGGATCAAAGTTTTCCATGTTGCAGACCACAATGCAGTTGTCGTTCGCGTCCCGCATAACTTCATATTCGACTTCTTTCATGCCGGCGATGCTCTTCTCGATCAGGCATTGTCCGATCGGGCTGTAGCGGATCCCCGAGGAAACCGTTTCACGGAGTTCTTCTTCCGTCGCACAGATCCCGCCGCCAGTGCCTCCCAGCGTGTAAGCTGGACGAACGATGACCGGATATCCGACTTCATCGGCAAAGGTAAGGGACTCCTCTAGAGTCGTTATGATCGTGCTTTCCGGTACTGGCTGTTCCAGCTCGCGCATCAACTCACGGAAGAGGTCACGGTCCTCGGCTTTCTCGATGGAAGTCAACTGCGTTCCGAGCAGCTTAACATTCTCCTGTTCAAGAACACCTGCTTTCGCCAATTCTACCGCCATATTCAGACCAGTCTGGCCGCCAAGCGTCGGCAGAAGTCCGTCCGGACGTTCTTGGCGAATAATTTGTGTAACAAAGTCGAGGGTGATCGGTTCAATATAAACCTTGTCAGCCATATTGGTATCTGTCATGATCGTAGCCGGGTTGCTGTTGATAAGCACAACCTCAACGCCTTCTTCTTTAAGCGCCTCACAAGCCTGTGTGCCTGCGTAGTCAAATTCCGCTGCCTGACCGATGACGATTGGGCCCGAGCCGATAACGAGAATTTTCTTAAGTTGTTTATTAAGTGGCATGATTAACGTTCTCCTTTCGCGGCTGCAGCAAGTTCAGCCTGACGCGGGTTCGCCGGATTTTGCTGTTTATGTTCTCTGATCATGTCAAGAAACTGATCGAAGAGGTAGCTGTTATCATAAGGACCTGGTGCTGCTTCTGGATGATATTGTACGGTGAAGGCCGGATATTTTTTATGCTTCAAGCCTTCGATCGTTTTATCGTTATTGTTGATGTGCGTAACTTCAAGCTCTGTGCCTGCAATCGAATCTTCGTTTACTGTATAGCCATGGTTTTGAGAAGTGATGTAGCAGCGATTCGTTCTCAAGTCTTTTACTGGGTGGTTCCCGCCGCGATGTCCAAACTTAAGCTTTTCCGTATCCGCGCCACAAGCCAGCGCGAACAGCTGATGTCCAAGGCAGATACCGAAGATTGGATATTCACCAAGAAGCTCTTTTATCGTATCGATTGCATGCGGCACGTCTTTCGGGTCCCCAGGGCCATTCGAAAGCTGGATGCCATCTGGATTCAGGCGGCGGATTTCGTCTGCCGTCGTATCCTGAGGCACAACCACCACGTCGCAGCCGCGAGCAGTCAGTTCGCGCAGAATACCGGTTTTTGCACCGTAATCTACCAGCACGATCCGCTCTTTGGAGCCTGGACTGCTGTACATATGTTTGGTTGACACCGTAGCCACCTGGTTGGTCAGAATCGGACTGGCAGCCAGGCGTTCTCTCAGCTCCTCTACCGACTCAGCCGAAGTGGTGAGGATGCCCTTCATCGTTCCGTGCTGGCGGAGCATGCGTGTCAACATGCGGGTATCGATGCCGCTGATGCCGACGATGCCGTATTCCTTCAGCAAATTGTCTACGCTGTACTCCGCGCGCCAATTGCTAGGCACCGTTTCATGGCGGCGCACGACGAATCCGTGCACATATGGCGCCACAGATTCAAAATCATCACGCGTAATCCCGTAGTTCCCGATCAGGGGATATGTCATCGTCACGATCTGTCCGCAGTAGGATGGATCCGACAGCACCTCCTGATAGCCGGTAATTCCCGTATTGAATACAACTTCACCCGTTTTTTCACCTTCAGCTCCGAATGCACTGCCCGTAAACAGCGTTCCATCTTCCAGAAGCAATCTTGCCTGCATTCCATTCACTCCTCTGTCAAATACATATGTTTGAGGATGCTGCAAACAGCGAATCCGTTCCTCGCAGCATTCTTCTTTTTCTATATCATTTCATCTTCTGATTCTATTATTCCTCACGTTCTGGTATTAATCAGCCCATACAACCTTACCGTCCACCCAGGTTTTTACCGGCCAGCCTTTAAGCTTCCATCCGGTAAACGGAGTGTTCCGTCCTTTAGTTGCGAAATCTTCCGGATTAACCTCTTTTTCTGTGTCTAGGTCGATCATCGTCAAATCGGCAGGAGCTCCTTCTTCCAATCTTCCTGTTTTCAGTCCGAACACTCTTGCAGGATCGGTCGTCATACGGCGGACCAGAAACCCGAGATCCCACGACCCCTTTTCTACGAATTTCGTGTAGAGGAGAGGAAAGGCAGTTTCGAAGCCCACGATGCCGAAAGGTGCCATTTCCATACCTTTGGCCTTCTCCTCTTCGGTATGCGGTGCATGATCCGTTACGATAATGTCAAGCGTTCCATCCTGCAAGGCCTCAATGCATGCCTTTACGTCGCGCGGAGAGCGAAGCGGAGGATTCATCTTCCAATTCGCGTCGAGGCCTGGAATATCTTCGTCGGACAGCAGCAAGTGATGCGGGCATACCTCTGCGGTAACGTTGATGCCAATCGATTTGGCCTGGCGAATCAACCGGATGGACTGCTCCGTGCTGACATGGCATACATGGTAGTGCACGCCTGTCGCTTCGGCAAGAAGAATATCCCGGCCGACATGAATCGCTTCCGACTCGTTTGGAATGCCTACAAGCCCGTGTTGTTCAGCAAATTTGCCCTCCGTTACGCATCCCTTTTCGACCAGAGAGTTTTCTTCACAGTGCGCGATCACCGGCATATCCAGTTCGGCAGCCATCCGCATCGCGTTTTTCATCATTTGAGCATTTTGCACGCCCACACCGTCGTCGGTGAAACCGATCGCTCCGGCCGCTTTGAGTGCGGTAAAATCGGTCAGCTCTCGTCCAAGCTCACGAATCGTAATGGCCGCATAGGGGAGAACCTTGACGATTCCCGCTTCGCGGGCTTTGTCCAGCACCAACTGCACAGTTTCAGGATTGTCCATCACCGGTTTGGTGTTCGGCATGCAGGCAATCGTTGTGAATCCGCCTTTGGCAGCCGAACGGCTTCCGGTTTCGATCGTTTCCTTATGTTCGAAACCAGGCTCGCGCAAATGAACATGCATGTCGATGAGTCCCGGCGTTACCAGCTTGCCTTCAGCGTCCGTAACTTCGGCTCCTTGCTGCGGCTCCCATTCGGATTTTGCATCGATCAGATTCCGGATCACTCCATCCTCCAAAACGATATGTTTTTTCGTAAGTTCACCTTGTTCATTCAACACGCTGGCATTCGTAATAATGTGCACGCTGTTTCCCTCCGCTCGTTGATTGGCGCTGTAGCTTCCAATCCATTGTATAATATTAATTCATGTTTGTGTATATTTATTAATTAGATGGCGTGAAAATTCCTGCCCTCGCCTACATTAACGCTCTTTCCATAACTGCCATCCGTACCGGAACCCCGTTGCTCATCTGCGTGAATATGGCCGACTGCCCACATTCAACGATCGCGTCATCGATTTCCACGTTCCGATTTACCGGTGCCGGATGCATAATCAGCGTATGTTTCGAAAGCTTTGCTACACGTTCTTCTGTTAATCCGTATTGCGCCCGATATTCCTCTGCCGAACTCAGTATGCCGGTATCATGCCGCTCAAGCTGCACCCGTAACATCATGACCACATCCGATTTCAAGGCTTCTTCCATGGATACATAAGGAGCATCAAGCTCCGGCGCTGCCATATTGGCAGGGGCGCAGAACTTGACTTCGGCTCCGAATTTTTGCAGTGCCCACAGATCCGATCTTGCCACGCGGCTGTGCGAAATGTCGCCGATAATGGCGACGCTCAGTCCCTGCAGGGTACCAAACTGTTTCTTCATTGTGAACAGGTCCAGCAGCGCCTGTGTCGGATGCTCATTGTTTCCGTCCCCTGCGTTAATCAGGGGCACCGAAATTTTGCTTGCCAGCTCTTGAAGCACACCCGCTGGCTTCAGCCGGATGACCCCGGCGTCAATCCCCATCGATTCCAACGTTTTGACTGTATCATATATCGACTCGCCTTTTTCAACGCTCGAGGAAGCGGCCGCGAAGTTCAGCACCTGAGCACCGAGCCGCTTCTCCGCCATTTCGAAGGAAAAGCGCGTCCTTGTACTATTTTCAAAAAACATGTTCGCTACGAAGCGGGAGTTCAGAACCGGCACTACCTTCTCCTGCTGAGCCGCCCAGTATGCGGCCCGGTCCAGTATCGACTCGATTTCGTCGCGGCTGAGATCCTTGAGTCCAAGCAAGCTGCGTTCCTTAACCTTCGCCATCGTCGCCATGTTATTTCTCCTCCCGGTCTTGAAAGATCGTAACCTCGTCCTTGCCATCCGTTTCCGTAAGCGCGACTTCGATTTGCTCCGCTTTGGAGGTTGGTACATTTTTTCCAATATAGTCAGGTCGAATCGGCAGTTCGCGGTGTCCCCGGTCCGCCAGTACCGCCAGTTGGATCATTTGCGGTCTTCCGCAATCCATCACCGCATCCATCGCCGCCCGGATCGTCCGGCCGGTGTACAGCACGTCATCGAATAAAATCACTTTTGTTTCTTCTATTTTGAGAGTCTTAAGCTCCTTATTCACTTCCCAGGCGACTTTAGGGTCAGAGACCTTTTGATCATCCCGGTAAGGAGTCACGTCAATCGCCCCCCATGGTACCGGTGTTCCTTCGATCTCAAGTATTTTGTCGGCAAGACGTTTCGCAAGAAACTCTCCCCGCGTTTTAATGCCGATCAGAACGCAGTTTTCAATCCCCTTGTTCCGCTCCAGTATTTCGTGCGCAATCCGTGTCAGTGCGCGGCGGATCGCCGCTTCATCCATAATGACATGCACTTCGTTACTCATGCTCCACACTCCTTTTTGTAAGGGATATTAATATTAACTACATTATCACCCGTGAACATGCAAAAAACTCCTTGCCGTATTCGGCAAGGAGTTGATGTCGTTAGACATAATGGTACGGAGGATATCCTTTCAGGTCCGCGCAAAAAAAAAGACATGCGCATACCGAGAAAGTGAACCTCGGTTCACGTTACCTTGCCAGCCTCACGGGACTGTTTTAAAGGTGCATATTTAGCTATAGAGGATTATGACAGACAGCCCCCGGATTGTCAACAGGTACTGAGCAAAGAAATCCATGGAAATTTACTCTGGGAGATTGCGGGACTGTTGAGTCTCGGGCTGAACCGCAGCCGCTAAGGTCTCCTCCGTGTTCCTAGGAGATTGCGGAGGGCGCGAAGTTCCCTTGGAATCTCCGAATATTTCATTCATTTCCCGTTTCACCTCTCGCACTGTCTTCCCGGCGGCACGGCCCAGTCCCGGAAGCTTACTTGGTCCGAACAGTAACAAGGCTAGGATCGCCAGCAAAATAAATCCCGGTACACCGATATCGCTGAGCATTTTAATAATTACCTCCCCATTAACTTATACATACCAGATCCATATCAGAAAGCTTGTCCCTTTTTTATACCGCCCCGTAATTCATCTTATCGTCATATTTCATGTCTAGCCGCTGCTGTTTGCGGTAAACTACGCGGGACATCAGCACACTGATTTCGTAAAGCACGATAAACGGCACCGAGACCGAAATATGCGAGAAAAACTCAGGCGGCGAGATCATACAAGCGATGAAAACCAGCACCATATATGCAACCTTGCGCATTTTCCCAAGTTTGGCCGGATTCAAAATACGCAGCCTCGTCAAAAACATCACAATGACTGGCAGTTCAAAAGCCAGCGAGACCGGCACGACGATATTCGTAAGGAAGGAAAAATACTGCGCAATCCCGTAGGTTTCGACCAATCCTAAGTTTTTCGTCATATTTGTCGTAAACCGGAAGGCCATCGGAAATACAACGAAATAGGCAAATACAAAACCGACGATAATAAGCATAAAAGCCACCGGGATATATTTTAGTGCAGCCTTACGCTCATCCTTACGCAAGCCCTTTTTGACAAAACCCCAAATCTGGAATAGGGTAAACGGAACAGTCACGATCATCGATAGCGCTACGGAAAGATACATATAGATTTTAATCCCGTCAAAAGGACTGAACGCATTCCAGGCAACAAGTGAGGCCGGTGGCCGGCTTTTAAGAAAATGCAGAATATCCTCGGTAAAAAACATCGCTGCAATCATGGATACCAATAAAACGGCGAGAATCCAAAACAGCCTTTTCCGAATCTCGGACAGATGTTCCACATATAAAGACCAATTCAAACGATTTAGCAGGTTGATCAGCTCCCGTGCTTAAGGATATGTCAATTTCCATACATACCACTTTATCATCTTTGTTTGTGAAAATCACGAGGGTCTTCTCAACAACTCAAGCCGCTCCATCACAATACGTACAGCAATGGCATCATCAATGTATCCGAATGGAAAGCTGAAATCCGGAATGATATCCGTCGATAGCACAAAATATAATAACCCGCTTCCGATGACATGCTTCTCGGCCTCAGGTAATTGTCCTGAATCGTAATCCTTATAAAGCTCCCGCAATTGGTCGATGTAGTAGCCCGCGCTCCGAAGCTGATCCAGCTTGGGTAAAAAAGAGCTTTCGATCAATTCCTTTCCTTCCTCCGTCATTGCATACGTCTCATATTTATCCAATTCCCTACGAATTTGGCTTGCCATATTGTCTACATTGATACCGCTTCCTTCAAGAGCATCCCTCAGCTCACCAAGTCCATCCTTTGGTTCCATAGCTTCAAATCCGGCAGCGTTCAGCAGTTCCAACATTGGAATATCCAAATGCCGCGCAAACAGTTTAAGATGTTCCAGCTTAGGCGGCTGCTTCCCATTTACAATTCGCGAAATGGACGCCGTGTCCATCCCGGTCGCCGCACTCAGCTTTCGCATGGACATCGACCTCGTGGTCAACGTCTCTTTAATCAGGAGACCAAGCTGGTTTGGCTCCTGAACTCCTTTGTCGCCGGATACCATCAAACTCAACACCCTCCCCTTGTTATCTGACTCAACACTGAAATTAGTTCTTGATATTACGCGAGGTGACACTACGGCCGCTTTTCCCGGTTTTTCAAGCACTAATTCTAATCATGATGTTGAGCCTGTTATCTAAACCATGTTGTGTTTTTAACAACAGTATATGTTGCAAAGCGTAACTTTTCCTCAAAGATTCCATAAGATATTGAGAAATTTGAAAGTTGCCTTCACCAGGTGATCTGACTTTCGTGACTGCGGAACGTTATACTTAATATATACTTGGTTGCTACTCGGTCATGCAACTTATAATCCTGAATTCGTGTGTTATATAGCTAATAAATAATGAGCAGCCCAAGAATAAATTCTTAAGCTGCCCATTTATTTTTTCTAGCTCTTTATATTGCTGTTAAAATTCAAATTCCACGCCGCTCAATCGATCCTTGATTTCGTTGATCACACGCTTCTCGTCTTCTGCCCCGTTCGTAATGAATGTTACAGAGAAACGAATGAAGTGGCCAGCGTCATCCCAAGGCACACTCGAGATTAGCTTTTCGCGGATCAGGTACTGGGAGAAGTCCTCGGCAGATTCGAAACGGATACCGTCTTTAATTCCTTTCGGTGCTTCGACATAAAGAAAGAAGGAGCCTTGTGGCTTTTCGGCTTTAAAGCCCAGCTCGTTTAGTAGGGCGACCAGCAAGTCATGACGACGGGAATATTTGACTGCGATATTCTCGGTAATTTGCGGGTTGTACAAACCGTATGCGGCTGCCTTTTGAATCGCAATGAACTGACCGGAATCATTGTTATCCTTCACATCTCCGAATGCTTTCACCACTAGCGGGTTGCCTGCGATAAAACCGATCCGCCAGCCGGTCATGTTGTAGGATTTGGACAAGGAGTGGAGCTCAACGCCCACATCTTTGGCTCCTGGAACAGAAAGGAAGCTAAGCGGCTTGAGACCGTCATATGTCAACGCTGCGTAAGGGGCGTCATGCACGATGACAACATTGTGCTTCTTGGCCCATGCTACCACCTCGGAGAAAAACGCTACGGTCGCGCTTGCGCCTGTCGGGTTATTCGGATAATTCAGATAAAAAAGTTTCGCGCGTTGGGCGATGTCTTCTGGAATCGAGTTCAGGTCTGGCAGGAAGCTGTTTCCCTTCTTAAGCGGGACATGATAGACTTCTCCCCCAAGATATTTGGTGTGCGTTCCCATAATGGGGTAACCGGGCACCGTCATAATCGTTACATCTCCAGGGTTGATAAAACACGATGGAAGCATGGCCAGCGCCGGTTTGGAACCGATGGAATGAAGTACTTCCGTCTTGGGGTCGATCCCTTCAACATGAAACACTGCCTTCAGGTAATGGACTGCCGCTTCCTTGAATTCAGCAATACCGTTATCAGCATAACCGCGGTTTTCAGATTTGGCCGCTTCTTCGGCAAGCTTGGCGACAATACCGGCATCCGCCATTTCATCAGGTTCGCCGACCCCAAGGTCGATCAGTTCGACATTCGGGAAATCCTTTTTGGCTTGTGCTTTGGCCCGTTTAATTTTTTCAAACTTATAGATCGCTGTATCTTTACCGTAATTGGCTCCACCAATCCGATTTGCAAAGCTATTCTGAATAAATGTATTTTGATATTGCTCGATACTCATCTATTCGTTCATCTCCCATTCAGGCAAAAATTCTACCCTAAATATGAAGGAATCCATGGCTGAATGCCATGGATTAATGAACGTATCATTTGTATTTTCACCGACTGTGCAGGTTTGTAAGTAGTTCCTCCATATCGGCCGGGATTGGAGCCGTAAACTCCATGTACTCCCCACTTGAAGGATGAACGAATCCAAGCACTTTGGCGTGCAATGCCTGTCCATTCATTTTGATGCCCTTGCTACGGCCGTATACGGGATCGCCGACAAGCGGATGTCCGATAAACTTCATATGGACACGAATCTGATGGGTCCTTCCCGTTTCAAGCTGCAGCTCAAGCAAGCTGTAATCCCCGAAACGCTCCAGCACAATAAAATGCGTTACGGAATGTTTGCTGTTTTTATCCGTCACTGTAAACATCTTACGGTCCTGCGGATCGCGGCCGATCGGCGCATCCACAGTTCCTTGATCATGACTTACATTACCTTGGACAAGCGCCACATATTTGCGCGTAACGCTGTGATCTTTCAGCTGAGCGGCAAGCGACGCGTGCGCCTTATCGTTTTTGGCTGCCATGAGCAGGCCCGAAGTGTCTTTATCGATCCGGTGTACGATTCCGGGACGCAGTTCCCCGTTAATCCCAGATAGGTCTTTGCAATGATACATCAGCGCATTAACGAGTGTTCCCGATGAATGTCCGGGAGCCGGATGCACAACCATACCTCTCGGTTTGTTCACAACGATCACATCGCGGTCTTCGTAAGCAACATCAAGCGGAATATCTTCCGGGATGATCTCCACCGCAGATGGCTCTGGTACGGTCACTTCAAGCTGGTCCCCTGCGGCCAGCTTATAGTTGGCTTTTACAGCTTTACCGTTGACCTTGACATGCCCTGACGTTATCCATAACTGCACTTGAGATCTGGAAACCTCATCTTCCCAAGACTCCGTGATGTACTTGTCGATTCGGTCTTTGGCATAGGCCTGGTCGATGACCCACTCCCTGATCTCGGTTTCACTCACGCAATTTCATTCCCTTCTCCGCTTTTACTCTCTGGTGTTGTCTTGTTCAAATCAATCAGTGAATCCAAAAGAATCAGCGCCACGCCAACAACGATACAGGAATCTGCAATGTTGAAAATCGGGAACGTATAGCTTCCGAAGTTAAACATTAAGAAGTCAACCACTTCTCCGTTAAGCGCCCGATCCAGGAAGTTGCCGATGGCTCCTCCCAATACGAGACTAAGTGCTAATGGGAGCATTTTCCTAGAGGAGGTTTTCAGAACCCGCTGCATATACCAAACAATGGCGATGACCACAACAACGGTAATGATGACAAAAAACCATCTCTGCTTCTGAAGAATACCAAAGGCGGCTCCTTCATTGCGGCTGGAGGTAATCAGGAAGAAGTCACCAATCACAGGTATTTCCTGCCCGATTTCCAATTGCTTTGAAATAATGAATTTCGTACCTTGGTCCACTAGAAATGCGATAAAAGCAAGTATGTAATACCACACAGTACCATGTCACTCCGTTCTTAAATAGGTTGTTCAAAAAGTCCGCCTTTGATCACGAAGTGAATCAGGAAGCAACTCGGCATCGAATCTTGAATTCAGCCGGGCCTTCCGGTGCTCACGTACCCACTACGTACGCTCCGCTCCTCACTCCCTATCTTCATCCAATTCAAGCGTTTTGAAAAAACGCACATCGGAAGCATAGGCTTCGGTGCTGAAAACCGACCTTTTTGAACACGCACTTCAATTAAGCCGGCAGTATCCGCCTGGCTTCATGTCATGTTAAGACCTGTATATTGTAGCATAGCAATTCAGAAATCGTCCATTAACGTCCATCCCCGAAAAGATTTTCCTCCTCTAAAACCGTCTCATTCCGCGCATTCTACATATAGAATGTATTGTCTTAAACGGCATTTCACTGCCGCTAAAGGAAAGGGGCCTGTAACTATGCAGCATCTCACCGCTTCACAGTTAAAGCATCTGCGTTCCTTGCTGGAAGAGCAGAAGCAAACCTTAGAGCATACAGATCAGGAAAATGATTCTCATGGCCTTGATGAGTCTATGCGTGATGGAATCGGCGAGCTTTCGCTCATTGACAACCATCCTGCGGATGTGGCTACAGAATTGTATTACCGCGAAATGGATCTCATGCTTCAAAATCACGATGACCGCCAGCTGGCGTCTATCAACGATGCTATTGAACGGATAGATAAAGGTACTTACGGTATCTGTCCGATTTGCGACAAGCCTATTTCCTATGCCCGTCTCGAGGCCGTCCCGACGACAGAATTCTGTGCTCAAGACACTCCCATACATCATGTGTCAAACTACCGCCCTGTCGAGGAAACCTTCTTAATGCCACCTTTTGGCCGAACAAGCCTCGATGAACGCGAGGATCAAAACGGTTTCGACGGCGAGGATGCATGGCAGGCCGTTGAAAATTACGGATCATCCAACACGCCGGCAATGGCCGAAGGCAATGAAATCCACAGCTATGAAGAGATGGAAATCGAAGCCTCGGAAGAGCTGGAAGGATGCGTTGAGCCTTACGAGGCTTTCGTTGCCACCGATATTTACGGGAATCTTATCGATATTGTACGAAATCAGGAATACCGAAAATACATGGACGCAGGCGAAGGCGTCGACATGTATCGGCTGGCGGAAGAAGATGAAGAAGATGAAGATGAAGAAGAGTTCCTTTAATACTAAAACGATTTCAACTCCATCTGCCGCTGCACGATCCGTACGATATCCGCGATATAGTCACCGATAATCGGCAGATTGAGCGCCCCAAGCAATTGTAAAACATAAATAATGGTGGCTGCGAAAAATGTAAACCCGATTGCGATTCCGACACCGCGAGCCGTACCAGCAAGTAAATTCAGCCAAATCAACCGTAATGGCTTGCGAAGAAGCTGGGTATATTCGTGGATACGCGCCTTTTCCATTTGTTCGGCGATTTGAGCCGTAAGCTTATAAATTCGATTTAGTTGATCTTCACCTGTAGAGGTTTCAGCGTTCTTCTGATCATTCACCATGGATTGATTTCTTCCCCTTTTGAATTCATGACAAGCTATATGTAAAGAAAAACAAACGAGCCCAAGGTCGCAGATGATTAATCTGCGCTTAAAGGCTCGTTTATTCCTTTTGATGACTATTATTTGCCTAAAATGCGGCTCTCATTCAAAACAGGCTGATAACGCTCAGATGATCTTGATCTTAACCCCTATTCAACAATGTGAATGCGAAGTGCTTTACCAGCTAAATCGACAGTTTCCATCTCAGCTTCCTTGCCAAAGATAACCTCGTTGACCAACACGTTCTCACGGAGAACATGGTCAAAAGTTTGAATGGCTTTTGCAAGCTCTTCATCGGTGTCAAGCACGAGGGTAACTCGCTTCTCGATCGGCAGATCCAGCTTTTTACGGTAATCCTGAACGGCACGAACCACTTCTCTGACCAAGCCTTCCTGCTCGAGCTCAGGGGTGATTTCCGTATTCAGGGCAACCGTAATACCGTATCCCGAGGCCGAAGCGAAGCCGCTCTTCGCATGTTTCTCAACAAGCAGCTCTTCAGCCGTCACTTGAAGCTCTTCGCCTTCAGGAGAGGTCACATTGATGCTTCCGGATTGAACCGCAGCTCTTGTTTCTTCCGGAGATAGGCCTTTCAGGAACCCTTGAAGGAAACCGATGTTTTTTCCGTATTTTTTGCCGGCTACTTTTAAGTTCATTTTGAGCGTAAAGTCCACGAACCCGCTGTCGCTTGTTTCCAGCACGAGGTCCTTCACATTGATTTCTTCCTTGATGATCTCTTGATATCCTTCCACATCAAAGGAACGGTCCATCGAGATGATCAGCTCGGACAATGGCTGACGGGTTTTGATGCCCGTCTCATTCCGCACGTTCCGCGCAAGCTCAACGATTTGGCGTGCCGCTTCCATATCCGCTTCAAGCTGTTTATCGATTAGCGCCTCATCCACTTGCGGGAAATCCGCCAGATGCACGCTGTCGCCTTCTCCGCCGAGGTTGCTGTAAATGTCCTCGGACAGGAACGGCGTATATGGTGCCATCAATTTCGAAAGCGTCAGCAGCACATGCGTTAACGTACCGTATGCGGCAAGTTTGTCTTCCGTCAGGCCACTGCCCCAGAAACGATCGCGTGAGCGGCGGATATACCAGTTGCTCAGTTCGTCGATGAAAGCTTCGATACCTTTGGCTGAATTCAGGAAGTCATTCACCGCAAGGCCTTTGTCAACCACTTGGATCAAGCTGTTCAAACGGGACAGAATCCAGCGATCCAGTTTATTTTCAGAACCCTTGAATGGATGTTCCGCAGGATCGTATCCATCGATATTCGCGTACAGAGTCAGGAACGAATGGGTGTTAACGAGCGTATCTACGACCTTGGATTTCGCTTCCGCCACAATACCTTTGGAGAAACGTTTGCTGTTCCAAGGCGCACTGTCGGCCAGGAGCGCCCAACGGAACGCATCGGTGCCGAATTCATTGATGATTTCCCATGGGTCGATGACATTTCCTTTGGATTTGGACATCTTCTGTCCGTTTTCATCGAGAATATGTCCTGTTGCGATAACCGCTTTATATGGCGCTACACCTTTGAAAAGCGTTGAAACCGCCAGCAAGCTATAGAACCAGCCGCGGGTTTGGTCAATGCCTTCGCAAATCATGTCCGCAGGGAACTGTTCTTCAAAGGTTTGCTCGTTTTCAAACGGATAATGATGCTGAGCGAACGGCATTGAGCCACTGTCAAACCATACGTCGATGACTTCGGAGGTACGTTCCATTACGCCACCTTCGCAGTGTGGACATTTCACTTTTACTTCATCCACGTAAGGCTTATGGGGCTCGAAATCATCCGAAAGTTTGGTAGTCGAATGCTCTTTCAGATCTGCTAAGCTATGCGGAGCATATTCTTTTTTACAGGAGTCACAGACCCAAACGTTCAGCGGCGTACCCCAGTAACGGTTACGGCTGATGTTCCAGTCTACCAAATCCTCAAGGAATTTGCCGAAACGTCCTTCACGGATATGGCCTGGGAACCATTCCACACCGTTGTTGTTGGCGATTAATTGATCTTTAACAGCCGTCGTTTCGATGAACCAGCTCTCCATCGCATAGTAGAGGAGCGGGGATTTGCAGCGCCAGCAGAATGGATAACTGTGCTCGTATTTTTCCTTGCTGAACAGCAATCCTTTTTCAGACAGCATTTTCACGATGTCCAGATCGCAGTCTTTTACGAAACGTCCGGCCAGGTCCGTAATTTCATCGGTATAGCGTCCTTGAGCATTAACAACGCTGATGAAGCTGATGCCGTTTTCGCGGCAAGTTTTGTAGTCATCCTCACCATGTGCAGGCGCCATATGAACGATACCGGTACCACTTGCGTCCGTTACGAAAGAAGCGCCTACGATCAGATTACCTTTTTCCGGATTGGTGTACGTAAATGGCGGTGTATAGGTTTTTCCGATAAACTCGGATCCTTTATGCGTGGACAGCACCTGATACTCTTCTTTCATCACGTCTTCGACCAGGTTTTGGGCTACGATATAAACTTCTCCATCCTTCTGTACACGTACATAGTCCATATCCGGATTCATAGCAAGTGCCACGTGAGCCGGAAGCGTCCAAGGCGTTGTCGTCCAAGCCAGCACATATTCACCGCTGTCATGCAGCTTGAATTTGGCTGTCGCACTGAGATCCTTGACGTCTTCATAACCTTGCGCCACCTCATGGGAACTAAGCGTTGTTTGGCAGCAAGGGCAATACGGGCTGACGCGGTGACCGCGGTACAGTAGGCCTTTGTCATGGATGGTCGCCAGGATGTTCCACACGCTTTCGATATAGTTATTCTCAAGCGTGATGTATGGATGATCGAGGTCCGTCCAATAGCCGATGGCTTCAGTCAGCTCTCTCCATTGCTTTTCATATTCGAATACGCTGGCTTTACATTTCTTCACGAATTCTTCGACGCCGTATTTTTCGATTTCTTGTTTGCCGGAAATGCCGAGCTGCTTTTCCACACCAAGTTCAACTGGCAGACCGTGGGTATCCCAGCCCGCTTTGCGGACGACGCGATAACCTTTCATCGTTTGGTAGCGACCGATAAAGTCTTTGATAACCCGGCCTAGAACGTGACCGATATGTGGTGCGCCGTTGGCTGTTGGTGGCCCTTCGTAAAATACGTAGTTCGGCTTGCCTTCACGGTTTTCCATGGATTTGCGGAAGGTGTCTTCCTCATTCCATTTTTTCAGTACACGCAAATCGCGTGTGCGCGCTTTTTCTTTGACATCAACTTTTAGCATAATACCCATCCTTTCATGTGATTCCTTCAAAGGAATTTCCCATCCCCCTAATTCCCCCTTCTTAAGGGGGACCCCGAGGGCTTCTGCCCTCTGGACACCCGAAATGATTCTTGAGAGTCACAGAGAACGAACTTTGAAACTTTATATGTTATACCCGCTTTTCGCCCTGCTCTTTGCTTACGCAAAGAACGGGGCACGCTTAACGGACGCGCTATCTAGTTAACAAAAACAGGTACTTCTTGCGCCATACCCATTGCAGAATGGAAGGTTCCCGAAGATGTACCCGAAGGGGAGTCGAGGAAGAACCGAGCACTACGCCCAATCCACCTTTATTGCTCCGCACCCCATGCACGCATGGAAGGTTCCCGAAGACGAACCCGAAGGGGAGTCGAGGAGGAACCGAGCACTACGCCTAATCCACCTTTATTGCTCCGCACCCCATGCACGCATGGAAGGGTCCCGAAGACGAACCCGGAGGGGAGTCGAGGAGGAACCGAGCACTACGCCCTATCCACCTTTATTGCTCCGCACCACACGCACGCATGGAAGGTTCCCGAAGATGTACCCGAAGGGGAGTCGAGGAAGAACCGAGCACTACGCCCTATCCAACTTTATTGCTCCGCACCCCACGCACGCATGGAA
>JAIRVF010000032.1 GCA_031254035.1 Paenibacillus sp.
TTTTCAGCACCGCTTTTTGAACAACCTTTTATAAAATGGGATTAGGGCTTCAGTTCATCGCCAAAGAGAGGTACACTACTTGTAATGGACTATATCCGATACATTCCTGAAGGGAGCAGCAATCATGTCTTTTGAGCCCACAAATACACTGGAGGAGAAGCTTGTAAAAGCAATGAACGAGCCTTCCGCCAGACCCGATTTTTACCGCGAACTCCGTAATTCCCAAATTTATACGATCCAAGGCGGTGAAAACACCGTCCAGGAAAAAACGGAGCTAACCGCTGGACAATCCGTTCAGCTGCTTAGCGTTGAAATGGACGGGAAAAGATACATACCAATTTTTTCTTCGCTTCCCCGCATGCAGGCTTTTGTTAACGAGCCAGTGCAGTATTTGGAAATTCATGCGATGCATTTCTTTCAATTGACCAAAGGCGCGGATTTGCTGCTAAATCCAGGATCTCCTTTCGGTAAGGAGTTTAGCGCGGGCGAAATCGAAGCGATTTTGAATGGTTCTATTTTTAATGCTCAGGAATCTTATGTAATCGAAAAAAACACCCAGACGATGATCGGGCAGCCCGCCGAGCCGCCTGCTGAGCTGCTTGCTGAACTTAGAATTGCGTTTGAAGAACGTTTGAAAAACGTGATCTGCGCTTATAACGCCCAGGTGTTTAATCCGCGTACCGATCAGGCACCGCATACCCTGATTGCGGTCAGCTATATTGGCAAAGGGGATAACTTGATCGCGGAACTTGGCAAAGTAGCCGAGTCGGTGCAGGTGCCGTTCCCGCCGGTAGAGTTCATTGAACTGAATGGAAGCTCAGGACTGGAAGGGTATTTTGAAGACAGCTGCAAACCGTTTTATTTGAAAGAAACGTTCTGATCTTCATAGATCGTAACATGATGCCCGTTCTTTCGGTTCTGCCGGAGACGGGCATTTATTTTGGATATCCCTCTATACTCCTATACCGGGATTTAGTGTAAAATAGTGGGTGATTGCTCAGTTCCAGCATAACTCACGTGTAAACATCAACCTGGCTGAGCTTTGCCGGGCTGTTTGTGCTTCAAATCTGTCTGTCCTGCGAGGAAAGGAGTATCGATGAACGTTAGGAAATGGAGCTATATTGTAATCGCATTATTGCTGGTGACCAATGGAGTGACGCTTGGTTTGCTGCTTCAGAATAACGGTAAACTCCCGGGAAACGGCAATAGATGGGAAGCCTTCACCTTGAACGGGAAGGGGCAAAAGTGGCAGGTTAACGATTATAAAGTGATCAGGACTTCTTTTTCTATTTTTCATGGAAAAGGGAGTCTTACCTATCTTGGCAATCCTCAGGATATCAAGGACTCCACTTATTTCGACTATACATATTTCAAGTTGCATGATGGGGAGCCGTGGGTTATTAACAGTAATTCGGCAAGCTCGCCTAATGCTTCGGTTGATATTTTGGCCAATATAAAACATTTGGGGTCTATAGAAGGCGCGCCGTCGCCTTGGGAACCAGAAGATACAGCACAAGGATTGCTTGGCTCCTATATGGAGGTGAACTGGAAAGACAATCAGGGCCAATTGCACACGGAACAAGTTCCAATGTCGGTCACGGAGGAATTCTCCGGTAAGGAGTAGTTCTTATACAGCGATTCAATAAGAACATTTCGTCTGGGTGCCTTCACCCGTATCATCATCGGTTGGGCCCATATAGTTAAATGAAAAGAATGAAAGGGGAATGAAAACGATGTCCGTAAACGCTGGAGCAGGAATAATCGCTATTTTTCCGTTAATTGCTATGTTATGTCTTACCGGCCTAGGCATTACCTGTATGATTTTATTTATCCGGGTAGCCGTCCGTGCGATTAAGGCGCTGGATATTTACCTCGCAGAAAAATCTCAACGTAATAAACTATATTAGTATATTCCAAGTAATGTATCTTTTTGCGAAAATAGAGCCTTTCTCGCATAAGCAGGGATTGGTGACTTGGTTAGACTGGCCGTTGTCATCTTTGGAAAATGACAGCGGCTTTATCTTTTTAGGAGGGATGTATTCGTTATGGGAAATGGACCAGGTGGTTATTTTGTCGGCTGGGGAACACTCGCATTGATTAATGCTGGCCTTGCTCAAGGGAAAAACCGGAGCGGGCTGAACTGGTTTTTAATCTCGCTTCTGATTGGCCCCTTGGCAACGCTGTTTATTGTAGTGTCGGACAAAAGATGAGCATGGCTTCCAGATCGGCATTCATTTTCCACTCCAGGATCGGGGACTCATCATCCGCGACGCGCTTTTCCTTGCAAAGGATGAAAACGTACGGAATCAGGCGTTCCAATCCATTTTGGATGAGCTAGAAGCGATCTATCGTTTGGGTCTGAAGCCGACCTATATTTTGTTTCATTATCCGAAACCGAGTATTCTTTCGCAGAATTCAAACAGCATTCTCAAGAACTTTTTGAGTGGATGATCGAACGAAGCAAGCAATACGGATTTGTGCCGGTATTGGAATTTGACGCGCTGAACCGGTATGTATATGCTAAAATCCAATTCGAGCATCGTTCTGAGCTGGTGGATGACGAAGAGCTTGAGCGGTGTTATCATTGGGTGTCGGAGCTTCTTGCGGAAGATTCTTATTAAAAATGGGGAGAGGGATATCCATGGAGAGATGGGAATACAAAACGATAAAATATAAAACGGGCGGTTTTTTGGGTGGAAAAGTGGATGAAGCAGAATTTGAAGATCTGCTGAACAGTTATGGCAGTGAAGGCTGGGAACTGGTCTCCTGTTTTGACACCAGCGTGCATCAAGGACAGTCACGGGACGTTATCGCTGTTTTGAAGAGAAAGATGTACGCGTAAGGACTGCCCGGTGAAAAAACTAGTGCTTGAAGAAAAGCGAAAGCAGCGATCGGAAGAACGATCCGAAACCGTAGCGGTCAACTCGCGAACTGAAAAACGTCTCTATTTTATATAGAAAGAAGGTTTACATTTTGTCTTACAAATGGATTTTATTAGACCTGGATGAAACATTGTTTGATTTTAAAATGTCCGAGTCACGCGCTTTGTCATATATTCTTTCGAGTATGAACCTTGATCCGGAGGATACGGTGATTACAGACTGCTATAACCAAATCAATCGCGGGCTATGGCAGGAGCTGGAGGAAGGGCGGATCAGTTCGGCTGAGCTGAGAGTGGAGCGGTTTCGAAGGTTTTGCTTGGAACAGGGGCTGAATGAAGATGCCGGGATAATCAGCGACCGGTATATTCAATCCCTATCAGAGCAGTCGTTTGTGCTGACTGGTGCACTGGAGCTTTGCCAATATTTGAAGGATAACGGATACAATATGGCGGTCGTTACCAATGGAATCAAACAAGTACAGTTTGGACGGATTAACCGTTCGGAGCTGAAGGGTTTTTTTGAAGCAGTGATTGTTTCTGAAGATACAGGGTACCAAAAACCACATCCGGGCATTTTTGAACATACCTTTTCCCAGATTGGAAGTAACGAAAAAGAAACCATGCTAATGGTCGGCGATTCTCTGACCTCGGATATTCAGGGCGGAAACAATGTGGGGATCGACACCTGCTGGTACAATCCGAACCACCTTCCCAATACGACGGGAATCGTACCCACGTACGAAATCCATGACTTGGCCGAGCTTAAAGGGATTTTGGAGCGCAGCAGAGGCAGGGAGGAATTGAAAGCGTAACGATCATGACAACATTTTGATGTGACTGTAACCTTATTGTGACGATTTGGCGTGAAGGATGATTTATAGTAAAGCTATAAAGATCACCACGCCCGGGTGGAGTTTTTTCAGAGATATTTTTATTGGTCTCGTTTAAAAAACACTCAGCAGGGTAATGGATGATAAGAAGAAATATTTTGTCCATAAAGGGGAAATCATCAATGAAAAAATTCACACTACTTGCTACCCTCATGATCGTTGCTATGTTAGGCATTATTACATCGGCGAGCGCAACCGATAATGAATATACGACAGTTCCTAAGAGCGAGGATACAGTGACAGCTTTCATTTCTTCGATTCGCAATGACAACGGTCAACTGATAATTCAGGCCGAACCGATTGAATGGTATGAAGGTGCCGCAGCCGACCAAAAATTCAAGGAACGCGAAAAAGAAGCCTTCGAAGAATTGGGCGGAGCTCCTGACGGCTACTATATTGTAAATGATAACCCAACGCTACATACTTATGAGGTTGCACCGGATGCACAAGTTTTGATGCAGATTTATGATCATGACGGAACGTACGACGGCGCCCAAATCAACTGGAACGAACCTGTTTCGCTGGATAAATATGTGGCGATTATGAATAACAACAATCTGATGGATATGAAGAGCTTTCCGTATCACCTGGAGATCCAGGACGGTAAAGTAGTGAAAATCATCCAGCAGTTCATTCCTTAAACAACAAGGTCCGCCGTCTTCAGGAGATGGCGGATTTTTATTTCGCATGAATGATATGGAGGAGAATATGGATAGGCGAGTTAGTCCCTTATATAGATTCATAGTTTTTGGCTTACAGCAGGCGCGCTCCTGCATTTTTCCGGCGGTGATATTTTTGACGTTGGCCGCATCGAAACTATTGCATATTCCATTTATGTCTAGATACGATTTTATACTTCTAATATGCATTCTGGCGCAGGCGCTGATGCTGCTCTTTAAGCTGGAGACCTGGGACGAGTTCAAGGTCATCTGTGTGTTTCATATCATCGGTCTGCTGCTTGAGTTATACAAGGTACATATGGGCTCGTGGGCGTATCCGGAAGAGGGATGGAGCAAAGTTGGCGGCGTGCCGTTGTACAGTGGTTTTATGTATGCGAGTGTAGCCAGTTATATTTGCCAGGCTTGGCGGAATTTTAATTTGCGGATCCGGAATTGGCCGCATGTCGCATGGACGGTGAGCATCAGCATTTTGATCTATCTGAACTTTTTCACCCATCATTTCTTATGGGATTTGCGGTGGTGGCTTACACTGCTGCTTTTTATCATCTTTTTCAAAACTTTTGTGTATTTCGATGTGGTGGGGAAGACCTACCGGATGCCGATGGTATTGTCCTATGTGCTGATTGGCTTTTTTATATGGATTGCGGAAAATATATCGACCTTCTTCGGCGCGTGGCAGTACCCTGATCAGGAGCATGTTTGGCGAATTGTGCATATCGGGAAAATTAGCTCGTGGTTCCTGCTGGTGGTGATCAGCATCATTATCGTGGCACAGCTGAAAAAAGTAAAAGGAGCCGAAAGGGTGGAATCAACAAACCTATTTATCGGCTAACGAAACACGCAATCGTTATGTGGGCAACATCGGCTAACGAAATATACAATCGTTAATCGGGCAACATCGGCTAACGAAACACACAATCGTTATTTGAGCAAAAATGAGCTTCTAAAATGTCTAACGAAACTAGGAAACGTTATTTAGCTCAACAGTGGTTCATTCAGAAGCATTTCGCCCAAATAACGATCTGTAGTTTCGTTACATTTAAATCACCGCCGTTTTTGTGACTATAACGTTCCACAGTTTCGTTAGCGCATTTCAGTTCATTTAAAAGACGCCCTCAATGAATGTCATCAGGCGTCTTTTTTGCATGTTTGTTTTAATTAAGTTTGAAGTGTTAAAAAATCCCCATGCTGAGGTAACGTTCCCCCGTATCCGGAGCGATGCATATGACCCGTTTGCCGGATCCCAGACGCCGAGCTATCTGAAGTGCGGTCCAAACCGCTGCACCGGAAGAAGGGCCGACAAGGAGACCTTCTTCGTTCGCAAGTCTGCGCATCGTCTCAATCGCATTTTCGTCGGTCACCTGAAAAATCTCATCATACACATTAGTGTTGAGGATGGGAGGGATAAAGCCTGGGCTTGTACCGACCAGCTTATGGGGTCCGGGCTGACCGCCGGACAGCACTGGCGAGCCTTTGGGCTCGGCGACGAAGATGTCTATACCCGGAATTTTCTCCTTCAAAACTTCTCCCGTACCTGTTATGGTACCGCCTGTACCGGCCGTTGCTACGAAGGCATCGAGACGGCTTCCCATCTGCTCGATAATTTCCAGCGCCGTGGTGCGGCGGTGAATATCCGGATTCGCCTTATTCTCGAATTGCATCGGAATAAAGCTGTTTGGAATTTCCCTGCTTAGTTCTTCAGCTTTGCGTATAGCTCCCGGCATACGATCGGCGGCAGGAGTCAGAACCACTTCAGCGCCGTAGGCTTTTAGAATATTGATCCGCTCCTTCGTCATATTATCCGGCATGATTAAGATGGCGCGGTAGCCTTTGGCCGCAGCGTTCATAGCGAGTCCGATGCCGGTGTTACCGCTGGTAGGTTCAATGATGGTGGCGCCGGGTTTCAGCAGCCCATCCTGTTCCGCCTGTGCAATCAGGTTGTAGGCAGCTCGGTCTTTCACGCTTCCGCTTGGATTATAGTATTCGAGCTTGACGTATACCTCGGCATCCTCTGGTCTTACTAGACGATGAAGCCGAACGGCAGGGGTTTGGCCGATAAGCTCGGTAATATTTTGCACGACTGTTGGCTGCGTCATGACGATTGCGCTCCTTTGTGAGGTTATATCTTACTAATCCGATAAATTTCTGCGTCTATTATAATTCTTCCAAACTGGATGAACAATGAAAGAATGAGATTGTTGTTATGATGCAAGCAACCGCTGGCCGGAATCGTCGGGTTCTACATTGCCGAGTGGCCGCGTCCACGAGAATTGCCCGTCCGGAACATTTTTTCGGGGAGCACGAAAAACAATAGCTGCATTACCGTAAATATTAGCAAGGCAATGCCTTCTTCGGCCAACAAATACAGTGGATAAGGTCCGAGCCAATCCAAAATGGATGCGGTTGAAGGTTTATGCATTAAAAACATATAGTTGGCGTCCAAGTAGTAATCCGTGATACCGACCAAAAGGGCCGCAAGATTCAAAAATATCATCGTGAGTCCGATAGATTTCCACGTGGGCTTGTAATTTTCGATCCAAGTCATATAGAGCGAGGCGAGAATAATCAAGATATGTACAATAAAAAATTGGTAGAAGCGGATGTGCGGAAACCCGAATGCGAGATTGGGCGTGATCAGAGCTTGTAAAGCGCCACCTATGCCAGCAAAGAACAGGACTTCGTACAGCAGCCGGCTTTTTGTTAGAAGCATGATGATGGACAGCAGCAGCGTTAAACTGCAGAGTTCCAAAGGCAGTGTATACCTGGGGCTCCACGTCCCAGAGACGATGTTCCAGATATCGAGTACGCCTTCGGATCCTGACAGAAGGAAGGCTAATGTGCCGCGGAGAATCGCTTTCCCCCGGGGGGCTCTTTGCAAGCGGCGTCTGATTGAAAAGAGTAGAAATGAAGCAGCGACAAGCAGCAGGAGTGCAAGCAAATGGGAAGAAGAAAATAAGACAAACGGGTTGTTCATGGACAAACCTCCCGGGTAAGATATACATACATCCATAATATCCATATCGTGGAATAGTGCAAGTGAAGATAAGAACTAATTTAGGCATAAGTTATTGGAAGAAAATAGTTGGTCATACTAAGACATGATGGAGACGATTGCCCTTGGAGTATGAAGTAATGCAGAAACGTATCCAAATCGGCCTTGCGGGCTGGGGAGATCATGATGATATATATCCCAAGGGAACCAAGGCGGGAGACAAGCTGAAGATGTACGGCAGCCGCTTCCCAATCGTGGAGCTCGACAGCTCCTTTTATGCTATCCCTTCACCGGAGAGAATGCGCAAGTGGAGCGAGCAAACGTCCGAATCCTTTGGTTTTATTGTAAAAGCGTATCAGGGAATGACAGGACATACCCGCGGCAAAATTCCTTTTCCAGATGCAAGATCGATGTTTCAGGCTTTCCGAGAATCGGCGGCGGAAATGCGGGAGATGGGGAAGTTAAAGGCCGTGTTGTTTCAGTACCCACCATGGTTTGCCTGCGAGCGAAAGCATGTTGATATTTTGCGCCGGACACGGGAATGGATGGACGGATTTCCGCTGGCGCTCGAATTTCGGCATCGAAGCTGGTTTGATGGGGAGATGCGGGATAAGACACTTTCCTTTATGCGTGAAGAAGGCTGGATCCATTCCGTCTGTGATGAACCACAAGCAGGGGAAGGATCTATTCCCGCGATCATTGAGCCGACACGGGAAGATTTTACGTTGGTTCGCCTGCATGGTCGGAACGCGGCTGGCTGGCAGTCCAGCGGTCAGCCCAATTGGCGAGAAGTCCGGTACTTATACCGGTACAATGAGGAAGAACTTCTGGAATGGAAAGACAATATAAGCAAATTACTCGGATCGACACAGAAATGCTGGATTATATTCAATAATAATTCGGGCGGCGATGCGGCCAATAATGCGATGCAGCTGATGAAACTATTGAATTTAGACATGCCGGATCTGCCCCCGAATCAATTGTCGCTTTTTGAAGAATAGGGGTTGTAAACATTTTCATATCCGAGTGCTCCGATTGATCTGTTTTTTAGATCATAACTATATTAAATGGTTATTTTAGGTATGGAGAAGATTTGTTTATAATAGAAATTGAGCCGCTTACATTTTACTGAAACGGCTTACAAAAATCATTTTCTGATTTCCGTCCAACGTATAGATTCCACTCTATATGACTATTAAAAAATCAAGGCGGAGGTATCACTTTAGCGATGATAACCGATAAGAAAGACATGCAAACGCAGGGAGCCTGGGAATCTTATTACGGCCCCAATCTGGGATATGTTCAGGAGCAATACGAACGGTATGTGAAAGATCCTGAGTCTGTGGATGAAACGTTCCGCAAGGTGTTTCAGCTGTGGGGCGCACCTCCGATGGCGACAACTCAGCTGACTCCTGTGAGTGGCGCACCGGCCAATGTGCAGCTTAACGCAGAACTGCTCAAGAAGGGCGTGAACGCCGGCAAGCTGGTATGGAATATCCGTACGTATGGTCATTTGGCCGCAGACATCGATCCGCTGGGCATCATTCCGAAGCCCGACACACGCGTTCTCGAACTTGAACAATACGGATTGACCCAGTCCGATCTTGCGGCTGTTCCCGCATCTCTTATTTGGGATGGAGCAACTGAGAACGTGAGAACCGGTTGGGAAGCCATCCAGAAGCTGCGTCAAACATATACAGGAACGATTGCTTACGAATTCAGCCACGTGCATGATACGGAAGAGCGCGTATGGCTGAACCTTCATGTTGAAAGTGGCAATTTCCCGGCTCCACTGAGCGAAACGGAAAAAGCGAACTTGCTGGAGCGATTAATTGAAGTCGAACAGTTCGAAGAATTTCTACACCGTACCTTCGTAGGGCAAAAACGCTTCTCTATTGAAGGAAACGATGTGATGGTTCCGATGCTCGACGAAATGGTCCGCAATATGTCCGATGAAGGTGTGGAGCATGTTATGATGGGCATGGCCCACCGCGGTCGGTTGAATGTTTTGGCTCATGTGCTGGGCAAACCTTATGAGAAGATCTTTTCTGAATTCCATCATTCGCCGAACAAGAAATTGTTCCCTTCCGAAGGCTCCATGGGCATCAACTTCGGCTGGACGGGCGACGTGAAATACCATCTTGGTGCCAAACGCGTTCTGGAGGACGGCAGCGTCGTACCAACGCGGATTACGCTAGCGAATAACCCAAGTCACCTGGAGTTTGTCAATCCTGTGGTAGAAGGCTTTGCCCGTGCGGCTCAGGAAGACCGTACGCAGCCTGGCTATCCGCAGCAGGACGTGAATAAAGCCGCAACGGTGCTGATTCACGGGGATTCCGCTTTCCCTGGTGAAGGCATTGTGGCCGAGACGCTTAATTTCAATAAGCTGCCAGGTTTCCAAAACGGCGGTACGATTCACATCATTGCCAATAACAACATCGGTTTCACGACGGAAAGCCGTGATTCCCGTTCGACGCATTATTCCAGTGACCTTGCGAAGGGTTATGAAATCCCGATTGTCCACGTCAATGCGGATGATCCGGAGGCATGTATCGCTGCCGTTCGTCTGGCATGCGAATACCGCAATAAATTCAAGAAGGACTTCCTGATCGATCTCGTGGGATACCGCCGTTACGGTCATAATGAAACGGATGATCCAGATACAACGCAGCCGCTTATTTACGATAAAGTAAGGAAACACCCACGCGTTGCCAGTATCTATGCGGATGTGCTTAATCAAAATGGCATGGTCAGCAAAGTGCAGAGCAACCGGACGATTCAGGCAGTACAGAACCGGATGAAAGTGGCTTATGACCAGATCAAGGACAAAGAGCAGGAGCCAGCGAACCCTCATCAGCAAACGCCTGCCGAAGACCGAATCAAAGCAATCAAAACAGGTGTTAAGCTAAGCACTCTGCGCGAGATTAATACCAACTTATTGAAACGTCCATCCGATTTCAATGTGTATCCGAAGCTTCAGCGCATTCTGGAACGCCGCGAAACCGCGCTGAACGTTGGCGAGAAGGTAGACTGGAGCCTTGCGGAGACGCTGGCCTTTGCAAGTATTCTTGCTGACGGCAAACCAATCCGCATCACGGGACAGGATGCTGAACGTGCGACGTTTGCACATCGCAACCTGGTGCTCCATGATACGAAGAATGGTTCAACTTTCTGCCCGCTGCATGAACTGCCGCAGGCCAAGGCATCTTTCGCCATCTATAACAGCCCATTGTCCGAAGCTTCCGTGCTCGGATTTGAATACGGCTATAATGTATATTCCCCGGAAACGCTCGTGATCTGGGAAGCGCAGTTCGGCGATTTCTCCAACTGTGCGCAGGTGATCACCGACCAGTTCATTTCGGCTGGCCGTTCCAAGTGGGGACAAAAGTCAAGCTTGGTGATGCTTCTGCCTCACGGCTACGAAGGACAGGGACCGGAGCATTCCAGTGCCCGTCTAGAACGTTTCCTTCAGCTTGGCGCAGAGGAGAACTTCACCGTTGTCAATCTGTCGAGCGCAGCTCAATACTTCCATTTGCTCCGCCGTCAGGCAGCCTTGACCGAAAGCGAAGATGCACGTCCATTGATCGTGATGTCGCCGAAGAGCCTCATCCGCAACAGCCGTGTCGCTTCGAACGGTCAAGAACTCAGTGAAGGACGATTTAAACGCGCTTTGGAGCAGCCGGGACTCGGCGGGCATCCTGAACGTGTGGAACGCCTGGTTCTTTGCAGCGGCAAAATTGCAATAGAGCTTGAGGAAGCGCTGGATAAGGAAGAAGGCGATAAGGATTGGCTGCATATCATCCGCGTGGAGCAGCTCTATCCATTCCCTGAGCAGGAAGTTCAAGAGATTATGGCCCGTTATGCAAATGTAAAAGAAATTTTGTGGGTGCAGGAAGAACCGGAAAATCAGGGTGCTTGGCGCTACATCGAGCATCATCTCTGTAAACTGGCACCTCAGGGCACGTCTGTAAATTATAACGGCCGTTCTGAACGTTCGAGTACCGCCAGTGGCTTCCAACAGGTACACAGCTTTGAACAACAACAAATTATATCTACAGCTTTAAATCAAAAATCTATTAAACATAATATCGTCCTGGGGAGGTAGCAAGCAGTGAGCGAAATTACAGTACCGGCAATGGGTGAATCGATCACAGAAGGAACGATTTTCAAGTGGCATGTCAAAGAAGGGGAAGCAGTTAATCAGGGGGATGTCCTGCTCGAACTGGAAACGGATAAAGTCAATATTGAAATCAGCGCCGAGGAAACCGGTGTGGTTGAGAAGATTTTGCGAAACGACGGCGACACCGTTCAAATCGGTGAAGTAATCGGAAGACTTTCCGTAGGCGGAGAAGCGGCTGTTGCCGCTTCGAATGCACCAGTCCAAGAGGCGCCAAAGGCTGAACCGGGCACGACTCCAGCTCCTGCGGCTCCTAGCGTTCCAGTCGAACCTGTAAAAGAAGGGGAATCTTATCTCGCGGCATCTCCGGCAGCACGCAAGCTTGCACGCGAACACGGCATCGATCTGGAACAAGTTAACCGCGATCCTAAAGGTCGTATCTTCCAGGATAATGTGAAAAATCATACGGAAGCTCCAGCACCTCGTCCAGCGACTCCTGCTCCTGCAGCAGCTGCCGAAATCAGCCAACCGGGAAAACCGGCTGAACGTACACGTATGTCCCGCAGGCGCGCAACTATTGCGAAGCGCCTGGTTGAAGCGCAGCACACAGCCGCTATGTTGACAACCTTCAACGAAGTGGATATGACTGCCATCATGGATGTCCGCAAACGCCGCAAAGATGCTTTCAAAGAGAAGCATGATATCGGTTTGGGCTTTATGTCCTTCTTTACGAAGGCCGTGGTTGGCGCACTTAAGAAGTTCCCGCTTTTGAATGCGGAAATCGATGGTGAGGATATCATCGTTAAGAAATATTATGATATCGGTATTGCAGTAGCGGCGAAGGAAGGTCTGGTTGTACCGGTCGTTCGTGAAGCCGATCGTCTGGGCTTTGCTGAGATCGAAAAGGAAATTGCTTCTCTTGCATTGAAAGCACGGAACAATTCCCTGGCATTGTCTGAGCTGCAAGGTGGCACGTTCACGATTACAAACGGCGGTACATTTGGTTCCCTGATGTCCACGCCAATCCTGAATGCGCCGCAGGTAGGTATCCTCGGCATGCACAAAATCCAGCTCCGTCCGGTTGCGATTGACGCAGAGCATTCGGAGAACCGTCCGATGATGTATATCGCCTTGTCTTATGACCATCGGATCGTTGATGGCAGCGACGCTGTTCGCTTCCTCGTAACAGTGAAGGAACTGTTGGAAGATCCGGAATCCCTGTTGCTTGAAGGTTAATCCGAACTGATATAGATGTTATGTAAGAGCCGAGCCGCGATATGCGGTTTGGCTTTTTTGTAGTTTTTATAAGTTTATTGGGGTCCCCGCAAAGTACTTGGAATAAACAGCGAAGCATACACTCCACTCAGTACTTATGCTTCGTAAAAGCGCCCTTCTTTGAGAGGCGCTCGGACTTCTTTCCGATACTCTTTGTGGGGTTATTTTAGAGATTATGATTTCCTCATCCGTTGACTTTTACACATAACTGCATTATGCTATGTATATACCTATGGGGGTATTTAATCGGATAAGAATCGAGTTACCTGTAAAAATAAATAGGAGGTCGGATCATGAATTCATCATCCATTTTTTATATTGTGCTGGCTCTCTTTGTGGTGTGGATGTTATATCGCATGTTTGCTCCTGTAAAAGGGCTTGTCCAGCTTAAGGACGAGCCTTTCCGCAAGAAGCTGGAACAGTCGAGTCGCAAGCGCCTGATCGATGTTCGGGAGGCTCATGAATTCAAATCTGGGCATTTGCCGGGTGCCGTCAATATTCCACTGTCGCAATTCGGCAGCCGCAGCACTGAGATCATGAAGGGTGAGGGGGATATCTTCCTGTACTGCCAGAGCGGTATGCGCAGCAAGCAGGCGGCCAAGATACTGCTGAAAAGCGGTGTTCCAGAGGTATACAACTTGATGGGCGGCATCTCTTCATGGACAGGGAAACGCGTTCGATAGACACTAAGCTGAATTGAATATGTTAATTGCAAATAGCAGCTGCTAGGCGCGATCAAGAAAATAGTGAATCGGATTTGCACGAAAATACCCATCGTTAGACTACTTTTAGCCAATCGATTAATCTAGGTGCGATTAAGAAAATTAGAGCCATTTTCTTGATCGCGCCTTAATAGAAAAAGTCATCCTGAGGCCCGGTTACCGGAACTTGGGATGACTTTTTAAGTTGAACGCCATACGGAATAATTTTTATTTACTTACCGTCGGCATTTGAGTTCCCATCCACCGCAGGCTGCATGAGCTGGTCGGCGGGTGTATTTGGATCATGCCAATTGGCAATCAGCTTGTTGATATATTCGATATCGTCTTTATCGGGGTCATAATACCAAATGGAATCACGCATAGCGCCTTTGCCTTTAAGCATATAATTGCTGAAAGTGGGCATGCTGCCTTCGTAGAAGGTCTTGGCCAGATCAATGATAAAAGTTGAAGGCATGTCGGTTTTGAAATTGTTGCCGGCAACTTTGATTAAATCCGGAATTTTCGTAAGATTTTTGATTTCAAGCGCTCTGGCCATGACGGCATCGATCAGAACACGGTGTCTCATGGTCCGGTTAAAATCGGAATCCTCGCGGTATCGAGCGTATCCGAGCGCGTCTTCACCATTGTAAATTGGCTTGTTCGGCTCAACCCGCAGTTTTTCATGAATCTTTTGCTTGTTTTCGATGACCTTTGTGATTGGCAGATGTACTCCGCCAAGCTCATCAACGACGTCTTTTAGGCCTTGAAAGTTGATGGTGGCATAAAAATCGATATTGTTGCCAACGAGATTTTCAACCGTATCTACACTCCGTTTGATGCCTCCGCGCGCATAGGCGGCATTAATTTTGCTCTTCTTGTGTTCCTCGGAAATCTCGGTGTAAGTATCACGGGGTATGGAGACCAAGAGAACCCTTCCATCTTCCGGGCGTACGACCGAGTAGATGATCGTATCGGATCGTCCAGGTTCGTCCTTGCGCTCGTCTGTTCCAAGAAGAAGAATGGAGAACGGGTTCTGTACCGTATCCGGCTTTACCTCTTCGTCGATTTTTTCATAGGACTGATCCAGCGTCTTTGTTACGCTATCTTTCACGAAGGTGTCAAAAGCTAGTAGAGCGACTTGCTTTCTGAAAATATATCCGGCACCCGCAATGAGCAAAAGGCAAACGAGTGTAACAAGCAGCCAGGTTCTTTTGTGTTTCTTTTTCTCGTTTTTCTTCTCTTTCTTTTTCCGGGGGCGGGTAAGTTTTTGCGGCACTTGCGGCACTTGATTTTCCATCTAGCACTCCTGTGTGATTTTTTATAGGATAATTTCAATAAATCATTTACAATATTTTCTTCATCATTCAATTATTTTATAATATTCTATTAAAAAAAATCAACAGAAGTAATCACATCATTCGCCATCAGTCGATATATTTTAACATGAAAGTAGTAAAATAGACGACTTCAAGTACTGTCTTTCAAATAAGCTGAGAACTAGATATCTTGAAGTTGACATCGCTTTTGTTAGTTCAGGGCAAAGGGAGGGAATATACGGATGAACGGAACAACGTTGAAATGGCTCGGTTGGGCCAAACAAATTCAAGGGATTGCACAAACCGGGCTTACGTATACCAAGGATGTTTATGACAAGGAACGGTATGAGCAGCTGCGTATGCTCAGTTTGGAAATTATGAGAGAATACACGAACATGGAGACACGCATACTTGAGGATCTTTTTGCAGGCGAAGAAGGGTATGCCACACCCAAGGTGGATATCCGCGGGGTCGTCATCCATGACAATCGGATTTTGCTGGTGAAGGAGAAGGAAGACGGAGGATGGTCCCTGCCTGGCGGTTGGGCGGATTTGCTGCTATCTCCCAAGGAGATTGCGGTAAAAGAGATCAGGGAGGAGTCCGGCTACGAAGTCAAGGCGCTGCGCCTGCTAGCTGTATTGGATAACCAAAAACATAATCCTCCTGCCCCGTACCATGTCTACAAATTGTTTATTCATTGCGAAATTACTGGTGGCAAAGCGCAGGAAGGTGTTGAGACGAGCGGCGTGCGTTTTTTTGCCGAAGATGAACTGCCGCGGTTGTCCCGGAACAGAAACACGGAGGAACAGATCAAACTTATGTTTGATCTGCTGAAGCATCCAGAGCGCATTCCGGTGATCGATTGAGTCTAGCGGCATAGTTTTTTGAGATGCTTTTGAACCCTACCCTTGCAGAAGTGCATCTAATTCTAGCGTTTTATGCGGGTAATGGCAGGCAGTCCAATGGCAGTCCCCCCAAGCAAGTCCAGCCTTAGCCGGTCAGCCCAGGGTCTCCACGGTATAATCGGGATTGGTGAAACGGATTTGATCCTTCAGCCCCGACGTTTCGAAGATCCGATTGTCTTCTGTGATGAAAAAAGCCTCAATGCCAGGTTGCTTTTCGATAAATTTCATACCTTCGTCAAGCCCCATAATAAACACGGCGGTGGAAAGAGCATCGGCATCCGTCGCCGAATCGGAAATAATCGTGACGCTCTTTAGCCCGCTTCGGCTCGGAAATCCTGTCCGCGGATCTAGAATATGATGGTATCTGACACCGTTTTCCATGAAAAAGCGCTCATAAACGCCAGATGCGTCGACCGTTTTATTTTTGACCAGCACGTTGCCTAGCGCCGTACCTCGGGTTTGATCGGGATCCTGCAGTCCGATATTCCAGCTTTTCCCGCCGGGCTTGCTCCCGAGCGCGATAATGCTGCTTCCGCCAAGATTGATTATTGCACTGTCAACCTGCTGGGATTTCAAATATACAGCGATTTGGTCAGCGGCGTATCCTTTGCCAATTCCCCCGAGATCAAGCGCCATGCCCGGCCGGAGCAGCTTGATAGTCAGTTCCTGCGGATCCATGAGCACGTCCTTGTAACCGATGAGGTTCACTGTCTTGTCGAGATCTGGCTTAGATGGCACATGTGCTCCCTCGCCTCCAATATTCCACAAGCTGACGAGCGGTCCGATGGTTGGATCGTATAACCCACCGGTTTGGACGGCGTAGTCCAAAGCTTTTTTCACCACGTCAAACGTAGCCTGGGATACTTTCACCGCTTGTTGTCCCGCTGCTTGATTGACTTTGTAGATTTCACTGGTTTCCAGTGTCCGGCTCAGTTCATTATCTATGCCTTCCAGAATATGTTTAATGTCTTTAAGCTGGCTCGGTTTGGCATGTTCGCCATACAGCTTCATGTTGACGACGGTATCAAAAATGATATAGGTTTCCGAATAAGAGATTGTTTGCTTAGATTCGGTTTTTGCCTTCTGATCAGATCCGGACAGGAAAGGAAGGCCTCCCCGGGCATAAACGACCGCACCTCCGGCTACGATGAGCAGCAAAGCAAGTGTTCCTGCAATCCATTTTCGTTTCATGATCCATCCCCCATAACTTCTATTTTGTTTATCTTATTTTTTAATTACATCATACCTGCGGATGGGGAAGAGTGCTGTGTCATTCCTCATGCAGAAAAATTGAAATGACGACATTGGTATTTTTCGTACCTGTATTTGAAAATGCATCCGAGGCTAAAGAGCGAATATGCGGCTTGTCCAAAAACGTGAATGTTCCAGACCGAAGTCTGTTAAAATAAGAAGGAATGGCAGAATATGGCCTTGTGAGAAAATGAGCTTTTGGGAAGGATGACATCATGCTGACGATCACGGAATTTCAGGTGGAATTGGTGAAAGACCCGTTCCGTATTTTGGCGGGCAAGCGCTACGAATACAGATTGGACATTGAAGTACCGGAGGATGACGAGCTCTACTCTGAGAACGGATTATACGTCCGGGCGATCTATAGTGAGCAGGAAGAGGGGAGCAGCCTCGTGAAATATGACCTATACGAAAAGTCGACGGACCTCTACCTTGATTTTGATCTTGAAGACGATGAGGTGCAGGTGATTGAGGCTTTCTGCCTGGAGCATCTGGGAGATGCAGAAGAATGAAGCACACCGTTACGAGTGTACCATACGGCTATGAGCCGCCAGAGGAACAGGAGAAAGGCACGCTGATCTACTATGATATCTTTGAGGACACAACCGATCAGGATCTGGATGGAGCAGTAAAGACGGCAGAAGAACGCCGATTCGCACGGTTAGTGCTGTACCCGTTGCATGATGAGACAGTAAGACGTATGCTGAAGCATCCGGTGAGCGCTCATTATAAAAGAGTACGGAAGCTGGAAGAATGGAAGCAGGAGCGGGGCTCTCATGTGGCGATTGATGGATTTGAAGCTAAAAGGAAAAAATATACCCCTGTAGATACGGCTTTACGTTATTTGACAGAAAAATATCCCGCGCCGTATTTTCTCTACCTGACGACGGAGATGGCGAATTTGCTTGCCTCCTATTCATCTTTTCCCGAATGGATCGTGAAGCTCCGGCTCATTTTGGTGGACAAACCGGAAAAGCTGCATCCGCTACTCGAGAAATACCGGAACCGGTGGGATGCGGCAGAAGAATCGAAGAGAGAAGAATAGATGCTACTTTATCAAGCGTTTTGAAAAAACGAACATCGGAAGCATTTGCTTCGGTGCTGAAAAACGGCCTTTTTGAACACGCACTTTAAGGAAATGAAGCTGGCAGCGTTTTGCCGGCTTTTTTGTGTATTTTGTTCGAATTTTCCAAAAAATGTCCATGCGGTTGCTCATTCCCTTAAAGCCCGTTAAACTTAAGAGTAATGGTTTTTAAATGGTGATGTAGCATGTGCCTGCCTCACCATTTTCCAATAGATATCGTTAGGAGTTCAATAATTCATGAGTGTAGAAATGATGACGTTGGAACGGGCGCAGCAGCAGCTGCAAACCTACTATGGCTATCCGGATTTCCGGGAGGGCCAGAAAAGAATCGTCCTCAGTCTGCTCGAAGGAAACGACACGCTGGGAATTATGCCGACAGGCGGGGGCAAGTCAATTTGTTACCAGATTCCGGCGTTGATGCTACCGGGGCTGACGCTGGTCGTTTCACCCTTGATCTCGCTGATGAAGGACCAGGTGGACGCGCTGACCGCCATGGGCATCCAAGCTGCATATATTAACAGTACGCTCAGCGGCAAAGAGGTGAACGAACGGATTCGTGCCGCGAAACGCGGGGATTTGAAGCTGCTTTACGTCGCGCCCGAGCGGCTGGAAGTGGACTGGTTCAGAGACGAAATGAGCCTGCTGTCCATTTCCTGCGTGGCTGTTGACGAAGCGCACTGCGTATCTCAGTGGGGGCATGATTTCCGGACAAGCTACTTGTCGGTCGCTCCATTCGTGGAAAACCTTCCGCAGCGTCCGATTGTGGCCGCTTTTACGGCAACCGCGACGCCGGAAGTAACGGAGGATATGTTGCGCTTGCTGCGGCTTGAGGAGCCGGAAGTATTCGTCACCGGACTGAGCCGCGATAATTTGGCAATGTCGGTGCTGCGGGGGGAGAACAAACGCGATTTTGTGTTAAATTACGCCGCAGGGCATTCGCATCAGCCGGGGATTATTTATGCCGCGACCCGCAAGGACGTGGATGATTTGTACGAGCGGTTGCGCAGTGCCGAAATTGCGGCTGGAAGGTATCATGCGGGTATGGCTGATGAGGAACGGGCTGCCAGCCAGGAAGCATTTTTGTATGATGACGTCCGGGTGATGGTGGCGACCAATGCCTTTGGGATGGGGATCGACAAATCCAATGTGCGCTACGTCATTCATTTCAATATGCCCAAAAATATGGAGGCGTATATCCAGGAGGCCGGACGCGCAGGACGTGACGGCGAACCGAGCCAATGCATCCTGCTTTTCGGCGCCCAGGATATTATTACGCAGAAATTCCTGATCGAACAGAACCCGCAGGATGCGGACCGCAAACATAATGATTACCGCAAGCTCCAGCAGATGGTTGATTACTGCTACACCACAAGATGCCTGCGCAGCGCGATGCTGGACTATTTTGGAGAGGAACATGAAGACAAGCCATGCGGCATATGCAGCTCCTGCACGGACGAACGTGAACTGACAGATATGACGATCGATGCGCAAAAGATCTTTTCCTGCATTCACCGTATGCGTGAGCGTTTTGGAGTATCTATGGTGGCCGCGGTCCTTAAAGGCTCACGTAACAAAAAGGTGCTCCAGTACCGCTTCGATAATCTGTCGACCTATGGAGCGATGTCGGATCGGACGGAAAAAGAGATTTCGGAGATGATTAACGTGATGGCTACAGAAGGCTACCTTATGCTCTCCGAAGGGCAATATCCGGTGCTCAAGCTCCAGCCGCTTGCGGCAGAGGTTCTAAAAGGACAACGCAAGGTGATGCAGCGTTTGCCAGCCAAAAGCGCAGCAGAGACATCCGGCGGCCGCTCTGGCGGCACACGCAGACATGACTATTCGCAGTCGGCCGTTAACGAGACGGTTTTCGAGCAGCTGCGCCTGATTCGGCGTGAGATTGCAGGCCGGGAACATGTGCCTTCCTATATTATTTTCAACGATGCAACACTTCGGGAGATGAGCGTCGTATGTCCGCAGACCGAAAAAGAAATGCTGAAGGTGAAAGGCGTCGGCGAATTGAAATTCCGTAAATACGGCAAGGCGTTTCTCGATTTTTTCCGGGAGCGTAGCGATGACAGTTACGACGGCGATTATGAATAACAGAAGGAAAGTGAATCCATGAAAGTCATTTTAACCACCTTAAACGCTAAATACATTCATACCTCGATGGCAATCCGCCTGCTCAAGGCTTACAGTGGGCATGAGTTTGATATTGAGCTAACGGAGTACACCATCAAGGATCCAGTGATGAATATCGTCTCGGATCTGTTTCAGCGGCGTCCCGACGTGATCGGCTTCTCTTGTTACATTTGGAATATGGAAGAAACGATCAAGGTGATCGACATTCTCAAAAAGGTCATGCCTGAAGTGAAGATTATCCTGGGGGGGCCCGAGGTTTCCTATGATACCGGATACTGGATGGAACGCGCACATGGCGTGGATTTTATTGTTATGGGAGAAGGCGAAGAAACATTCCATCATTTGCTTCAGGTGATCGAAGGCGACAGGAAATACCATTTTGTATACGGCATCGCCTACCGGAAGGGAGAAGAGGTCATAATCAATCCCCCTCGCCCGAAAAGCGACCTGAATTCCCTACCTTCGCCACACCGTTTTCAGGAGGACATTCCGAACATCAGCAAGCGTATTATCTATTTTGAAACAAGCCGCGGCTGTCCTTTCCAATGCCAATTCTGTCTGTCGAGCATCGAAAACGGCGTACGTTATTACGACATTGAACGGGTGAAGGCGGACATCACGTTTTTGATCGACAATGGCGCGAAAGTGATCAAATTTTTGGACCGTACCTTTAATATCAACCATACCTATGCGATGGAAATGTTTAAGTTTCTGATCGAAAACAATCGCGGCTGTATCTTCCAATTTGAAATTACCGCGGATATCATGCGGCCCGAAGTCCTACAATTTTTGGCGGACAACGCACCTCCAGGAATTTTCCGTTTTGAGATCGGGGTGCAATCGACGAACGATCCGACCAATGTACTGGTCAAACGCCGGCAAAATTTCGAGAAGTTGTCCCGGACTGTCAATATCATCAAGAACAGCGGTAGAATCGCGCAGCATCTGGACTTAATCGCAGGCCTGCCGGAAGAAGATTACGACACGTTCCGCCAAACCTTCAACGATGTGTTCGCGCTCAGACCGGAAGAATTGCAGCTCGGATTCCTGAAAATGCTGCGCGGAACCGGCCTAAGGCGTGATGCCGAAAAGTATGATTACACCTACATGGACCAAGCGCCATATGAGATTCTCGGCAGCCATAAGCTTCCGTTCGCAGATATCGTGCGGTTGAAAAGGCTTGAGGATGTATTGGAGAAATATTGGAATTCACATCGAATGGATCATACGCTGAACTATTTAATGAAACATGAGTTCGATTCGCCGTTTGATTTCTTCCAGGAGTTCGGGGATTACTGGGAGGGGCAAGGTTGGCAAAAAATCGGCCACCAGCTGGAGGATCTGTTCTCCCGTCTGTCTGCGTTCTTAATGCAGCGGGGTGTTAAGCGGATGCCTGTCGTCTTGGGGCTGATGAAGCTCGACTACTTCCTGAATCATAAGTACAAGCCGCGTAAAATCTGGTGGGAGTCTCCGATCTCCAAAGATGATTGGAGCTTGTTTATGCATTCGGTTATCGAACGGCCTGAGGCTGTATCCGGCGGGTTCGCGGAGCTGCGGCTTGGCGAACGTGAACTGCAAAAACATGCTGTGCTCGAAGTTCTTCCATTTTCGCTGCAAGACGTGCTTGAAGGCGGCACAGGCGATGTGAACGATGGAGAAGGGGAACAGACGCTGCTGATGGTTCTGTATCAGCAGGATGATAGCGAGCAACCATCTTTTTATGCGATGCAGCTTTCAGCTGCCAATCCGGTATAAACGGCTCTGCATAGAAATAACACGAAAAAACGCTCTGGACCCTAGAGATTTCTCTCTATGGATCCTAGAGCGTTTTTTGCTACCTGATTAAATGGATGAGTTCTTGGATACATATGCTTCGGTATGGCTTTCCAGCCATGCAAGCACATCACCCGTTACTTCGTCTCGGTTAATCTCATTGAGCATTTCGTGGCGTCCATCGGGATACAGCCGACATTCCACATCCTGGATGCCCAGTCCGAGGTAGATGGATGCAAGACGTTCGACGCCTTTGCCGTTTAGACCGACAGGGTCTTTGTCGCCGCTAAAGAGATAAATCGGTTTGTCGCGCGGGATGTTGTCGTACCCGGCAGGGCGCTGAATCTCCTGCAGATGGCCAAGAAAATCCCGGAAGAAACTTGCTGTGCATATCGCCCCGCAGAAAGGATCTTCAATGTAGCGATCAACTTCATCCGGATCACGGGACAACCAGTCAAATTCGGTACGCGCTGGTGAAAACGCACGGTTGAAACCACCAAAGACGATTGCATTCATCATCAGGCTGCGATGGGCAGCTCCCTGCAGTTTGGTTTGGATCGATGCTAAAATTATGCCAGCTCGCAGCATGCTGCGCGGCCCGTTGGTGCCGGAGAGAATAAAACCGTCATACCCTTCAGCATGTGCTTGGATTACTTTTTGTACCAAAAACGATCCCATGCTGTGTCCCATCAGAAACAGGGGGACAGCAGCATGATTTTCTCTAATGATTCCGCGTAATCTCACGATATCCTGCACCATGAGTGGGAATCCTTTTTCCCCCACATCGCCAAGCCGCTCTACGGAGCCGGCGGTCAAGCCATGCCCCCGCTGATCATGTGCGTATACCGCATAACCTGCTGCGGTCAGGGCGGATGCCAAGCGGGCATAACGTTCAGCTGTTTCGCACATGCCATGTACGAGTTGCAGCACGCCTTTGATCGTAGTTTCCGGATCAGGAAGCCATTGGTATACATGCGATTCTGTTCCATGCGGGTCAGTCATCGTAAAGGTTTGCTCGAGCAATACCATCACTCCTCATTATCCATTAGGAACCTATAAGAGGTTGTTCTAAAAACTGATTTTTTTTGGCGCGATCAAAAATCTGATTTACTGTTTTTTTGATCGCGCCTTGAACACGCACTATTAGATTCTATGCGTTTTACTCCGGTAAATAAGAACGAAGAACCGTAGCTTGTCCTTCCAATGTATACGAGCCGAGGTTAGCCGGAAGAAGGAAACATTGACCCGCTTGGTAATTAAGTGAGCCGCCCTCCCAAACAATCTCGCCGCTGCCTTCGCAAATTACCAGAATGGTGAAGCTTTCCGGCGTCGTTTTCAAATCCCAGGATCCTTCCACAATCCCTTTTTCGACGATGAAATAAGGGGATTTGGCAAGCTCCAGCCATTCGCCAGCAGCGAGGCCATCCGTTTTCATGGTAGTGGCGCCCGAGCCTTCAAATGCGGTTACGTTCAAGGAATCCTCAATATGTAGCTCACGTGGTTTGCCGTCAAGTCCAGGGCGGTTGTAATCGTAAATGCGGTACGTCGTATCCGAATTTTGCTGGATTTCTGCAACCACTACGCCTGCACAGAGAGCATGAACCGTACCGGCCGGGATGTAGAACGTATCCCCAGCTTCAACGGGAACTTCGCGCAGCGTATCCATTACGCTTCCGTTTTCCAAAGCGGCTTTCATGCTTTCGCGGGTTACTCCGCCATTTAGGCCGTAGATGATTTTGGCGCCCGGTTTGGCGTCGAGTACATACCACATTTCGGTTTTGCCAAGCTCGCCTTTAGGAAGGCCTTCATAATCATCAGTCGGATGCACTTGGACGGACAGGTTGTCATTGCAATCAAGAAGTTTGATCAGCAGTGGGAAACGGCCGTTTTTCTCGGAGAAACCTTTGCTGCCGAACCACTCCTTGCCCAGTTCCTCGCGGATTTGGTCAAGTCCTTTTCCTGCCAGCTCGCCGTTCACGACGGAGGTCGTGCCGTTTGGATGATCGGCGATCATCCAGCCTTCCCCGATATGTCCTTCTGGAGGGGTAAGACCGAATTGCTCAAGAGCGCGGCCGCCCCATACACGTTCTTTAAATTCAGGTTGAAACTGTAATGGATACGGTTGTGTCATAGTTGCATCTTCCTTTCATGGTCGTAATCTGATTGATGAATCAAACCGCTTATACAGTATTTTCAAAATACCTATCTATATTAAGGTGCGCATGATAAAAATGCCACCGCGGTTTACCGCTTTTTTTCGATGGCGATGACGTAGGGAGCGTCACTGCGCTGCAGCTGCCTGTATATCACCGTCTGGCAGATGTCCTGCGGGAGGGCGGAGGCCCATGCCGTGACGGCCTGAGCCTCGGCTTCCCCGCCGGCATGACCGGGGTAAAGCACCGCCGTAATAATTCCCTTCGGCCTAAGCAGTAACAAAGCCGCTTCCAGAGCACTGAGGGTGCTGTCCGTCTCGGTTATGATTTGCTTGTCGGCTTCTTGAGAGGGCAGGTAGCCGAGATTAAACATAATGGCGCCGACACGACCTTGAACCTCCGGAGGGAGGTTTTCCTTCATCAGGGAATGGCTCGCCAGGAAGAGGGAAATGGAAGCTAGGCTGTCCACCGGTTCCCGGGCGAATCGTTCCTTAGCCAGCACAAGCGCCTGCTCCTGAATGTCAAAGCTGTATACATGCCCCTTAGGTCCGACTGATTTGGCGAGGAATACCGTATCGGCTCCTGTGCCCACCGTGGCGTCTATGGCGATGTCGCCTGGCTGCAGACGTTCGCTGACTTGCTTATGTGCAAAGCTGAGCACGGATAGAAACCCCATGTTAAGTATTCCTCCAATATTTGCCTTGCCACGAATCCCGTGCTTTAAGCTCGGCGTCAAAGGCGTTTAGCACTTCCCATTTCTTGAGGCTCCACGTCGGGCCAATGAGCAGCTTACGTGGCGCATCGCCGGTGAGGCGATGGACGACCATTTCCGGCGGGAGCATCTCCAGCGTGTCGACAACTAGTTTGATGTATTCGTCCTGCTCCAGAAACCGCAGAAGTCCGGCTTCATACTGGCGAACCATCGGTGTGCCTTTCATGAGATGCAGCAGATGGATTTTAATCCCCTGCACATCCATCTGAGATACGGCGCGCCCGGTTTCAAGCATCATTTCATGGGTTTCCTGCGGAAGACCATAAATGATGTGGGCGCATACCCGGATGTTATGCTTACGCAGCTTCAGGGCGGCATCAACGAAGCACTTAGTATCATGCGCACGATTGATGAGCTCGGAGGTCGAGTCATGAATCGTTTGCAGCCCCATCTCCACCCAGAGGTAGGTCCGCTGGTTCAGTTCGGCAAGGTATTCGATGACGTCATCCGGCAAGCAGTCGGGGCGGGTGGCGATAGACAAACCTACGACGCCGGGCTGCTCCAGGATAACCTCAAAGTATTCACGCAGCACTTCTACGGGCGCATACGTGTTGGTATAGGCCTGGAAATAGCCAATATATTTGGCATTTGGCCATTTCAGATGTTGTTTATCCCTGACGTCATTGAATTGAGTAACCAGGTCGTCACGGCGTTTGCCTGCGAAATCACCCGAACCTCTGGCACTGCAAAAAGTACAGCCGCCCCTGGCGATTGTACCGTCGCGGTTCGGGCAGGTGAAGCCAGCGTCAAGCATGACTTTAAAGACCTTTTCGTCAAACTCATGGCGCATTTCGTAATTCCAGGTATGAAATCTCTTATCTCCCCAAAAAAGCGGAGAGTTAGTTGCTCTCGAATTCATTTGAGGTGCTCCTTAAGTTTTCTTGGGGTCCCCGCAAAGTATTGGGAATAAGCGTCGAAGCACAGGCTCTACTCCGTACTTTTGCTTCGCAAAAGCGCTCCTCTTTGAGAGGCACCCGGACTTTTTTTCGATACTCTTTGTGGGGTTATTTTGCATATCGGTTAGGCGATAACCTGAAGTGCCCATACACTTGCTCTATTGTAGCAAAAAAAGTCGTCGTAGGGTATGAGGAGGCCCAAGCCAGGTCATTTTAGCTGGAATTCAGGCATATGATTTATTGTAGAAACTTACACGAAATGTTATATTTGATGTAGCGCCAACAACTGCATTTTGCGTAATGACATGACAGTATTCACAAAAGCATGACGTCCCGGCAACCATAATCCGTGAGGTGATAATGAATGAATTCATTAAACGTAGAAGCTTCAGGAAAAGGTAAAATTGCTGTAGAACTAACTCCGGAAGAGGCGCTTGCATTAACAGGCGTTAAATTTAACGGAAATCCGGAAGTAAAAGCAGAGGCAAGTCGAAAGATTCGCAAAGCGTTCGAAAAGGCATTTGATTTTCAGTATCAAGATAGGTTAGACTAACAACAAAGAATTCGTTGGACCCCAATTCCAAATAGATTTGGAAAAGGAATTCTGTGCCCCTTGCATATAGCTGGAGGCCGGAATTCTTTTTTCTTTTTCCTGGAGATACTCTTTACATTTGGACGTATCTTCGGCACAATATTGCAGTAGCTGTCCGCTTCAGGATTTCCTGGTGCGGATGTTCAGACAGATCAGTATGAAAGCGGAGGTATATCATGCGTTTACGCGGCAGAAAAGGAATCCGGGAGAATCTGGAGGAGCAGAAAGGATTCGTTATCCTCGATCCCCGGTCGTATAAAGGGAAATGGCATACGTTATTCGGTAATGAGAATCCGATCTATGTGGAGCTTGGCATGGGCAAAGGCCAGTTTATCAGCCAAATGAGCTTCCGAAATCCGGATATTAATTTTATTGGCATCGATATGTATGACGAGTTGCTTCGCCGCGCCAGCGAAAAAGCGCGTTTGGCCTGGTCCGAGCGTGATGTCGAATTCCCTCCCAATTTGCGCCTAGCCTTGGCGAACGTGGATTATTTGGAGGAAGTTTTTGACGAAGGTGAGCTCGAACGGATATTTCTGAATTTCAGCGATCCTTGGCCTAAAGCCAAACATGCGCGCCGGCGTTTGACCCATCCGCGTTATTTGGAGAAATACCGTCGTCTGCTGAATAGCAACGGAGAAATTCACCAAAAAACCGACTCGCAGACCTTATTTGAGTTCTCTCTTAATTCCTTTGCGGATTTTGGCCTGCAAATGGCGAATATTTCGCTCAACCTTCACCGCGAAGGAGCCAACGAGGAGCATGTCATGACCGAATATGAGTCGAAGTTTTTCGGACAGGGCGTTAATATCCATCGCTGCGAGGCTATCGTGGGAGATGAGGCGCTAAAGCGTTACCAAGAGCACCGTCTCGACAATTACCGGATTCAGGACAAGCCGCGAAAGTAAAAACTCGTAAGCAGCAATAATTCGGAGTAATATATTCGCGCATAGCCATGAACTCATATAAAAAAGTGCCTTCCTACAACGAAGGCACTTTTTTTATGATAGGATTTATAAGTTTTTGGGGTCCCCGCAAAGTATTTGGAATACGCATCAAAGCATAGGCTCCACTTTGTGGGGTTATTTTATTCCAGCATATCAATAATACTTTGCGCGCTTTCGAGTGGGCGGTAGCGGGCGATACTCGTGAGCTGGTCCTCTCTGCGCTGGCGGATGGCATCGAGCTCTTGAGTGAGCTTGTTCATCCATTTAACGATCACTTCCAGGGACGAAATGGGTTCGCCCAGCCCTTGCGCGGTGAAATAAAGGCAATTTTCCTCCTCCTGCCCAGGCAGGGGATGGTGGAAGAGCATCGGAATGCCTTTGGCAAGCCCTTCGGTGCAGGTCATTCCACCCGGCTTGGTGACGAGCAGATCCGATACTTCCATCAGCTTGTCCACTTCGAGCGTGAATCCGATCAGCCGGATGTTCGGATGATTATAACGCGGGTCCTGTTCGAGCTTCTTCCGTTCTTTTTCATTATTGCCTAGGCAAAACAGGATCTGAACATCTTCTTTCCATCGGGTCAGAAATTCGTTAATAACATCATCGCTCATGATGCCCCAGCCGCCGCCCATGACCATAACGGTTGGCATATCCTTCAGATTGAACTTCTCGCGTATTTCATCCTTCACAGGATGCTCCCAGAAGCTCGGATGAACCGGAATGCCTGTCACCTTGATTCTGGATGAAGGTACACCCTGATTGAGCATCTTGCTGCGCACCTCTTGCGTGGAAACGAGATAGCGGTCAACCTCAGGACTGATCCAGGTTCCATGGGCATCGTAGTCGGTAATGACCGTACACAGCAAAATGGGCTCGCCGAGCCGTTTTAGACGCGATATGACAGCACTCGGGATGGGATGCGTGCATACGACAATATCTGGTTCGAGCTGGTTGACGACATTTTTTGTATGGGTATAAAAAATACGATGAAGCGCAAGCGTCGTAAAACGGTTCAATGATTTATTATATTGATGGCGGTACATCATGCCGACCAGCTTGGGCTGGGAGAGCACGGTTTTTTTATATGCTGTAATAATTAATGGAGCAACTTTGGGATTCAAAAAACTTCCAAGTTCAAGGACTTTCGTCTGAACATCCGGTAAGAGTTTGCGTAGACTGCTTGAGAGTGCATACGCAGCCCGAGTATGTCCAGCCCCGAAGCCTTCAGATAATAACAATACTCTTTTCTTTACCACTCTCAATTCACCTGTTCCTGCGTAGTTTTCCTTAGATCCAACATATCGGCTTTAGGGCCACAATGCAACCGTCGCGACCGCCACAGACGTACCTATTACAGCTCCTGCGAGCACATCGGAAGGGTAATGAAGGCCCAAATAAATCCGAGATATTCCTACGAGGCAGCTGAGCGGCAGAAACAAATAGATCCATTCCGGATGTCCCAATATGAGGGGAATCGCCAGCGAAAAGGCAGCCGTCGTATGCCCGGATGGGAAAGAATGATCCTTCAGCGGGTTGCGGAACGTCCGCGTACCCGGCAGTGCCAGATAGGGCCGAATTCTAGGATAGAGCTTCTTGGCAGCCGCAACCGGTATATGGCTGACGGCTAGGGCGATAGCGGCCTGTGCGCCGGACGTGCTCCAGGAAGAGGGGCCGAAGAACCAAATCAGCACGCTGGCGGCAATTGCAAAGGTGGCTCCGCCCAGATGCGTAATATAATAGAGCCAAAAATTGAGAAAACGGTTATGGAGACGTCCGTTAATATATTGAAATAATTTCTTGTCGATTAGTACGAATCCCATGAGCAAACGTCTCATTCCATTCCTCCGTTTTAACGCCTTGAATAGGCAATTTATGCATGCGGCGACCCCGGATGGCTTCCACTTTAAGTTAATCATATTTTTTATTCTGGTCTTTTTCAAGGCGAAAGTCCTGTAATCTGGATAAAGTTGTAGTTTTGACTTCACTTTACAGAACCTTTACAATGATTCAAACAGCAATTATCCGTTTAAGAGTTCAAAAAGGATTACATTTTTAGAGGGCGGCGCATGCCTGTTGCGGGCGCGGTCTCTTCTGCTGAGAAAGACGTGGATACACGTTTTTCTTTATTTAAGAATTAAACTTTTCGTGGACTTTTCTCGTTTATAAATATGAAAGACGGTAATGATGTGAATTGATGATTAAAAAAAGGAGGGACTTGAGAAATAAAAAAGAGGTAAACAGATGAAAATAAGAACTAACGGTCATGAAAATAAGCTTGGAGTGCCTCAGGCGCCAGGATAACGCTTCTCTTCCGCTTTTTTGGAACATGAGGAGTTATTACGCTTTTGACAAAAAGCTGAAAACCGTGGAAAATCGATATGTCGTTCGAAGACATAGCGAAAAAAAAGAAATTCGAAGGCAAAGGGTCTTAAGGGTCATAAAAAAAGAACAGTAAATGTTCCGTAATCAAAGAGAGAAAAAATCGATTATGAGAGGTAAAAAAGGGGGGTTCTGAGAAACATGATAGACGCCATATTTATCGCGATGCAAGTCCTTTTGGCCGCGATCGGTGTATACCAGTTTGTGTTCTCAATTTTGGGTCTATACAGGAAAAAGAAAAAACAGCACTATCCGGCAACAAAATCCTTTGCGGTACTCGTAGCCGCCCACAATGAGGAGCAAGTCGTAGGAGCGCTGATGGAGAACCTGAAGCAGCTTGACTATCCGAAGGATATGTACGACGTTTTTGTTATTTGCGACAATTGTACGGACAACACGGCAAAGATCGTCCGGGAGCATGGCATGAACGCCTGCGTCCGCACGAACAACAATCTTCGTGGTAAGGGTTATGCCATCGAATGGATGCTTAAAGAGCTGTGGGCTATGCCACGCCAGTATGACGCTGTCGTTATGTTTGACGCTGACAACCTGGCCGACGTGAACTTCCTGAAGGAAATGAACGACGATTTGTGCTCAGGTGCACGCGTAGTTCAAGGCTATATCGATACCAAGAATCCGGAGGATTCCTGGATCACGGCTGCTTACGGTATTTCGTATTGGTACATCAACCGTCTATGGCAGCTTTCACGTCATAACATGAATATGGCCAATTTCCTCGGTGGTACAGGGATGTGTTTTGAAACCAACCTGCTCAAGGAAATAGGCTGGGGAGCGACCAGTCTGGTCGAAGACCTTGAGTTTACGATGCGCAGCGTTAAGCGCGGCGTGTATCCGAAGTTTAATTACGATGCCAAAGTATTTGATGAGAAGCCACTGACTTTCAAGGCTTCAGCGAGACAACGTCTGCGCTGGATGCAGGGACACTTCACGGTAGCACGTCGCTATTTCTTTCCTCTGCTCTGGCAGGCAATCAAGGAACGCAGTATAGTCAAACTGGATTTGGCTTTGTATGGTGCCAACGTATACATCGTACTACTGACTTTCCTGATGACAGCGGTGATGTGGGTAGATAGCACGTTTTTTGCTGGTCCGCATATCGCGAACCTTTATGGATATCTGCCGGTATGGCTCAGCTTTACAGCCATTGTCGCAAACGTGTTTACCTTCCTGGCAGCCATGTTCCTGGAAAAGGTTACTTACAAGAAGGTGTATCTGTATCTGATACTCTTCCCAGCTTACCTAATTTCCTGGTATCCGATCACGTTCTATGCGTTCTTCACACAAAACAACAAGCAGTGGAGCCATACTGAGCATACGCGGGTGGTCCGCCTGGAAGAAGTACAGAGCAAACAGGGATAAACTTTGGAATTAAAAGTTGACAAGTGTATTGCTCATGTGATATATTAATCTAGTACGTTAAAAACAGAATGGATTTTCAAGCAGAAGCACCAGCTTCTCACCTGACCGACGAAGGTTGGCGGGTTATGATCCGATGATTTATGAATGCGAAACTTCATGAAGAATTGATCATAGGGATGCTGGTAGATGACACCGGTATCCCTTTTAATTTGCTTTTACTTGAGAATTGCCTAGATGAATATGGAGGTGGACGGTTATCAGTAAGGATCATATGATTAATGACGAGATTCGGGCGAAAGAGGTTCGTTTGGTTGGAGCGGAAGGCGAACAAATTGGTATCAAACCGATTCGTGAAGCACTTCAAATGGCGATAGATGCGAATCTCGACTTGGTGAATGTGGCGCCTCAGGCGAAACCACCAGTGTGCCGCATCATGGATTACGGCAAGTTCCGTTATGAGCAGCAGAAGAAAGAAAAAGAAGCCCGTAAGAATCAGAAAATCGTTGATATCAAAGAAGTATGGTTCCGAGCTAACATTGAGGAGCATGATTACCAAACCAAGCTTCGCAATGTCGTCAAGTTTTTGAAAGACGGCGACAAAGTGAAATGCTCTGTCCGTTTCCGCGGACGTGAGATCACTCACGCCAATATTGGTCAGAAGATTTTGGAACGTGTCAAAACGGAAGTTGCTGAGATTTCCGCCATTGAACGCCAACCGAAACTGGAAGGCCGCAGTATGATTATGATTTTGGCTCCAAAAGCCCAATAGTCCTGAGGAGGAAGTACAATGCCTAAAATGAAAACACACAGCAGCCTGAAAGGCCGCTTTAAAGTAACTGGTTCCGGTAAAGTTACCCGTTACAAAGCTTACAGAAATCATTTGCTTTCCCACAAGTCCAAGCGCGCTAAACGCGTACTCGCAGGTAACCCTGAAATGGCTCCTGGGGATGTAAAACGTTTGAAGCAAGGCTTGGCTAACTTGAAATAGTTAACAACACATTTTTGGGAGGTTTTTTATAATGGCAAGAGTAAAGGGCGGATTCGTCGTTCGTCGTAGACATAAGAAAGTATTGAAACTTGCAAAAGGTTATTTCGGTTCCAAACACCGCATTTTTAAAACAGCTAACGAACAAGTAATGAAGTCGATGGTATATGCATACCGTGACCGTCGTACAACAAAACGTAACATGCGCAGACTGTGGATCGTTCGTATCAATGCGGCTGCACGCATGAACGGATTGTCTTACAATAAATTGATGCATGGATTGAAACTGGCTGGAGTGGACATCAACCGCAAAATGCTGGCTGATCTTGCCGTGCATGACATCAACGCATTCAACTCCATCGCGACAGTTGCCAAAGAAAAAATCAACGCTTAATTTTTTGGATGTGTAATCATCCGAGCTTGATTTTCTTAACGCCTTTAATGTGGAAAGGAATTTCCCGTTAAAGGCGTTTTGTTTTTATTTGGGCGAAAAGAAAGCGGCAAAGGAAAAACGATGGTTCATGTCACAAAACAACAGTTTGAGATTGTTACATAAAAATGAGCCTTGAAGGATATGATTCCTTCGAGGCTTTTGTTAATATTGTTGTCAAAAAAATGTCGAAATAGGTCTTATTGTCCAAAATATTACTGGATTTTGAACATGGTAAAATGTATAATTTGTCTGTAGAATGCCCAACACTTGATTGAGCCTTTTTGCTATAATTGACCACGGATCAATTTGTGGGAAGGCAATGTCGTTTAAGGGAATACATTTCATTCTAGGGGGACAAATCTAAATGAAAAAAATGTTCAAATTGTCGCTGATCGCGCTGCTAGCGTTTTCAGTCGTACTGGCAGGTTGCGGTAAAAAGAAAGAAGAGACAAACGCATCTGGCGGCGATTCCGCAGGAACTGCAAAATCCAGCGTTAAGGTAGGTCTGGTTACTGACGTGGGCGGGGTTAATGATAAATCCTTTAACCAATCCGCTTGGGAAGCTCTCGAAGCTTTGAAGAAGGACAAGGGTATCGATGATCAGTATCTGCAAAGTAAATCCAAAGAAGATTATGTTACAAATCTGAACAAATATGTTAAAGGTAAATACGACCTGACTTGGGGTATCGGTTTTGATCTTGGCGCCGACATGAAAACCGTTGCAGACCAAAATCCGGAAGCAAACCTTGCAATCATTGACGCAGTTGTGGATGCACCTAACGTACATTCCGTAACATTTGCTGAAAATGAAGGCGCATTCCTGGTCGGCGTCGTTGCAGCCAATATGTCCAAAACTGGCAAAGTCGGTTTTGTCGGTGGTTCTGAAATTCCAGTTATCAAACGTTTTGAAGCTGGTTTCAAGGCTGGCGTAAAAGCGGCTAATCCGAACGTTGATATTAAAATCAACTATACTGGCGCATTTGATAAGCCTGATGCAGGTAAAGCAGCAGCTGCTACCATGTACAATGACGGCGTGGACATCATTTTCCATGCTTCCGGCGCTACAGGTACCGGCGTATTTAACGAAGCGATTGCACGTAACAAAGCAGGCGGCAGCAAAGTTTGGGTTATCGGCGTGGACAAAGACCAATCTCTCGAATTTGGCGATGACGTAACTCTGACTTCGATGGTAAAAGGCGTGTCTACAGCTGTTGATAAAGTAACTAGAGAAGTGATCGACGGTACGTTTAAAGGCGGAGCTGAGACACTCGGTCTGAAAGAAAACGGCGTAGGTCTTCCTGAGACTTCCACCAAAAACGTTCCTGCGGACGTATTGAAAAAAGTTGATGAATTCAAGGAAAAAATCATCAGCGGCGAGATCAAAGTTCCAAAAGAATAATTTCTAACCGCTTCTGATCATCTGAGAATTAAATGTGTTTCATGAATACGGGAATTTCTTGCATAAAATCCCGAAACGACAAGGCTGGTTGATATAACTAGCCTTGTTCTTACTTTCTGGCCTAAAGCCAAAATAAAGATATAAGGGTGATCTCATGGATGCAGCGACCCCTGTCGTTGAGTTGAAGCAAATAACCAAACGCTTTCCCGGCATCGTTGCCAACGACTCCATCAGCTTAAAGCTGCAAAAGGGAGAAATTCACGCATTGCTCGGCGAGAACGGTGCGGGAAAATCAACCTTGATGAATATCGTTTTCGGATTATACCAGCCGGATGAGGGCAGTATCGAGATGAATGGCAAACCCGTCATCATCGATAGTCCCAATAAAGCGATTGAGCTTGGAATCGGAATGGTCCATCAGCATTTCAAGCTGGTTCAGCCGTTTACCGTAACCGAAAACATCGTTCTTGGTATGGAGCCGAAAAAAATGGGGATTCAGCTTGATTACAAGACTTCAGTCGCCAAGATCAAGAAGCTTTCAGACCAATACGGTCTCAAAGTAAATCCGAATGCTAAAATTCAGGATATTTCCGTCGGCATGCAGCAGCGTGTCGAAATATTAAAGACACTTTACCGCGGTGCGGACATTCTAATTTTTGACGAACCTACCGCCGTTTTGACGCCTCAAGAGATTAGCGATTTGATGGGGATCATGAAACGCCTTGTCGAAGAGGGCAAGTCGATTATACTTATCACGCACAAACTGAAAGAAATTATGCAAATTTCCGATAAGGTTACGATTATCCGGCGCGGCAAGGTAATTGATACCGTAAAAACGTCGGAGACCAATCCGAATGAGCTTGCAGAAAAAATGGTCGGACGCAATGTGTCCTTTAAAGTGGACAAGCAACCGGCTTCGCCGAAACAAACCGTACTTGATGTGAAAAACATAACAATGAAAAACAAAAACGGCATTGCCGTGCTTAAAGGTATGAATCTAAATGTCCGTGCTGGAGAGATTCTGGGAATCGCTGGTGTTGACGGTAACGGGCAAAGCGAGTTGATTGAGGCATTGACGGGACTGGCCCATGTCGATGGCGGTACCATCGAACTGAATGGGAAGGATATTGCCAATAAAAGTCCACGCCAAATCACGGAAAGCGGCGTATCCCACATCCCGGAAGACCGTCATAAACATGGACTCGTTCTTGACTTTTCCATGAGTGAAAACATGGTATTGGAGACGTATTATAAGGCGCCTTACAATAAAATGGGTTTCTTGAACAAAAATGAGATCGAGAAACAGGCGAAACGTCTGATTGAGCAGTTTGATGTCAGAACACCAAGTATTGAGACGAAAGCGCGCTCCTTATCTGGCGGTAACCAGCAAAAAGCGATTATAGCCCGGGAAATAGACAAAAATCCGGATCTGCTTATTGCAGCACAGCCGACCCGAGGTCTGGACGTTGGCGCCATAGAATTCGTGCAAAAACAGCTGGTTGCACAGCGGGATCAAGGCAAGGCTGTATTGCTGATATCTTTTGAGCTGGATGAAATTATGAACGTTTCCGACCGGATTGCGGTTGTCTACGAGGGGAAAGTTGTAGGCGAGGTTCTGCCTGAGGAAACCAATGACCAGGAGCTTGGCCTGATGATGGCCGGCAGCAAGGTTGCGGGAGGTAAAGCGTAATGAGCAAAATATTCAAGACTTTTTCTTTCAACAGCCTCCTGGTACCGCTTGTAGCTATTATTCTTGGACTTATTGTCGGAGCCATCATTATGCTTGTTGGTGGCTATGATCCGCTGCTTGCATACGGTTCCTTATTTTCAACCGTTTTCGGTAATGTGTATGATTTCGGGGAAGCCATCCGCGAAATTACACCTTTGGTTATGACAGGTCTTGCGGTTGCCTTTGCATTTCGCGCCGGTCTATTTAACATCGGTGCGGAAGGACAATACATTATTGGCATGACGGCAGCTTCTGTTGTCGGGATTAAAGTAACGGGACTGCCGATCGTTGTGCATGCGCTTGTAGCCCTCATTGTCGGTGGCTTGGCCGGTGGGATCTGGGCGGGCATTACCGGATATCTGAAAGCAAAACGCGGAGTGAACGAGGTTATTATCTCGATTATGCTGAACTGGACGGCTTTGTATTTCAGTAACTATATTGTGAGAACCTTCCTCCTTATGAAGGGGCAGCAAAGATCCGAGGAGATCAAGGATACCGCATTCATCTCGATGGGTTGGCTGTCCGGGATATTTGATAATGCACGTATGCATTGGGGGACGATTATTGCGATTTTGGCTGCAGTCTTCTTCTTTATCTATATGTGGAAAAGCAAGCAGGGATATGAGCTTAGAGCAGTAGGGCACAATGGAAATGCAGCTCGGTATGCCGGAATGAGCGTAAGTAAGAATATCGTCAAAGCAATGTTCATCAGTGGCGTTTTTGCCGGTTTGGGCGGCGCTTTCCAGGTGCTGGGCGTATTCCATTATCAAGCAATATTTACAGGCTCTCCAGGTGTCGGTTTTGACGGAATCGCGGTGGCGCTGATCGGTATGAACCATCCGTTTGGCATTCTGCTGTCCGCTTCGCTGTTTGGCGTGCTGACATACGGTTCAGCCGGAATGAGCTTTGGTGCTGACGTACCGCCTGAAATTATTCGTATCGTGATCGGTTCGATCATATTCTTCATTGCCGCACAAGGCATTGTGCGCTGGGTTCTTAAGCCCTTCTATCTTAAGCGCAAGAAAGAGAAGGTGTTGTAAATGGATTGGATGACAACAATCGGCCAGCTGATTAATACGACGCTTGTTTTTTCAACGGCGCTCATTTTTGCTGCGATAGGCGGCATCTTCTCTGAACGATCCGGCGTAGTCAATATTGGGATTGAGGGTTTGATGACTTTTGGCGCGTTTGCCGCAGGGGTGGCATCTTTTTATGCCGAAGACGCAGGTATGGGCGCTGCTTCACCCTATGTCGGCTTATTGGCCGCGTTGGTTATGGGGATGATCGCTTCCTTGATTCATGCCGTCGCTTCCATTACGTTTAAGGCGGACCAGGTTATCAGTGGGGTCGTCATTAACTTTTTGGCAGCAGGAAGTACGCTTTACTTGGTTAAACTACTATTCGACGGAGCAGGTGAAACGACGCTGCTGAAGGAAGGTCTGACAAAATGGCCTGTCCCGCTGCTGTCGGACATTCCGATTATCGGGGAGGGTATTTTCAACAACTACCCTACGACCTACTTGGCTATCATTTTGGTATTGGTAGCTTTCTATGTGTTGTACAAAACATCGTTTGGTCTTCGTCTCCGTTCGGTCGGCGAACATCCGAGCGCCGCGGATACGGTTGGTATCAAAGTGCTGCGAACTCGCTATATCGGCGTTATTTTGAGCGGCGCATTGGCTGCTCTTGGCGGCGCAACGATTACACTTACGACAACAAGTACGTTTTCGCATAATACGATTTCCGGGCAAGGTTTTATTGCGATCGCAGCGATGATTTTTGGCAAATGGAATCCGCTTGGGGCCTTCGGGGCCGCTGTGTTTTTCGGTTTCTCGCAGGCGATCGGAAACTACTTCCAATTGTTCGCCTGGTCCAAGGAAATCCCGCAGGAGTTTATCTACATGCTCCCTTACGTGCTAACGGTTATTGTGCTCGTAGCTGCAGTGGGGAAATCTTCCGCACCATCCGCACTTGGGGAACCGTACGATCCGGGCAAGCGTTAAAAATATGAAATATGCAAAATAGTGCAAAGAGGCCGTATTCCGATATCTCGGGATTGCAGCCTTTTTTTAAAAGTTTTTTTTCGGCCCGCAAGTATTTGGAATAAGCATCGAAGCATAGGCTCCACTTAGGCGCGATCAAGAAAAATAATAGGGTGCGATCAAGAAAATGACTGTTATTTTCTTGATCACGCCTAGATCATTCGAGTTGCCGAAAGTAGCCTAACAATGGGTGATTTTTTGTTGCAAATCTGATCACTATTTTTTTGATCGCGCCTTTGTGGGGGTTTTTTGCAAAATTCAACGGCTCCGCTGCAACTGTCGGCACTTAACTTGGCGATTCATCTGGGCTATGGAACAAGCGCAATGACAACTTGCGGAATAGACTGCTATTGAACCTTATTTGGAGGAGGGAGCTCATGAAACATGCTGTTACCCGTAAGCAAGCGCAAAAGCTGATCGGTCAACATATAGTCGCTGTCAAAAAAGACGGCAATCTCGTAACCGGCAAACTTGTTCGCATTTCCGGTAACCGCTTGATTCTGCAACGCACTAAAGGAAAAAACGTACAAACAAAGGCAATAATTCCTCTTGTCCTATTTGATCTTTTGGCCATCGGAACAGCTCCATTTGCCGGTGGTTTCTATGGCGGATTCGGACCAGGCCCTTACGGTGGCGCTCCGGGATACGGACCAGGCCCATACGGCGGCGCTCCGGGATATGGACCAGGCCCATACGGCGTTCAGGGATATGGACATGGGTCTCATCCGAAAAGTTTCGGATTTTTCTAACAGGCCGGAGGGCTGGAAGAAGGTGTTCTCCCGAATTTTTTGCAAGTGAAAATAACCGCTAAAAGCGGTTTGTTTTCAGGAAAGTTAACGGCTGTCGGTGTCTTTTCTTTAAGGCCAGCTATAATGTTTTGTCCAGCTCATGACATTGAGATTGTGTGTAGTACTGCACCATAGCATAACCTAGTTTCTGGTAAAAAGATAAACCATTGGCGTTTCCGACATCAACCATAACCTTGGACCGCTTGCACCCGCGTGATGCCGCAAATTTTTCGGCATGAGCCATCAGCATATTGCCCCATCTTTTGCGCTGTGATTCGGGTGCGACGGCCAACATATCGATGTAAAGCAGTTCGCCGTGTAGGAAGAAATGAACAAAGCCAAGAGGGTTATCCTCGTAACGTTGGCAGGCGATCAGGGTGACGCCGTGGCTAAGTCTTTTGGGAATATCTCTACGAACGGCTTCAAGCTGAGCCGGGGTTAAATGCGACAATGGGACAAGCTGGGAATCGATTAAACGGATGATGGATGCATCGTCCTCCGTGGGTCTTCGATACCTGATCATTGTGTCTGTCCTCCCTTCAAGATGGGCTTCGTCAAAAGGTAAATACATGTCATCATATGAGGGAAGGAAGGAGTCGGTGTGCATTCTCGCCTCGGTTCAATTTTCCATTTTTGAAAATATAGTATTGACTTTTAGATTCGATGAATCATATAATGTGTCTAAACATTTTATCGAACATATCGTGATCGGCAATGAAGAGGACGAAGTTTAAAGGGCTCTTTTGCTCAGAGAGTGTGAGGAATTGCTGCAACCTCCACCAAAATCCCTTTTATACGAGCTCACCTCGGAGCTGTTCTCCTGAAAAGCGTTAAAGCCTATTAGGGAGAATCGTTAAGTCCACGTTACGGACTTTAGGTATAGGAAACGGCTGGTTTCGCTTCAAGCGTCGATCCTTATCTCTATACCTGATGAGGCTAGGCATCGCGAGATGTTTGGCAAATATGGGTGGTACCACGGAAGCACAACCTTTCGTCCCTCACGCAAATGGATTTTGCGTGGAGGACGAAAGGTTTTTTTGTTATCTAGTCATGTTACATGTATGTAAATTTTGAGGAGGAGGATGACTGATGAGCGCGCAAATTCCTGAAATGCGGTCTACAGAACAATTACGTGAGAAATGGATGAAGCCGGAAGTGATTAACGGCTCGGAAATATTGCTTCGCAGCCTTTTGCTTGAGGGTGTCGAATGCGTATTCGGATATCCTGGCGGGGCAGTGCTTTATATTTATGATGCGATGTACGGATTCGAGGATTTCAAACATGTGCTTACTCGTCATGAGCAAGGAGCAATTCATGCGGCAGATGGTTATGCGAGAGCGAGTGGCAAGGTCGGCGTATGTATTGCAACGTCGGGACCGGGGGCGACAAATCTGGTCACAGGAATTGCCACAGCTTATATGGATTCCGTTCCTCTGGTTGTTATTACCGGAAATGTGGCTACTTCCCTGATCGGAACCGATGCTTTCCAGGAAGCGGATATTACCGGGATCACAATGCCGATTACGAAGCACAGCTATTTGGTCAGAGACGTAAAGGAATTGCCGCGGATCATCCACGAAGCATTCCATCTCGCTTCGACAGGTCGCAAAGGTCCGGTACTGATCGACATTCCGAAGGATGTTTCAGCAGCAACGACTCTGTTTGAGCCCAGCAGTAACGCGGTAAACCTCCGTGGTTACAATCCGCGAATGGTGCCGAACAAGCTGCAACTGGAGAAATTGGTGCAGGCGATTGAGGAAGCCGAACGTCCGATGATTCTGGCAGGCGGCGGAGTGATCTACTCCGGAGGACATGAAGCCCTGTACGAATTCGTGAAACGGACCGAAATTCCGATCACGACTACTCTCCTTGGACTTGGCGCCTTCCCGAGCGGACATGAACTTTGGACAGGGATGCCGGGAATGCATGGAACGTACACCTCGAACATGGCCATTCAGGAGTCGGATCTCCTGATCAATATCGGAGCCCGTTTTGATGACCGGGTGACGGGTAAGCTGGACGGATTTGCCCCGCATGCTAAAATCGTTCATATCGACATCGATCCGGCGGAAATTGGCAAAAACGTTCCAACGGATATCCCGATCGTGGGTGATGTGAAGACGGTTCTGGAGATGATTAACCCGGATGTGAAGCGCGCGGATAAAGCGGATGCATGGAGATCCTGGATTCAAAAGTTGAAAATGGAGCAGCCATTCCGTTACGAAGATTCCGATACGGTTCTCAAGCCGCAATGGGTGGTCGAAATGCTGAACGAGACGACAAGAGGCGAAGCGATTGTCACGACGGACGTTGGCCAACATCAGATGTGGTCGGCTCAGTATTACAAATTCAACCAGCCGCGCTCTTGGATCACATCCGGCGGCCTTGGAACGATGGGCTTCGGATTGCCATCCGCAATCGGTGCTCAAATGGCTCATCCGGAACGATTGGTTATCTCGATTAACGGTGACGGCGGTATGCAAATGTGCTCGCAAGAGCTGGCCATTTGCGCGATTAACAACATCCCCGTTAAGATCGTAATCATCAACAATCAAGTGCTTGGCATGGTCCGCCAGTGGCAGGAACTGATCTACGACAACCGGTACAGCCATATCGATTTGGCAGGAAGCCCTGATTTTGTAAAACTGGCGGAAGCCTATGGTGTCAAAGGGCTCCGGGCAACCAATAAGATGGAAGCGCACAAAGCTTGGGCGGAAGCGCTTGAAACGCCTGGCCCCGTCGTTGTCGAGTTCGTGGTCAGTAAGGGTGAAAACGTTTATCCGATGGTAACTACAGGCTCGACCATTGATCAAATGTTGTTGGGAGATGCATAAATATGAGTACGAGACATACCATCGCCGTTCTTGTAAATGATCAGCCGGGTGTATTGCAAAGAGTTTCCGGATTATTCGGAAGAAGGGGATTCAACATTGAAAGCATTACCGTAGGGCAATCGGAAGAACCGGGGCTCTCGCGGATGGTTATTGTAACCAATGGAGATGAGCAGACGATAGAGCAGATTGAGAAGCAGCTATATAAGCTGATCGATGTCATCAAAGTTATTAACCTCAGTTCCAATCCTATGGTGGCAAGGGAGCTTGCGCTCATTAAGGTCAACGCCGAACCGACGGAACGCCCTGAGATCATGGGTGTGGTGGAAACTTTCCGGGCAGCGGTGGTAGACATCGGCAGCCACAACCTGATGGTACAGGTGGTAGGGGATACTACCAAAATTGATGCGATGATCGAACTCTTGAAGCCCTACGGCATCCGCGAGCTTTCCCGCACCGGTGTGACTGCAATGATCCGCGGAAATGCATAATCATGCATATAAATTGAATTGTAATTAATTCCCGCTGAAGAGCGGGGGTTTGAAGGGATCGTGAAGTCCGCTCACTGGCATCCTGAAAGATCTCTTGAAACACCCGCTCTTCATAAGGGTTTTTTTAAAACAAAAGGAGGATTTATACAATGGCAATTACAACTTATTATGAACAGGATGCAGAACTTAACGTGTTGAAAGGTAAAACCGTTGCCGTCATCGGTTACGGAAGCCAAGGGCATGCGCAAGCACAGAACCTACGTGACAGCGGTGTAAAAGTAATTATCGGTCTTCGTGAAGGCAAATCCTTTGATAAAGCAAAAAATGACGGCTTTGAAGTTTTCTCCGTTGCTGAAGCAACAAGCAAAGCGGACATCGTGCAAATTCTGATGCCGGATGAAACTCAAGCTTCGGTTTATAAAAACGACATCGAACCAAACCTGAAAAAAGGTGCAGCGTTGATGTTCTCCCATGGTTTTAACGTCCATTTCGGACAAATCGTGGCTCCAAAAGATGCTGACGTGCTTTTGGTAGCGCCTAAATCCCCGGGCCATATGGTTCGCCGCACTTATGTCGAAGGTTTTGGCGTACCTGGTTTGATCGCCATCGAACAGGATGCAACTGGACAAGCCAAACAAATCGGTCTTGCATATGCAAAAGGCATCGGCTGTACTCGTGCTGGGGTTATCGAAACTTCCTTCCGTGAAGAGACTGAAACGGATTTGTTCGGTGAACAGGCGGTACTTTGCGGCGGCGTAACTGCCCTGATCAAAGCCGGTTTCGAAACACTCGTAGAAGCAGGTTATGCTCCTGAAATGGCATACTTCGAGTGCTTGCATGAAATGAAGCTGATCGTCGACATGATCTATGAAGGTGGTATGGCTAACATGCGCGACTCCATCTCCAACACGGCTGAGTACGGCGATTATGTAACCGGACCACGCGTAGTAACAGAAGAAACGAAAAAAGCGATGAAAGAAGTGCTTTCTGACATCCAACAAGGTAAATTTGCTCGCGACTTTATCCTTGAGAACCAATCGAACCGCGCATTCCTCAATGCGACCCGTCGGAATGAAGCTAACCATCCGATCGAAATTGTCGGTGCACAACTTCGCGAAATGATGCATTGGATTAAGAAATAATCATATTTATATCGATAATTGATCCTTTTTCTTAAGGAGAAATGAACCTTTCCGATGCGGCCGTGCACATGCGTGAGCCGCATCGAGTGTATAAGTCTAGTTTTTCAGGCCACGTACAGTATTTGGAGGGACTCGAAGCGGAAGTTCCGTTTTGCGGGTGATTTTGCTTGGTTTTTGGATGATGAAGGAGGTGCCTTGGGCTTGCGGAAAATTTATGTTTTTGACACAACATTGCGCGACGGGGAGCAGTCTCCAGGCGTAAACTTGAATACTCGTGAAAAGCTCGAAATCGCATATCAGCTGGAAAAGCTGGGCATTGACCGGATGGAAGCAGGTTTCCCGGCGGCATCGCCCGGAGATTTGGCGGCTGTGAATGCGGTTGCTAAAGCGGTGAAAAATGTAACGGTGATCGGTTTATCAAGGTCCAGAGAGCAGGATATCGATGCGGTACGTGAGGCGCTGATCGGTGCCCAGGATCCTTGCATCCATATCTTCCTGGCGACATCACCAATCCACCGGAAGCACAAGTTGCGAATGGAGAAACATCAAGTGCTGGAAACGGCTCAAGCCGCGCTGCGGTACGCGAAGAGATACTTTTCCAAGATTGAATTTTCTTTGGAAGATGCGGGACGTACAGAGCTGGATTTTATGGTGGAAATGGTGTCTATGGCCGTGAATGAAGGCGCAAAGGTCGTCAACATTCCAGATACGGTTGGATATTTGAACCCTTCGGAATACGGAGCGATTTTCAAACACCTGAAAGAAAACGTTCCTGACGTTGAAAAGGTGCAGCTCAGCGCACATTGCCATAACGATCTTGGAATGGCCACGGCTAATACGTTGGCCGCCATTCAAAACGGTGCCGACCAAATCGAGGGTACCATTAACGGAATCGGCGAACGCGCGGGAAATACGGCGATTGAAGAGATTGCCATGGCGCTTGAGACCCGCCAGGAGTTTTTCGGAGCGAAGACATCGCTTAATCTGTCCGAGATTTCTCGTACGAGCCGTTTGGTCAGCAAACTTACCGGTATGGTGGTGCCTGGTAATAAAGCGATCGTTGGTGCGAACGCTTTTGCCCATGAATCGGGCATTCACCAGGATGGCATGCTGAAGGAGAAAACGACGTATGAAATCGTGACTCCTGAAACCATTGGGCTCAAGGAAAGCAAGCTTGTGCTTGGCAAGCATTCCGGGCGCCATGCGTTCCGGGAAAAACTGCTGGATATGGGATATGAGCTGGATGAACAGGAACTGAATGAGGCATTTTCCAAATTCAAGCTGCTTGCGGATAAGAAGAAAGAGATTTCCGACGATGATATTGTGGCGCTGGTCGAAGAGAAGCTGGTGGATACACCAGAGGTTTACAAGCTGGATACGATTTTTGTCACTTACGGCAACCGTTCGGTGCCTTCAGCCCAAGTACGTATCATCAAAGATCAGGGGCAGGTGCTGGAAGAAGAAGCGGATGGCAACGGTTCGGTAGATGCGATTTATAACGCGATTGATAAAGCGACGGGGGAAGAAGTCACCTTGTCCGATTATTCGATCAAATCGGTCTCGCGGGGCAAGGATGCACAAGGCGAGGTACATGTCGTACTGACTCAAGCCGACGTCTCTGCACAAGGCCGCGGCCTCAGCACGGACATTCTGGAAGCCAGCGCGCGCGCTTACGTGGATGCGCTCAACCAGTTGATCGAGAAGCGCAAAACATTCAGCAAGAGAGAACGCGCAACCCTGTAATGGCATGCATGTTCTTTTACTAAGTACAAAAGGCAGACCGCTAAGATGCGGCCTGCCTTTTGTTGATATATGATAATTGCATCGAAACCATCCAGGCGGATTCGACGTTGTCCTGAGGTTCCTCTTATAGGCAAAAGCTATAAAGGTGATAGATTCTATATCTTGGTCAAATCCCTTGAGGATATGATACAACAGTAGATAGATAATGAGATCCGTGAGGAAGTAACCAGAAGGAGTGACGGAAAACATGCCAGAAGTGAAGAAAATTGCCGTGATCAGCGGGGACGGAATTGGACCTGAGGTGGTTGCAGAAGCCGAAAAGGTGCTGAAGCGTACGGAGGAGCTGTTTGGATATTCATTTGAGACAGAGCATGCTCTTTTTGGCGGTATTGCGATTGACGAGAAGGGAACGCCTCTTCCGGAAGAGACCCTGTCCATTTGTAAAAATGCCGATGCTGTGCTGCTGGGTGCTGTTGGTGGCCCGAAATGGGACAGCAATCCCAAAGAACTGCGTCCGGAAACAGGCCTTCTGGGTATCCGCAAAGCACTTGGTTTATTCTCCAATCTGCGGCCGGCCGTCGTATTTGACTGCCTGAAGGATGCTTCAACACTGAAACCGGAAGTGCTTGAAGGTACGGATTTGATGGTTGTTCGTGAATTAACCGGGGGCATTTATTTTGGAGACAAGCTTAGACGCCAAGGCGAGCATGGGGAAGAAGCGGTCGATACCTGCGTATACAACGCTCAGGAAGTAGAACGCATCGTGCGCCAAGCGTTCGAAATCGCCCAAAAGCGACGCAAGAAACTGGCTTCCGTCGACAAGGCCAACGTGCTTGAAACCTCCCGTTTGTGGCGCGAAGTCGTCATTCGCGTGGCAGCAGATTATCCCGATGTGGAGCTTGAGCATGTGCTTGTGGATAACTGCGCGATGCAGCTGCTGCGCCGTCCGGCAAGCTTTGACGTGATCGTCACGGAAAACATGTTCGGCGACATCCTCAGTGATGAAGCTGCCATGCTGACTGGATCGATCGGCATGCTCGCTTCGGCTTCGATGGGTGAGGGGGCTTTCGGATTGTATGAGCCGGTACACGGCTCCGCACCGGATATCGCCGGGCAAAATGTGGCGAACCCGATCGCGACGATTTTATCGCTGGCGATGATGCTTCGCTTGACCTTTGGTTATGCCGATGCAGCGGATGCGATTGAAGCGGCTGTGGCGCAGATTCTTAATGAGGGACACCGCACTGGAGACATCGCTGTAGATAAGAGTAAGGCCATCGGTACTTGCGAGATGGGAGATCTGATTGTAGCAGCTATCAAAAAATAATACGGATTGACCTTAACCCGACAAGCGGGCGTCACCTCTCTAATGTGATGCCCGCTTGTGGCATGTACCGACATGAAACCTGCATACTGTAAAATGTGACGTCGATTTGACGCAATGACGGCTCTATTATAATAGAAGGTTTTGTTCACAATATCACACTGTTTAAAATTATTATAAATAAATAGTTAGTATAATGTTGACTTTAAATTGGACGAATGTTACCATTTTAAATGTAGATTCCACAGGGATCAAACATACTTTGAAACAAGAAAAACTCATGTTTTTCTTTCATATAGGATGGACTGAAAGGTTTGCTTTCCGGTCATTCTGTAGATGCACATAAAGGAGGATTTTTTAACATGGCAGAACGTTTAGTAGGTAAACCAGCACCCGATTTCACAATGGAAACCGTACTGGGTGACGGTTCCGATTTCAGTAAAGTTAGCCTGTCAGACTACCGTGGCAAATGGCTCGTCCTTTTCTTCTATCCTTTGGACTTCACATTCGTGTGCCCAACAGAAATCACAGCCCTGAGCGAAGCGGCTTCCGAGTTCAAAGCTCTTGATGCTGAAATTCTAGGCGTAAGTGTAGACTCGATCCACAGCCACAAAGCTTGGATCAACACACCGCGTGATGCCAACGGTCTGGGACAAATCAACTTCCCACTCGCTTCGGATCTCACCAAAACTGTAGCCCAAGATTACGGCGTATTAATTGAAGAAGCAGGCGTAGCACTGCGCGGCCTGTATATTATCGACCCTGAAGGCGAACTGAAATATCAAGTGGTTAACCACAACGATATCGGCCGCAGTGTTGAGGAAACCCTTCGCGTGCTGCAAGCTCTGCAATCCGGCGGACTTTGCGCAATGAACTGGAAACCAGGCGACAAAAACCTGCTCGCATAATTCAAAATAAGACTAGCCCCCTTTGCCATTATGAGGTTCTCTCTCATATCGGTAACGGGGGCTTTTTACACCTTGTGGTTCAATGGATCATAATTGTGGCCAAAGGACAGATTACAAAGATCCGTCCTTAAAAACGGCTCAATATCATCATTAGTGCTCGATAAAAAGCGAAAGTAACGGAGGGGATGGAATCGATCTGAAGAACGATCCATAACCGTAGCGGCTACTTCGTACAATGATCACCACTAAGGAGCGTAAAAAAGGCAGGAATTTTATGCATCTGATTGAACTGAAAAAGGAATTGACATAGAATAAAGCGAATACATTTATGAAGAATACGGTGGAATCAAGAGGAGGGTGAACTGGCATGAGTTATTGCTGCGGAGCGAGTATGCTTGGAACGAAGGGAACGTTGAAGCACTATCGCACTCAAGTCCACAATGTTCCCCTGTTATTCTGTCCCGTGTGCCACCGGGTCGAAGTTCATTTTAAAGTTGAAAATGAATACGAAATTTTAGCTGAATATGCGCATGGTGACGGAGCTACAGACATTGACTTTCAGGATTATGTTGTGGAGGATGACGAGACTATTTTCGAAAATGTCGTTAACTGCGAAAAGGAGGATCCCAAGGACATCGTACAAAGCCAAATCGATATGGCACTGGACTTGTTGACCATCGCCATACAGATGCATGATGAAAAATGGGAGGGAGAATTAAAGAAAAGATTGGCCGTTATGAGCCAACGGAGATTACGTTTGCAGCATAAGGCATAAACACGATACCGGATTCTATTGCATAGGCTGAAATTCCTACGATGATAGATAGTCAAAAAGCATCAATACATGCATCTTCATGTATGTGATGCTTTTATTTTAACCTTATCGGGCAATGTTCCGAGGGGGTGCATGCCATGTTATTCTTTTTGTTATTGGGCGTTTGTGGTATTATTGGGTAAAATTAGACTCCATTTACTTTTTCGACAGTTTCTCTGATTGAGTTTTCAGCCAACCTTGTCTATGATAAAACTATCTTTTTATGATTATGATATAGCGGTTATTTCATATTTATGTGTTGTGCAGGCGAAGAATAGGAGATGGGGGAGAGAATATGACTCTTTCATTTTCTTGGAGAGGGGGAGTATCGGTTGGGCGATATACAAGAGACGCTGTTACAGTCCCTTGAGGCTTTTCAATCCACGCAAATGGTAAAAAGTAAGTACGAAAATATTCTAGAGCACTTGGATAGCGGCGTTATGCTGTTTGACAGTGAAGGTGTACTGACTTTTATCAATGTCCAGATGGCAAGATTGCTGGAGATTTCCCGTAAATCCTTAACGGGTTGTACGATTGTACAAATTATGCGCCATCCGCAGCTCAGCAGGTACAAGAAGAAGAAGATTCTGCGGATTTATCGCGAGACGCTTATTCACCGTAAAAAATATCACGAGCTGACGGATGAGTCCGGCAGACAGTGGTTGTTAACGGTAACGGATGGCGACCAAATGGATGGAGACTATTTGTTTAGCGTCAAGGATGTATCCGATTTTAAACAGATTGAGCAAACGGCATACCGTAATGACAAGCTTGCCATGCTCGGCAAAATTTCCGCATCGATTGCCCATGAGATCCGTAACCCGCTCACCGCCATCCGCGGCTTCATTCAACTGCTGCGTCCCCATCTCATTAAACTGGGAAAAGATGAATACGCTCGCATTATTCTAACGGAAATCGACAGAGCCAATGATATCATATATGAGTTTTTGAATTCATCCAAACCCTCCGCTCCGCAGACCACCGCCATTCCGGTCTCTTCACTGCTGAAGGAAGTTGTGCTGCTAACCGAAAGTGAAGCGCTGATGAAAGGTTGCCAGGTGATCCTGCATGAAGACAGCCAGCCGCTGCAAATCTCTGTTGATGTAAAGCAGATTAAGCAGGTTATTTTGAACATAGTCAAAAATGGGATGGATGCCATCGATCATATGAGCGGCGAAAATGGTGGGTTGATCGAAATCCGGACACATCGGGACAATAAGAACGTACATATCTGTATTTCAGACAACGGCAAGGGGATGGATCATAATACGCTTTCCCATTTGTTTGACCCTTTCTTTACGACCAAAGAGAGCGGCACAGGCCTGGGACTGTCAGTCAGTTACCGAATTATCAAAAACCACAAAGGTTATATTGCCGTCAACAGTACGGTTGGCAAAGGGACAGAGTTTATAATCTCCCTTCCCATTGTGGAAATAGCGTAGAGACGGAAGGAATTGGCCTGTTCCCTAGATATGAGGGAGCGGGCTTTTTTTGTGTGCATGAATCGTCTGCATTTTCCATATTTGATAAATTTAAGTTTTTAGCCTGAAAATACGATATTAATAGTATAAGTAAGTGTTCAAAAAAGGCCGGTTTTTAGCACCGAGAAGATACAGCTTGGCACCCCGCGGGCGGCGGCCGTAAAATTCGATGATTTCATGGCGGAGGGTCAAAGTGAACAAAGTAGCGGAAGATTTTTATCTGAAAAGAAATTTTAAACTAGGTGGTTCGAATGGGAATGTCGAGGTGTATCGTATCCGCAAAACGATTGCCACAAGCGAACTCGCGATCGTTTATGCGGCGCGGAATGACGAGAAGGGAATAAAATGTATCATTAAAGAGTTTTTTCCGGCGGCGTTAGTGCGAAGGGGAAAAGATGGAGCTAACGTGCTGCGCAAAGCAGGTACGAGGGAAGACAAATATAACGAACTGCGGAGCGCATTCAAGAACGAAGGCGATCTGCTGCGAATGAGCCAGCACCCCGGAGTGGTCCGGATATTGGACTGTTTGGAGCAGAATGGCACGTCCTATATCGTAACAGAATATGTCGAGGGAATGACGCTTGATCGCTACATCGCTGCGCTTTCTGGTGAAATGGATCCGGGTTTTCTGTACGAAACGATGATTCCGTTAATTGATACCCTGAAGTATTTACATGGACTGGGAGTCATCCATCGCGATTTGAAGCCTGGGAATATAATGATTGGCAAGGACGGCGGCGTGACATTGCTTGATTTCGGCTCTGCCGTCACTTACCAGAATCAAGAGGGCATGTATCCGATCTTTACGACCGCAGGATATTCGCCGCTTGAATTATATTCGGAGAAATCCCGCCAGAACCCGGTCAGCGACATTTATAGCTTAGCGGCGGTGCTGTATTTCTGCTGTCGCGGGACGGCTCCAACGGATGTGAAAAAACGATTGTTTAATGATGAACTTGACCGGCTTGGGACAGGCCTGAATCGCCGGTGGCCGTTTCTGTCCCTTGCCGTCAAACGCGGTTTAAACGTATCTCTGGATAAGCGCTGTTCCTCGCTCCAATGGTTTAAGACCGCAATTATGCTGGAATACATGACTAGCCCGTTTTCTCGCCGGAGGAATCCGTCCGGATAAAGATGTTGGTGCTTGGTTTGATCGCTTTGTACCGGAGTTCAATTTCCGTAACCCCGTCCTCGAATGTGATGTACAATTTGTCATTATATTCGAGGGCTTCTTTTTTGTTTACGGCAAGCGGCGTACGGTTCCGCACAAGAGAACACCGTGTCGTATGCTTCACGAAAAGGCGTCCCTTTTTGCCTGCGGTGAACACAATCTGCTCTGCTTCCGGGAGCGGTTCATGAACGTCCAAACTTTGGAACAGTTCCATCAGGCTGATCTTATGTTTAGCGAACGAGGTTAACGGCCAATATTTTACCGGAATATCGGTGCCACTAGCTGTAGCCAGGAAGTATCCTTCCAGCTTGCCTGTTAAAGCGGGTTTCGGACGCAGCCACAGGAATAATCCACAACCAAGAAGCAGCAGCGCAAGCACTCCGGCAATACTCCATTTGAGCGCGGTATATTTTGATTGGATGATGATGATAAGCGCTGCAGAGACTTGCCCTCCTTCAGGGTCTGTTGCAGTCACGGTAATGATGTTTTGCCCGGTATGAAGCGGTGACAGCAGAAGCTTATCCCCATTAATTTCGGCTTTGAGCTTGGTTCCTGACGTTTCTTCAACCTGAATCCGGTACGTCAAAGGATCCCCGTTTTCATCCACGAACAGATCGCCTAAATTTACTACGTTTTGCCCATCTTCTTTGATCAGCCGCAGCTGCTTTTCTCCATGAAAGGATGGCGGAATATTCACGATGTTTTCAAGTTTGGCCGAGGTATCCCGGAAAAGGATAGGCCCGTCCAGCGCAACATGCCAGTCATATTTACCCGATTTCGGAAAAACATATTCCGCATAAAAACGGGCCCCTTCATTTTTCATTTCAATCACATTTTCCTTCTTGGCGGCCAGATCCTTCACGATCAGCTTGGCCGTCAAAGAGGCATAAACTTCGGCTTCTTGCAAACGCCCGCTGCCGTCCGTTCTCATGAGAAAAGCTTCAATACCCGTCGGTTTTCCTTTAATCGCTTCTTTTCCGGTCAAAGCGGCTTCGGCTTCCATGGCATAGCTGCCGAGCAAATTGATTTTGATCAAATCCCCAGCCGTTCCCCGGAATTTCAGCTTGGCCGTTCCTTTCTTCGGCTGCGAGGTTTTGATTAGCGTATAACTTGCCGATTTGAACATCCGGATATTTTCGGTACTGTAGAACAATTGGGCTTCATTAAGCGGATGTTCGGACAGCAAAATGATGTTGGCTTCATCCATGCTGGAGTTGGGAATGTCAACCTGAACCTCTTGCAGATTCCCTGTGGCGGTCACGCCGGCGATCGGCAGCAGTACAGACTGCATTTCTCTGGCAAAAATTCGGTTGAAAATTTCTGGAAGGTCATCGGCGCTGCTTGTGCTGTAGAATGCGCCTCCCGTCTGGCTGGCAATCCGGTTCAGTTCATCAGGGTTGACAGTGCCGTCATGGTTCAGCCCAATGGTATAGATCGGATAACCCAGCTTTTTCGCCTTCGCGATCGCGCTGCTTACATCTTTGGTCGAGTCGGCTTTGGTCCGCTTCTGCTGGAAGGGGCCAAAATCCGTTTCGCCATCGGACAGCAGAATCATAAATGGCTTCCGGCCTTCTTTCTGATTCGCTTGCTGGCCCGTGGATAGGAGCTTGCTTCCGGTGATCAGCCCAAGTCCCAAATCGGTATACCCAGCTCGGCGTAGCCCGCCTATTTCTTGTTTGATTTCGTTTTTCTTCGCGGCTACGGAGATCGGCGTCAGCGGTCTCTCGGCCACGATTTGGTGGTTGTATGCGACGAATCCGACACGGGTGCGGCTTGCATCGCTAATGTCCATAAACATGCGAATCACTTCCCCAGCCGTCCGGTTCGGGTCGGAGTGATTCATCGAATAGCTTGTATCAAGCACGAACATGGCGTCGAATGCTTCCGGCGGAAATGCTGATGTAGAAGCACCCTCCGCATGAATATTAGAGGGAAAACCGGATGCGCAAAAAGCGAAAATTAAAATCAGGAGTTTAGTCCTAATAAATCCATTTTTTGCTGAATATTGTCTGCTTCTTTTTCGTATCATGCTCAAATACCCACCTCACGAACTAATATATTTCTTTTTCAGATCATCAGTCCTGCTCTCTATGTATCTCACATATATCGGACGCATTTCATTGATTTTGAATAATATTCCAAGAAATAGGTCTAAAATTGGGGGTTTTTTACTAAAAGGGGCTCTTTTGTAGTCTATTAGTCCCCTTAAAGAGGAGTTAGTGCTATATATTGACAATTGTTGCAGTGGCTGTTTAATATACGTCATAACGGGCTTGAGTCCTGGTCATTGGGTCTCATGGGCAGGTATTAGCCGGGCATATGCTTGAACTTTTGCAGAGCTGCAGCCGGCTAACGCAGAGTGTTCGTTACGTTTATGCCTGTTCCAGCCGCATTCGTCATACCAACGGGAGGGGAAAGCTAAGTGGACATTATCAATCAGACTAATCGAACGATGCTGTTTGAGGAGATCAATCCTGAGAAGCTCGATTTGATTACGATTGTCGGTGACGTCAAAGGCATCGACAGTCTCAGCGATGACAAAATCAAGGAAATCAATGCTCAGCTGCTTGTGCGCAGCTTTGACGAGTTTTTGGACAAGTTTTCGCCAAGTGTATACTCCTTTTTTAACGCGGCCAACCAGAAAGTGGTTTATACGCTGAAAAAACCGGAGGGCATTGCTGAAGAGTCGATTTCGGAAATCCGCATTAATCAGAACAATGATTTTCTGAAAATGCTGTTTACACTGATCGATACGAAACGCAGCCAGGGTATGACTAACGTGGATTTCAAATTCGAGCATTTGCTCGATATGATTTCCCCGAAAAAGGTCATGGATGATATCCGTCAGGTGCGGAAGGAAATCCATTACATGTATGGGCAATACGAGAAGTTGGATGAAGAGGATCCGAAGAAGCTGGATATGGGGGATAAGCTGAACGCGATGTTCGAGGAGGCCAGCGCTAACTACAACAACGTAATGGCGATGCTTCCACTCGCAATCGAGGATATCAAAACGCGGCTTTTGCTTGGAAGTTCGAACGAAGAGCGAGACGCCGAAACGGTCCAAGTCGGCATGCTGACGATCGGCGATAGCGGGGAACTGAAAATCATCGAAGCACCGAAAAGCGAAAGTACCGAGCTGGTGTTGCTTGACGATAATAGCTCCAGCGATTTGGCGCTCGTATTCGAAGAGGACTACAACTCCATCACGGAGACTCCATCCGGGTATGTCAAAGATTTGGTTGTCCGTACGTTCAGTCCGCTGCCGGCAGTACGGGGTGAAGTCAATGTTGAAGTTGAGGTTCAAAACTACAATACATATCTTGAATTTTACAAGACGGCGAAAGACGATTTTGTGAAAACGGTCAAACCGCTTGTGGAAAAAATTCTTGGCGTGAAGATGTATTTCGACCAGTATGCCGTAAAAAACAAAGGGATGGCACCAACGCTGCTTATCACCAACAACAAGCTCGACATGACCGTAAAAAGCGCCAACATTCCTCGCCTGGAAACATATTTGAACACGGTTAACGCCAAAAACGACTTTAGCGATACGATCTGGTTTGGCATCGTACCTTCGGTGGAGCTAGAAAGCGCAGGCAAGATCAAGGTGAGCCGCGAACGCTTCAAGGGCAACGAGAAGGTCACCAAACAGGATGGCAATACGATGGAGTCGCTGACGATGTTGCTTCAAGTCATCAAGGATTTCAAAGTTCAGTTGTTCTTCAGCTTCGAATCCGGCGAAGAGACAACGTTCAGCAGCATAGCGACGGCGGGTATCGACAAATACATCGATAAGTGCGCACCGCTGCTCCGCAAGGAATACAGCGAATATGCGGTCCCATGCATCCCGAACTTCACGGTGATTCCGAAGGAGAAGTCTGGAGTTATTATCGACAGCCGGATGATTCAGACGGAAAATGGGGCGCAGTTATCCCGTGAAAAGGAAGACATCCTCAAGCTGTGGATCGAGGGCGTTTACGTCGGGGCGGCTTACGTTGCTGCCGGCATCGTTTCCTCCTACCAATGTCCGGAGTATCTGAAGGAATCCTTCAGAAACACGAGTAAAGATTTCCCGGGTGTACGATTTGACATTGAAGCAGGCGACAACAGTTTGCGCGCGGTCACAACGATGGCGAAGGAAATCACCGGCTTCACCAATACGATCAAAGATTCGATCAACCGTAAAAATTTTGGTTTTATCTTCTCTTCCGAGAATGCTCAGTTGCAAGGCAAGGATATCCGCCGGATTACCGTTTACAAAGCGAGAGGTCTGGCAGCGTCGGAAGATGGATTTGATTCTATATACAAAACATTGGTCAGCACCTATATCGAGCGCATTTTGCGCTTCCAGACCAATGACTTCAAGCATGAGAACATCATCAAGTTTTTCAGCAACAATCCGAGCAGCCAGAAGAGTCTGTGGCTCGCCAAACGCGGATTCATCAATTCGATCATTTATGACGGCGATGATATGAACTACGTCATCGATGAGAAAAACAATCTGTGCCATATCGATCTGATCTATAACGGCAACGTGAAGAATCTCGAAGTGATGATCACGAAAGGCACGAGTCCAGTTAAAGCTTGATGTACAAGCCTTAAGCATCAGACAGGCAGACTGCGGGAAGTCGGCTCGCCGAATGGTGGGTTGATTTCATGTATAAACATACCACTCGTTATATAACGTAACGAATGATCCTAAACAACTTACCTACTAAATCGAAGTTGTATGTGGGGGATGGGCCATCACGGCCTGTCTCATTACATAAATTCCGGGCATGATTCATCATGTCTGGGCTATTTTATACCTAATTTTAAGGAGGATGCACTTATGGGATTCAGATTGAAAGTAGAAGGAGCAGAAACAATTGAACTTGGTTTGGACAATATCCAAAAGGTCGTTTATGACACCGATACGCCGGATGATTCCAACGCCAGATCTACCGATGTAGGTTCTACACTGAGAATTATCGGAAAGATCATTACCGCTACCGATGGCGACAAGGCAGACGACACGCTGAAACTTGGGCTGTGGTCCCTCGTTCCTGCCGAAAAGGCAGATTGCTACCGCAAGCTGACGCTGGAAGTGATCGCGGCAAATCAGGTGGTTCGCGAGGTCGTATTCCCGAATGCCTTTGTCGTTGATTACAAAGAAACGTTCGGAGATACCGAAGGTGTTGGCCAATTCGAACTTTACGTCAAGCAAAAGAGAGACAAAACCGAGCTGGCCAAGCTCAATGGCGGATATCCAGCCAACGATTAATACGTTACATGGTAACAGGAAAATCTCAAGAGGCATGCAGCCTCTTGAGATTTTCCATACCTTATGCAGACCCATGCGGTCATAAGCAGCAGATCCGGGTGAAAGCGGGGAAATGAAAGTGACGGATTATTACCAGGTTCTCGGAGTCACACGCCAGGCGGCGGGAAACGAGATCAGACAAGCATACCGCAAATTGGCCAAACGTTTCCATCCTGACGTGAATCCCGGAAATCCGGATGCAGCGCTAAAGTTTAAGCAAATCGTTGAGGCGTACGAAACGCTTAGTGACGAGGCTAAACGAATTGCCTATGATGAGCGGCTGGCTCAGGGGGGCAAAAGAACAAGTGAATCGAAGAAAAGTCCGGTGGAACCATCCGGCGGAAACGTGAAAGCGTCGCAAGGAAGCCATTTTGATCCTACCAGGGTGCAGGAGCAGTTTGCACAATTTTTTGGCAAGACGCCCAAAGGGCAAACCGATACGAAAAGCAATCAAAAGGGCGCAAAGGCGGGAAATCCTTTGGACACGTCCGATATGTTTGAACATTTTATGGGGTATCGCAAAAAATAAAGAGGCATTCAACAACTGATGGGGGTAGCGGATGTGAAAACGGAGAAATCCAGAAGTATAGCAATGATGGATCTGTTGATCTACGGGATATTGATCGGTACGGTGATTTATGCCCTGCTCCGCCCTTTTCATTACATTTTGCAAATGTCCATCGTCGCGGCAGCAGCTGCAATGGCATGCGCGCTTATATGGACTGGGGACCGCAAACCGGGCTACAAGAACCGGAAGGGGAAAACGCCCATCGCCAAGATCGTCCTCTTGGATGATGACGGCGAACGCGTGAAGGAATGGTTCGTGAAGGGTGAAATCGCGGTCCTGATTGGAAAAAGCACAAGCCAAGGCGAGGTTGACATAGATTTATCGGACTGTGAATATGCGTCGCTGATTAGTCCGGAACACGCGGTTTTGAACCGCGTCGGCGACGATTGGTTTATCGAAGATGCAGATTCGCACAGCGGCACAGGTATTCGCAAATCGGGGCGCAGCGATGCAAACCGGCTTGTTGTCGAAGAGCCGCAACGGCTTGGCGCGGGGGACATGATTTTTATAGCCAACACCAGGTTGCTGGTCAAATGATGGGATTTAGGCGCGATCAAAAGAATAATAGATCATTCGATTTGCCGAAAGTAGCCTAACGATGGGCGGTTTTCGTGCAATTCTGATTCACTATTTTTTTGATCGCGCCTACATAATGGGGGTATGAGTTGGAGATGAGCTTGACGAGATGCCTGAATGGACACATGTTCAGTACGAGGAAGCATGGCAATACCTGTCCATATTGCAACACGACGTTGGAGAGACCCGCGCGCAGCGAAGGGGCAAAACCTCAGGCTGCTGCGGAAATGGATGACAAAACGATGCCTTATTTGGGGGAGACGACTGGGATTCAGCCGGTTACCGGCTGGCTAGTTTGCGTCGAAGGACCACAAATGGGTCAGGATTACCGCATTATGGCCGAGAAAAACTTTATTGGTCGAGCTGAGGAAATGCATATCCGGATCATCGGGGATAACGGGGTGTCCCGGCGCAATCATGCAGTGATCGTTTACGATCCGAAAAAACGCAATTTTTATTTGCTGCCAGGGGATGCCTCAGGACTTGCCTATCATAACAACGAAGCGGTTTATTCACCGGTCGAGCTAAACGCCTATGATTTGATTCAACTGGGACGCAGCAAATTCGTATTTGTGCCGCTGTGCGGACCCCACTTCGAGTGGGATAACGGTTAAGGCAGGATGATGGGGATGGGGAATTGGGATTTTATTGATAAATACGGTGTGCTAATGGCAGCTGCTCTTCTGGTAGCCGTACTGTTTGCAGTCCGACTGAAGCTGCAAACAAGTCCGGCCCGGCTTTCGGCAGAGGATTGGACCATAGGAGACGATGGATACGAAGAATACCAAGAATATGAAGAATACCAAGAAGACGAAGAATACCAGTCTCGGCCAGCCTCGGAAGTTATAATCGGGAACGCACAGACCATCGGCAGAAGGCAGGAGCAGGATGATTATTTTGCGAGCGCAGCTACCCGGGTCGGGACCATGGCGGTAATTGCCGATGGGATCAGCGGATTAAAGAACGGTCGTATGTCTAGCACGCTGGCGGTGACGACGTTTTCGCGTGAGTTTTTGAAGGTGGAGGATCTGCGAGAGCTTCCCGAATATTTTGATAAAGCAGCGCTGGTCAGCAACCGGGCGATTCTTGAGCAGCTTGGAGGTGAAAATGGCGGAACGACCCTGGTCGTTGCCGTTATTTGTGGCAGAAGACTTCACTGGGGAGCGGTAGGAGACAGCATGCTCATTCTGTTCAGGAATGGGGAGCTGATACCGGTGAATTCCAAGCATACACTGGAAACGGTGCTGGAGGAACGTTACCTGTCAGGCGAGATTAGCAAAGAGGACGCCCTGCAAAATCCGATGCGCAATCAGTTGATCAACTATTTGGGATACGGCGGCTTCAAAAGCATGGAAGTTGGCGAACCGGTGTATTTGGATCCCGGGGACATCGTCATTTTATGCAGCGACGGCGTGATGGATGCGCTGACGGAAGTGGAGCTGGAAGAGATTCTGAGGTTGAAGCTGCCGCCGCAGGAAACTGCTGAAAAAATTATCGAAGAGGTTGAGCAAAAAAGCTTTAAACATCAGGACAATGCCACCGTGATCATTTTGGAGAAACGGGAATAGGCTGATGGGCTTACGGACAGCGGCAAAAGGTTGTTTCCGGACATAAATACACACAGCAGGAAACGGAGAAACGGAGGAAGGCATGAGGAAGGAGAACAGCGATTTTCAGACGGCTTTTGTCTCCGAGGCGGGCTCGTTTGTTGACAACAGGGATTATTTTGCCTTCGTTGAGCTGGATGACATAGCTTGTTATGTGATTGCGGACGGCCTGGATCAGGATAGGGAGATGCACAGCGCCGAAATGGTAGTCAGCGCGATTCTGGAAAGTTTCATGGAGAAACCCTCGCTGTCCAAAAGGAGCATCCGGAAGTATTTGCAGACCGCCCATGAATGGCTCAAATTCGAGAGCCGACGCGTCCGGTTGAAAGCGAGCGTACTTGTGATTGTTACGAACTACACCAAGATGGTATGGGCGTCATGCGGCAATGCGCGGCTGTACCATTTTCGTGGTGGGCGGCTGAATTTAAGGTCAAAGGACCAGAGTCTGTCCCAATTGCTGCTGGAAAACGGCAAACTATCCGAGGACCGGATATCAAACCATGAAGAGCGGGGCAATCTGCTGAATTATATGGGAAAGCCGGATTATTTCGATCCGTTTATTTCGGATAAAACGCCGCTTGCCGATGGAGATGTACTTCTGCTCAGTACGCCGGGCGTCTGGGAACAGGTGGACCTGCCGGAAATGCTGGATGCGCTCACAGAATCCAGCGATCCGACCAGCCTGACCGATACGCTGGAGGAAGTTGTCCTCAGCAAGCAGTGTCAGACGGTGAGTAATTATACGGCAGCGGCGGTTTATGTGAACAAGGCCTTTGCAGAGAAGCCGAAAAACCGCAAAAAGTGGATTCTCCGCATCGCCATGATTACGCTGTCGCTGCTGCTTGCTGGAGGCGGCATCTGGTATATGAAAGCCAAACAGGCAGAGAGTTTGGCCCAAACGGCCATGTTAATGGCCGAAGCCGAGCAAGATGGCGACGGATATGCATCTGCAGGCGACTATGCGAAGGCGCTCAAAGCCTACAGCGAAGCGAAAAATGCAGCCAGCAAACTGAAGGACAAGCTGCATTTCCAACTTCTTCGCGGTAAGCAGCAAGTGGCGCAGGCCGTAACCGATGGAGATGGCTATGTGCAGGATGGCAGTTATGATATGGCGGTTAACAGTTATACGAAGGCGCTTAAGGATGCAGGGAAATACAAGCCGTACAAGCCAGAGGACATCCAAGCGAGAATTGAACGCAGCGGTAAAATTGCCGAGCTGGCAGAAGTAATCAAGGACGGGGACAAACAGGCTCAGACTCAGGATTACAGCAGCGCGCTTAAAACGTATGAAAAGGCGAAAAATGCGGCGATCGAAGCCGGCTATGAAAGCGGGCAAAAGCAACTCGAAAAGAAAATGTCCGAAACGAAGGACAAGATCGATGGCATTGAGCGGGAAACAAAGACGCTGCAGGCGGATAATCTCGAGAAAAAAGGCGACCGCAGCATGGCCGCGATGGATTACGCCGGTGCGATTGAAGCATATAGTTTGGCACAGGAAACTTATCAAGAAATCGATAAGTTGGAGCGGGTGCTTGCGATGGAGCGGAAAATTTCCAAAGCGGACGAGAAGCTGCATCCGGCCGTACCTGCCGCGGGTACCGGAGACGGGCTAAATACCGGGTTCGGCGGAGCCGGATATGATTCGTCCGCCGCGAACGGCTGGGGAAATATAGAGCCTGAGCCCAATATACCTGATGTTCCAGAAGCTCCAGTTACTCCACCTACGAAAGGTACCGTCAAATCCGCTGAACCACCCAAAACGGAAAATAAAGCGGTTTCCGCACCTGCCGAAAAGGCTGAGGATAGTCCGCCGGATGCAAACGGGGAAAAGGATTCGGAAACGGAAGGAGGGGCTTCTTCATGAAGGAACTCATTATGGACCGGCTGAGCAAGATGGAGGATTTGCAGCAGCGGCGGCTGCTGCGGAACCTGATGAGCGGTGTATTTTTGAACCTGGTGGAATATCAGGAAGAGCTAAATCGCCAGCTGGAGCGGCGCGTGTTCGAGGAAGTGGGCATTCACGATACCAAACATGATATCTACGTTTCCATGTGCAAACGGGAAGAGTGGGACCCTTTACATGATTATTTGTATCCAATGATCTCCACGGACGCGGAGCCGGGCCGAATCGATCTGGGGGAAATCATGCAGAGCCTCAAGGAAGGCGATGAAGTTCGGCTGTTTTCGTTGTTTCTGGAATGCAGCTATCCGCTGATTCAAGAGCTTCTCTATAGCGGCAGAACATTCCGGGGCAGCCTGAAGACAAGCCGGGGCCAGTATGCGATCGAGGTCAAGCTGGAGAGAGATACGACCTATATCAAAGAAATCGAAAAGCTATATCACGTGTTTCTGAATAACGGTCTGCCTTGGAAAACGGTAAATCACCCCTATGCCTACAAATTTGTTAAAGCGGTGCTGACCCGGATCGACGGGGAGCTTGCGGCGGACGAGGAGGTGCTGGAAATATCGGTGCATCTGGAAGAATACGAACCTTACAAAAGAACCAATCTCGTTCCGCTTTGGAATATCCACCGTCTGAAGCTGAGAACCGGAGGTTTTCCGGTGCCAGCGGCAGACCGCGTCAACTATGAGCATGTGCTGCCGCTGCTCAAAACAGGACTCCAGCACGGCTACCTGGTGGATGTCAATGATTACAGCATCCGTTACATCAAACGTTCTGCAGAAGAGATTACGGTTGTTTCGCCGCATGAAAAGTCGGATACGTGGCAGGTGCTCAGAGTAGCCAGCCCTTTTGACTCCGGAATGAGTCGGCCTGGGTATCCGCTGATGTCCAACCGGCAGAGGGAAGATTTTATCAGCAGGTACGGTCACCAGCAGGAACAAATTGTTCGCTCCAAAGGTGAAATCGTCCGGATCGTTCATTCATTTGTCGCCTCGGAGGGACTTACGCTGGCGGATGTGGAAATTCGCCATGCGGACGGCAGCCAGGCCATCACCTATGAGCTCAACCGTTTCATAACAGATGAGGTTCGGGTGGATAACGGGAAATGGAGAATGTGCCTGAAATTCAAGCGAACGGATATGGATTCGCAGCCGGATTATTTGGCCGAAGATTTGCTCAGTTTCCTCGTTTCCCAGGTGCAGATGTCGTTCCCGGAATACCGCTGCGAAGGAGAATGGGCTTGAATTACATATGGGATTTGCTTGTGCAGGCGCAGGAAGCAGGCATCGGCAAACGGAACATTACATTTCTGCCGGCGAAGGTGTATTCGCCGTATATGGAGCTTAGTCTCAATGAGCTGAATGCAGCCAAAGGACAGCATGACGTCCAGGTGGAGATCAATCCGCATTACCGGTTTCCCGCCATGTTCCGCGATCTGCTTGACATCAATCTGGAGGAAGACGAGGAATTCCGTTTGGTATTGTTCGATATTCTCATTCATTTTTTGGCGGAAATGGATTTGATGCAGGGCATGAACAAACGCGAGTTTTATATCCGTTTTGTGCTGCGGGACCTGGAAGCCGGGGCGTTCGGAAGCCGGGTAAAGGAGCTAATCGGTCTGTTTGATCCAGATGAGCGGGAATTGATCGTTTGTGCCATTTTGCGGATGTATGATACGGGGGAAACGCTGAATCTTCTACGCAGCACGATCAGCCGGATTTTCAAACGTTCGACGATTTACGTCAACAACGAGGACAAGGACGAAATGTTGTTTTATATCGGACAAAAGCAAACGGAGCTGGCGAGCCGGAAGCTGGAGCTGTTGATGGAACTGTTTCTACCGGTCCGTTACCGGACTGAGGTTTATTGGGATTGCCATGTCGGCATCATCGATGCCGATGAAACGATGGTTCTGGACCGGATCGCGATGTATTAGTGCGTGTTCAAAACCTCTATTAAGACGCCCTGAGGATGGGGAGGAGAATGTGAAACATGAGGGGATTTAAACTGTATACCGATTCCACCAGCCAGGAGCGGGTGCGCGGAAAGGCGTGTTATACGCGGGATGAGCTGCATGAGATGACGACTTTTCAGCTGCGGAACATCTGCTA
>JAIRVF010000062.1 GCA_031254035.1 Paenibacillus sp.
TTCTGTTTTTGTTCCTCCGTGCCGAACTTATACACCGGCCATCCAGCCAACGACGTATGGGCGGACAGCGTGACGCCGATGGACGCATCCACGCGGGACAGCTCTTCCACTGCGATCACATAGCTCATGTAGTCCGCTCCCGCGCCGCCGTATTTCTCCGGCCAAGGGATGCCGCAAATGCCGAGCTCGGTCATTTTATGCCAAATGCCCATATCGAAGGACTCGTCTTCGTCGCGCTGCCCAGCCGTAGGGCCGCATTCGCTTTCGGCAAATTCCTTCAACATGTTTTGCATCATTTGGTGTTCTTCCGATAATTGAAAATGCATGGTTTGTACAACCCCCTTCTTACTCGCCAAGAACGTGTTTCGAAATCACGATTCTTTGAATTTCGTTTGTTCCTTCATAGATCTGTGTCGCTTTCGCATCACGGAACAGCCTCTCGGCCGGGTATTCCCGTGAATATCCGTAGCCTCCATGGATCTGAACCGCCTCAATAGCCGCTTCCATCGCGGTATCCGTACTAAAGCGCTTTGCCATAGACGCTTCTTTGGAACATTTGAGACCGCGCGATCTTAAATCGGCGGCTTGGTAGACTAGCAATCTCGCGGCTTCGATCTGTGTGGCCATGTCCGCTATCTTGAATGCAATCGCCTGATTGTCCGCAATTGGCTTGCCGAATTGATGGCGCATTTTCGCATAGCTGACCGAGCTTTCTAAAGCGGCCTCCGCAATTCCCAGCGCCTGGGCGGCGATGCCGATTCGTCCCGCATCGAGGTTGCCCATGGCGATCTTGAACCCATCCCCTTCGCGGCCCAGTAAATGTTCTACAGGCACTTCAGCATTCTCGAATATCAATTCCGTCGTGCTGGACCCATTCAGGCCCATTTTTTTCTCTTTTTTGCCTATCATTAAGCCGGGGGTACCCTTCTCCACGATAAAGGCCGATATTCCTTTCGTCCCTTGACTAGAATCCGTTACGGCAAACGTCATATACACGTCGGCGTAACCGCCGCTCGTGATGAACATTTTCGACCCATTTAAAATATACCGGTCCCCGCGTTTCGCGGCTGATGTGCGGATGCCCGCAGGATTTGAGCCTGCACCCGGCTCTGTCAGAGCAAATGCACCCAGATACTCCCCAGAAGCGAGCTTCGGGATGAATGCCCGCTTCTGCTCATCACTGCCAAAATAATAAATCGGGTTCGTTCCTAAGGAGGAATGCACCGATAAAATAACACCTACCGCTGCGCTTACTTTTGAAATTTCATGGATGGCCATAATGTATGAAGTAAAGTCGCTGCCTGCTCCGCCCCATTTCTCCGGGATCGGAATGCCCATCAGACCTTGCGCACCCATTTTTCGAACGATCTCCAAAGGGAATTCGTCATGTTCTTCCATCCGTTCAATAAAAGGCGCAATCTCTTGCCGAGCGAAATCTCGCACCATTTGGCGGATCATGCTTTGCTCGTCTGTTAGATGCAGACCCACGTTAGCTCCTCCTTTATGAGGTTGTTTAAAAAGTCCGCTTTTGATAAGAAAACCAATCGAGGCCAATCAAGGGTGAACGACCGCGATTCAAAGGTAGGTTTTCTTGCGATATAGAATTTCATCAGCGTAGCTAGATAACGAATAAATTCTATATCTAACACGAAGTAAATCAGGAAGCTGGCTCGACATCGAATCTTGAATTCAGCCAGGCCTAAGCGGATGCTTACGAAGTCGTTTTCTACGAAAACGTATAGCTCCGCTCCTCAGTCCCTAGCTTCATCTAACTGAAGCGTTTTGAAAAAACGCACATCGGAAGCATTGAAGCATAAGCTTCGGTGCTGAAAACCGGCCTTTTTGAACACGCACTTTATGACTTATTCATAGATGTAAAAACCGCGACCAGATTTACGCCCGAGCCAGCCCGCTTTGACGTATTTGCGAAGCAGCGGGCATGGCCGGTATTTCGAGTCTCCCAGCCCTTCATGCAATACTTGCATGATATACAAGCACGTATCCAATCCGATAAAATCGGCCAGCGTCAACGGCCCCATCGGGTGGTTCATTCCAAGCTTCATCACTTCGTCAATCGCTTCAGGCGTGGCGACTCCCTCGTACACGCAATAGATAGCCTCATTGATCATCGGCATGAGAACGCGATTGGAGACGAAGCCGGGAAAATCGTTTACTTCAACCGGGGTTTTGCCTATTTTTTTCGAGAGGTCATCCACTGTCGCATACGTGCTATCTGAGGTCGCCAATCCGCGGATGACCTCGATCAGCTTCATGACAGGCACCGGATTCATAAAATGCATGCCGATCACTTGATCCGGACGGTTCGTGACGGCGGCAAGCTCCGTAATCGGCAGCGAGGAGGTATTGCTTGCCAGAATGGCATGCGACGGACAGATTTCATCCAGCTTGCGGAAAACGTCCGATTTCAACTGCATATTTTCCGTGATCGCTTCTATGGCAAAATCCACGTCAACCGCGTCCGCAAAGTCTGTAGACAGCGTGATACAGGAGATAATCGCGTCCATCTCTTCCTGGCTTTTGCGTCCTTTTTCCACATCACGGGAAAGGTTCTTCCGTATAGTCTGAAAGCCTTTTTCAACAAATTCTGGTTTCGTATCGTTCAGCACAACCTGCAGGCCTGCAGCAGCCGCTACTTGCGCGATGCCGCTGCCCATTTGCCCCGCTCCTACTACCATAAGCTTATGAATCGACATGATTTTCTCTCACTCCCCTAATCAACCTGAACCAGTATCGCATCACCTTGCGCAGCTCCGCTGCAAATCGCGGCGATTCCGAGTCCTCCGCCACGCCTTTTCAGCTCGTATATGAGAGACATCAAAATGCGTGCCCCGCTCGCCCCGATCGGATGGCCAAGGGCAATGGCGCCGCCGTTGACATTCACCTTTTCGGGATCCCAACCTACTATTTTGCCACTGGTCAGCGTAACCGCCGCAAACGCTTCATTGACTTCAAACAAATCGATATCCTGCAAGGCATACCCGGTCTTCTTCAATAGTTTCTGAATCGCGAGTCCCGGTGCTACGGCTAAATAGGGCGCCTCCATCGCGATGGCCGCATGCCCGATGATCGTAGCTAGCCATGGTTTCCCCATCTCCCGAGCCTTCCCTTCCGACATCAGCACAAGCGCGCCCGCTCCGTCGTTGACGCCTGGCGCATTACCTGCCGTCACGGTGCCGTCCTTGACGAATATGGGGGGCAATTTCGCCAGCGCTTCGATGGTGGAATCTTTCCTTGGCGCTTCGTCCGTATCGACGACGACGGGGCCACCTTTGCGCTGCGAAATCGAAACGGGAACAATCTCGTCTTTCATTCGTCCGGCCTCAATCGCTTCGATTGCTCTCTGGTGGCTTCTCAGCGCCCATGCATCTTGGTCGGCGCGATCAATATGGTATTCCGATGCAACCATACTGCCGTGAACAGCCATATGCACGTTATCGAATGCGCATGTCAGCCCATCATGCACCATCAGATCCTTCATTGCAGTGTCACCCATGCGTGCTCCCCATCTAGCGTTCGGCATCGCGTAGGGAGCGTTACTCATGCTTTCCATCCCGCCCGCCACGATGATGTCGCTATCTCCCGCGCGGATGATCTGATCCGCCAGTGTAACGGCACGCATCCCGGATGCGCAAACTTTGTTGATCGTTTCCGAAGGCACCTCCCACGGCAAGCCTGCTAGACGTGTTGCTTGGCGGGAAGGGATTTGGCCGGCCCCCGCCTGTAAGACCATGCCCATGATGGCTGCGTCCACCTGGTTCGACTGAAGCCCTGCCCGGGACACCGCTTCGCGAATCGCGATGCCGCCGAGCTGGGCGGCCTGCATGTTTTTCAAGGAGCCTCCGAATTTCCCGAAAGGCGTTCTGGCGGCGCTGACGATAACTGTTTTATTTTCAGACATTCTTTCAGCCTCCGAATTCTTCATCTATTAAAACAACTTGGTACCTGCACTGTAGCTTTCAATTTTTGACTTCACGCTTTGCAGGAAACGGCCGCAAATAAGACCGTCAAGCACCCGATGATCCAAAGAAAGGCAAATATTCATCATATCGCGGATAGCGAACATGTCGCCAAGGGCGACGGGCCGTTTTTCGATAGCTTCAAAGCTGAGGATGGCGGCTTGCGGCTGGTTAATAATCGGCGCAGAGAGAACGGACCCGAAAGAACCGGTGTTATTAACCGTAAACGTCCCGCCTGACATATCCTCCATCGTCAGCTTGCCTGCTCTGCTTTTGACGGCTAAATGATCGACCGCCTTGGCTAATCCCAATATGCTCTTCTGGTCGGCGTCCTTGATGACTGGGACGAAGAGGGCATCCTCCGATGCCACTGCGATCGAGACATGGATCGCCTTCTTCACGATAATACGGTCGCCCGCCCACTGCGAGTTCATGAGCGGAAACTCTTTGATCGCTTCTACAACCGCCTTGATAAAAAACGGCATGAACGTAAGAGCCACGCCTTCCTGCTCCTTAAAATCATCCTTGATTTGATTGCGGAACCGAACAAGATTCGTCACGTCACACGAGGCCATCATCCATGCATGCGGCGCGTCATGCTTGCTCTGAACCATCCGGTTCGCGATCGTTCTACGTACGGACGTTATCGGAATAACTTTATCATCCTGTTCTTCTTGACTAGGCTCGTTAACGACGTTTTTCGGACTAGGCACTGAATCGGCTAGAGGCATTACCTCTTGAACCGCTGCCTCTGCAACAGGGGGGCTCTGATCCTTGTTTTCCACAAACTCCAGCACGTCCAAACGGGTAATCCGGCCCCCTGCTCCTGTACCTCGGAGCAAGGAAAGATCAATGCCATACTCCTGCGCCAACTTCATTACGGCAGGCGAGAAGCGCTGCTTCGTTTCTGCCGGGGCTGATGCAGCGGCTGCTTCCCTGACCAGCGGCAATTGCGCCGCCGGAGCCGACTCCTTCAGCGCTCTAGACGCCCCCGGAGCCGCTTCCTCATCCGTCGCAATGTAGCAAATCAGGCTCTGCACCGCGACGGTTTCGCCTTCCTGCACAACGATTTCGGTAATCGTCCCTGCGGCCACGGAGGGCACCTCGGCAACGACTTTGTCCGTCGCCACTTCACAGATCGAGTCATACTTCTTAACCCGATCCCCGACCTTAACCAACCACTTGGAAAGGGTGCCTTCCGTTACGCTCTCCCCAAGCTGGGGCATAACCACTTGCTCAGTCATGATTTCCTCCTTTACGATCTTTATGAATACGCAATCTATTTAATATTCAGCCAGTTCTTTCATCGCTTCGTAAACTTTGTCTGGATTCAGCATGAAGAACTTTTCCATCCCTCCGTTATAAGGCATGGCAGGAATATCGGGACTACCTAAGCGCTTGATCGGCGCGTCGAGGTCGAAAAGGCACTCCTCCGCAATGACAGCCGACACTTCGCCTCCGATGCCGCCTTCTTTATTATCCTCGTGCACGATCAGCACTTTTCCCGTCTTCCGCGCCGCTTCTACGATCGATTCCTTATCAAGCGGATAGAGCGTACGCAAATCAAGAACATGGGCGCTGTACCCATCTTCCTTCTGCAATCGTTCCGCCGCCTGCAGAGCAAAATGCAGTGTCATCCCGTACGAGATCACCGTCAAATGCTTGCCTTCGCGCTTGATATCCGCTTTTCCGATTGGCACGATATAATCGCCTTCCGGCACTTCTCCTTTAATCAAGCGATAACAGCGTTTGTGCTCGAAGAACAACACTGGGTCTTCATCACGTATCGACGCTTTCAACAACCCTTTTACGTCATATGGAGTGGAGGGAGCTACGACCTTTAAGCCAGGAACGTTGCAAAACATCGCTTCCACGCATTGCGAATGATAGAGCGCGCCGTGAATGCCACCCCCGTATGGCGCCCGGATGACTAGCGGGCAGTTCCAATCGCCGTTCGAACGATAGCGCATTTTGGCGGCTTCGCTCACGATCTGGTTAACGGCTGGCATAATGAAATCCGCAAACTGCATCTCCGCCACAGGCCGGAATCCGTAAGCCGCAGCGCCGATCGCCACGCCAGCTATCGCCGACTCTGCAAGAGGCGTATCCAGCACGCGCTCCTCCCCGAATTGTTCATATAGCCCCTGCGTCGCTTTGAACACGCCGCCCTTAAAGCCTACGTCCTCACCCAGCACAAACACCTTCGAATCCCGAAACATTTCCTCGCGAAGCGCCGAATTTACTGCATCGATATATGAAATGACCGCCATCGTTTCTCCCCCTTATTCGGCATAAACGTGCTTCAGCGCTGTCTCCGGCGCCGGAGACGGTGCATTCTCCGCATATTCCGTCGCCTCATCCACTTCCTTCGCAACCCAATCACGAATTTCGTTCTCAATGGAATCGTTCAGCACTCCGACTTCTCTCAAATAACAAGTAAAAAGAAGAATGGGATCCTTCTTCTTCTCTTCCTCCACTTCGCCCTTCGGCCGATATTGGCGATCGTCGTCATCCGAGGAGTGCGGCGTAAAGCGGGCGCAGCGTGCTTCAATCAGTGTCGGCCCTTCGCCTATTCTTGCCCGGTCTACTGCCTCTTTCATAGCCGCATATACTTCAAGCGGATCGTTCCCATCGACACTAACGCCCGGAAAGCCGTATCCGGCGGCACGGTCAGCTATGCTTTTGCAAGCGACCTGCTTGTCATAAGGGACGGAAATGGCGTATCGGTTATTTTCACAAAAGAAGATGACGGGCAGCTTGTAAACACCGGCGAAGTTTGCGCCTTCGTGGAAATCGCCCTGGTTGCTGGAACCCTCGCCGAACGAAGTGAACACGACGAGATCTTTGCCTTCCATCCTACCTGCCAGCGCCAGACCTACGGCATGAGGAACTTGAGTTGTTACCGGGCTCGACCCCGATAGGATCCGATACTTCTTCCCGCCGTAATGGCCTGGCATCTGCCTTCCTCCACTATTCGGATCCTCCGCCCGAGCGAACGCGTTAAGCATCAAATCCCGCGCCGTCATCCCGAATGGAATAACTACACCCATATCCCGGTAATAGGGGCACAAGTAATCTTTCTTCGCATCCATGGCATAGACCGCACCAACTTGCGCCGCCTCCTGTCCTTGGCAAGAGATGACGAACGGTAGCTTACCAGCTCGATTAAGGATCCACGTCCGTTCGTCGACTTTTCGCGCAAGCAACATGTCCCGGTACATGCCTAGCGCCTGCTGATCCGTCAAACCCAAAGCTTGGTGCCTGTTCAACATTGTGTTCTCCATCGCAATGCCCTCCTTCATTTTCCTAACCTCTATACATGAATGGCTCGTTTATCAACAGCCAGGGCCGCCTCGCCGATGATTTCCGCGAGCGATGGATGCGGATGGATCGTGCGGGCGATTTCCCATGGTGTTGCGTCAAGCACTTTAGCGAGTGCGCCTTCTGCGATTAAATCCGACACATGTGGACCGATCATATGAACGCCAAGCAGGTCGTCTGTCGTTTCATTGACGACAAGCTTCACAAAGCCATCGTTCTCCCCATAAATCAACGCCTTCCCGATCGCTTTGAAAGGGAACGTACCTGTTTTCACGGAAAATCCCGCTTCCTTTGCTGCTTGTTCCGTCCAACCGATACTCGCGATTTCCGGCCGGCTGTACGTCGCTTTCGGAATTTGCGTGTAATCAACCGGAAGCGGGGCGAGACCAGCCATATGTTCAACGGCGGATATGCCCTCACAAACCGCCACATGCGCCAATTGCAAGCCTCCGATCACGTCGCCTATGGCATATATATGGTCTTCAGCCGTTTGAAAATGCACATTCACACGAATCGTGTCACGTTCAACGGCTACGTCCGTGTTCTCAAGGCCAATGTTCTCAACGTTCGCCGCACGGCCTACCGCCACCAGTATTTTTTCCGCTTGCAATTCGATCGGCCCTCCGTCACGCTCGGCTTGAATCGTTACGGAATCCCCGTCTTTCCGAAGCGTATCCGGCAGCACTTTAGCGCCCGTATGAATGGCGATCTTGCGTTTTTTGAAGAGGCGTGCCATCTCTTTGCTGATGTCGGCATCCTCCTGTGGAAGAATGCGATCCGCATATTCGACGATCTGCACCTCCACGCCCAAATCACTCAAAAGTGAGGCCCACTCGATGCCGATCGTTCCGCCGCCGACCACAAGTACCGAGCGGGGCAGCCGTTCCAATTGCAGCGCTTCGTCGCTCGTCAGCACGTGCTCGCCGTCCGCTTCCAGCCCAGGAAGCTGGCGCGGCCTTGAGCCCGTTGCGATAAGCAGGTGCTTTGGCACCAAAATGTCGGACTCTCCATCCGCATAAGTGACCGCCACCGCACCGGCAAGCGGGGAGAAGATCGACGGTCCCAAAATCCGGCCTTCACCATGGAACACCTCAATGTTTCCTTTTTTCATCAAATGTTGAACGCCTTTATACAGTTGATCCACGATGCCTTGTTTCCGTTCCTGCATTTGCGTAAAATCAATCGAAAAATCGTTCACCTTCACTCCGAATGCATGACTTTGGGCAACGGTGTGGTACACCTCCGCCGATCGAAGCAGCGCTTTGCTCGGTATACACCCCCGATGAAGGCAAGTTCCGCCGAGTTTGTCTTTTTCAATCACGGCTACTCGCATGCCCAGTTGACTCGCGCGAATAGCGGCTACATAACCGCCCATCCCCCCGCCTAACACAACCAAATCAAACTCGTTTCCTGCCATCGCTATGTTCCTTTCATCTATGTTTAGTTGCTAATATTTGTAAGCGCTAACACATTTTTATGTTATCACTATAAAAAAACTTTATAAAATACCCGTTTTGTATGCAGACCATGCTATTTTAGGTATGCATACTACCATATTAGGAAATGGCATGATTGGTGCCAATGAGACGAGGTAGGCATGAGGTAAAAAGGAATGAAAGGTATTGAAGGACGAGTTGGAAAGTCGCTGTTGTTCGGTTTTGGCTAATTATTCGCGTAAGTCACAACGCGTGTTTTCGTATGTAGTGCGACTTGGAGTGGACGAGAACCTTTATACTCCAAAAAAAAAAGACCGCTTCATGAGTGGTCTTCGCTTGCCCTCGAAGGTCGATGTGGAGCGGGCGGAGTGTGAACATTTAGGTTTCCTGCGAGAGGTTTGAGCTTAAACCTATAGGTCACACGGGAGTTCGCTGCTATCACTGACTTTCGAATCTATCTCAGACTGCTCCTAGAGCGGTTTAAACGTATCGATAAATGCTTGCGCGCTTTTAGAAAGGTAGCGGTTCTTCAGCCAGACGATGCCGACCTCGGATTGAAAGTGCGTGTCCGGGAGATCGAGCATTCTGATTTCCGATATCGGGAAAGAGGACATGACGGACTTCGGCAAAATCGTTGCGCCGATGCCTGCGACGACAAGTGCGATTATAATGGCAACACTGGAGCATTCACAGATCGTATTCGGCTCGAACCCGAAGCGCCTGCACTCGTCTACGATTTTTTCGTGCAATCGGATGGTCTTATCGCTTTTTAAGGCCAGCAGCGGCATGTCGACAAGCTCCTGTATCGGAAGGGAGGTTTGCGCATGGTAAGCGTCCCACTGCCTGGACATCACGACGACAAACGGATCCGAAGGAAGCGGCAAAACCGAATATTTGCTGGGATCGTAGTTCGACTCGAACGGAAGACGCGTAATGACGAGCTCGATGTTTCGGTTTTCCAAATATTCGCCGAGCGTGTAATGGTCGCCCTCCAATATCTTAAAATGGACGCGCGGATACTTCTCGCGAAAGTCGCCGATCTTTTGTGGAATCAATGAAATACAGGAAAAAACAGAGCCGATGGATAATGTCCCCTGCAGCCCGTTTTCAATATCCTTCACTTCATTGATCGTTTCGTTGAAATAATGCAGCAGATTTTCCGCTCTTCGCTGCAAGCTTTCACCGGCCGGAGTTAGCTTCATCTGCTTGCCGTTGCGGTCAAACAGCGTAACGCCGAGCTCCTGCTCCATGAGTTTAAGCTGCCGACTCAAAGGCGGCTGCTCCATATTTAACGCTTTGGCGGCGCGCGTAATTTGCTCTTCTTTGGCAATGACGAGAAAATAGCTCAACTGCCTTATGTCCATGATATCGTCCCCTTTCAAACTTTGTCAGAAAGAGATGCTTATCGCCGGGCGTTCATACGCTGGATATCTGGGCTGAGCTAAGCTTGAACGATTTGCCGCGAACGGATGCGGTTCTCGGCGAGGCGATCCGCCGCCAAGTACGACGGTATCCCTTCGTGTCTCGAGATATCGAAAATTTGCGTGAGGGTATTGTAAATCTCTTTCACTTTTATAAAGGCCCGCTCCCGGTCGTAACCGTGCCATTCTTCCGCAATATTAATGACGCCTCCAGCATTGATGACGTAGTCTGGCGCATACACAATGCCCATGCCATGAAGCTGTTCACCATGCCGCGCTTCCTTCAACTGGTTGTTCGCAGAGCCGGCAATCACCTTCGCCCGCAGCCGAACGATCGTATCATCATTAATCGTGGCGCCCAGTGCACATGGAGCGTATATATCACAAGGTACGTCATAAATATCGTTCGGATCGACGGCCTTGGCGCCAAATTGCTCGACGGCTCTCATAACCGCCTCTTTATTAATGTCGGTCACGATCAACTGCGCGCCTTCTTCATGAAGGTGCTTGCATAAATGAAAGGCAACATTACCTACGCCTTGGACGGCTACCGTTTTCCCCTCTAATGAGTCGGAACCGAACGCTTCTTTGGCGGCGGATTTCATGCCGTGATATACGCCGAAAGCGGTTGCAGGTGACGGATTGCCGGAAGAACCCTGGCCCGATTTGCCCGCTACGTACTTCGTTTCCCTAGCTATGGTGTCCATGTCTTCGACCGTCGTGCCGACATCCTCTGCAGTAATATACCGACCGTTTAGGCTCTGTACATAACGGCCGAACGCGAGAAGGCTGCCTTCGCTTTTGTCTTTTTTCGGATCGCCGATGATGACACTCTTCCCTCCGCCGAAGTTCAGCGACGATACCGCATGTTTATAGGTCATCCCTTTGGCCAAACGCATCGCGTCTACAATGGCGGCGTCTTCCGATACATAATTCCACATTCTTGCGCCTCCCAGCGCAGGCCCGAGCGTCGTGTCGTGTATCGCAATAATCGCTTTGAGTCCCGTCTTCTTATCCTGGCAAAAAACAAGCTGCTCGTAGCCGTCCTGTGTCATCGTTTGAAAAAGTTCCACGTCAATTCCCCTCTCTTTTAAAAAGCAGTAAAAATAACCGATATTGCGATTTCCAAGAAACCTACCAATGGTCAATTTAAGCTGTGACAAAAAAGCGTTCACCACTAGTATAACTTTTAATTGCAATGAGGTAAATCATGGAAATAACATGTATTGAATAATAGTTAAGGTAATATACGGTCTAATGATGCATAATTAGGTAGGATTATCTAGAGGATATTGCTTCACGTAAAAAAAGAAGGTAAAGCCCCTCATGCCTCAGGTCCTAGAGGAGCGTCCCCCAACCTCACTCAATTTGGACCAAGAACCCGCAGCCTCTATAGGAGGGCAAGCTTGGTGGTGGCGACAATCACCTGCCATTTTCATTAAGATAATGGGCAGATTAGTTGAAACTCTATTTATATACCATAAAATAACATTAACTGATACAATCAGGTGAGATTCCAAATTCAAGGAGGAAATGATGTGACGAGTATTGTAAAAGAAATTAATTGCATTTACATCCCTACAACCGATACAGAAGAATCTGCCCAATGGTATGTGCATAATTTAGGTTTGGAGTTAATGAGTCCCGTTCATGAAAATCAGGCCCAGCTTCGTATCCCTTCGGGACAAGCCATTTTTTTGATTAAGACTCCTGAGCAGACAAAACTAAACTACATTGAAATAGGTGGAACGGAACAATGTGCACTTACCTTAGAAGTCAATGAATTTCACGAACTCTACAGCCAAATGAAGAACAACGGAGCTAAGGTATCGGAGATTGAAGACAATGGGGGCTGTGGTCTTAATTTTTATGCCTATGACCCAGATGGAAATAAACTCGATATTTGGGGTGGCTGGCCCAAGTAATTTGTTATTCTAACAGGAAACGACTTTGTTGCTTCATAACAAGTAATCTATTCACCTTCGAATGGCGGTAACATAAGATGACTCTTTGCAAAATGGCACCTAAAATGCAGTCTAAGGACGGTGATCTTTGTGGATTTCGATGTGATCGTCATAGGAGCCGGACTAGCAGGTTTAGTAGCGACAGCAGAGATTACGGATGCAGGTAAAAAAGTATTGTTATTGGACCAAGAACCCGCAGCCTCAATAGGAGGGCAAGCTTGGTGGTCTTTCGGTGGCCTTTTCCTAGTGAATTCTCCTGAACAACGTCGGCTTGGCATCAAGGATTCCAAAGAGTTAGCTTGGCAGGATTGGGTAGGATCTGCCGGATTCGACAGGGATGAGGATGAAGATTATTGGGGAAAACAATGGGCCAAAGCCTATGTCGACTTTGCTACTGACGAAAAACGTGAATGGTTGCATCGTTTAGGTGTACGTTTCTTCCCAGTAGTAGGTTGGGCAGAACGTGGAGGGTATCTAGCAGAAGGTCATGGCAATTCTGTGCCAAGATTTCATATTGTTTGGGGTACAGGTCCGGGTTTAGTTCAACCATTTGAAGCAAAAGTTCGTTCAGCGATAGAAAAAGGATTCGTTGATTATCGACCACGGCATCGTGTTAATGAACTGCTAACTGCAAACGGCGCAGTAGTTGGCGTTCGCGGATCTATTCTTGAACCAAGTAAAGCCAAACGTGGTGAAAAAAGCTCACGCGTGGTGATTGACACTTTCGAATTTCATGCTAGATCAACTCTGGTGTCAAGCGGTGGCATCGGCGCTAATTTTGACCTTATACGAGAAAATTGGCCGTCCCGCCTGGGTGCACCACCAAAACGCATGATTTCGGGTGTACCCGAACATGTAGATGGAAGAATGCTGGCAATTACAGAGAAAGCTGGAGGACGAATCGTTAATCGGGATCGAATGTGGCATTATACAGAGGGTCTTAAAAATTGGAATCCCGTCTGGACCGATCATGCCATTCGGATCATACCAGGGCCTTCTTCCCTTTGGTTCGACGCCAGAGGCCAACGGTTTCCCACCCCTAATTTTCCCGGATTTGACACGCTAGGCACGCTTGAAGCAATCCAACGCACTGGCTACGATTATTCCTGGTTCATTTTAACTCAAAAAATCATTGAAAAAGAATTTGCTCTCTCCGGCAGCGAACAAAACCTAGATCTTACAGACAAAAGTATAAGAAAAGTGTTATCTAGGGTTCTGCCAGGTCCACCTCCCGCTGTCCAGGCATTTATGGATCATGGTGAAGATTTTGTCATTGCGGACCAGCTTCGAGATCTTGTTGCCGGAATGAACAAACTTACCGGTGACCATTTGCTTCAATATGAAGAAATCGAAAGACAAATCATCGCAAGGGATCGGGAAATGGAAAACAAATTTACGAAAGACCTACAAATTACTGCCTTGCGCGGGGCCCGAAACTATATTGGAGATAAGCTCATTCGAGTTGCTGCACCTCATAAGTTTTTAGATATCAAAAATGGTCCATTAATCGCTGTCCGCCTAAACATACTTACTCGTAAGACACTCGGGGGCCTACAAACCAATTTGTCCGGTCAAGTATTAAATACTTCAGGATCTCCCATCAGAGGTCTATATGCAGCAGGAGAAGTATCCGGTTTTGGAGGCGGTGGCGTTCATGGATACCGCTCCCTTGAAGGTACATTTCTAGGCGGATGTTTGTTCACAGGTAGAGTAGCTGGTAGAGCTATAATGAACGAATTAATATAAAGCCTTGTGGCTATTTCCCTGCAAGGAGTGAGCAGTTTTTCTTCGTTCCCAAAGATTCACAAGCCGAAGCGATGGATGAATTTCCATGGCTTCTATTTCTGTCAGATTGACTTAGATCATCTATTCATCTTCTGATGTCGGCAGCATAAGATGGCGTCCAAATAGCAGCAGCAATTGATCTACCATCTCCTCTGCAGGGTAAGGTTTATCTTGAACAATCCACCATTCTAACAAACCGACAGCAGCCGAAGCCAAAAATTGTACCGTTATTTCCTGATTAACTCCAGAAGCTGCGCCAAATATATTTATTTGGTCCTCAACTCCCTTCTTCATAATGAAAATAAGCCGGTTCCTAAAGGCAGGAACCCCCTTGCTCGTAATAAGGGTTGAGTAAATGAAAAAATGTTCCTCGAGATGCTTTAATGTTTGAAGTAGGGAAGTTTTGGGGGAAATCGTATTCATGCTGCCGCTGGGCACACAACCCTCAAACAATCGCTGCAAATAAGTCTCGATGCACTGCTCCAACAGATCGAACTTATCCGTATAATGCAAATATACCGTACCACGGTTTACGTTGGCCCGATCAGCAATTTCGTTAATCGTGATCTTATCAAAGCTTTTCTCCCTCATCAGCCCTACAAAAGCCTCAATAATGGCCTCCCGTGTTTTGATTGTTCGTCTATCCATAAGTCCACCTTCATTCTTTTTAGACAAACCAATTCAATTTGTTGATTAATGAACATTTACTGAGATTTTAACAATTGAAACAAGATATCTGTGATGCTAAGGTTATTTTAATGAACAGTTGTTGATAAATCAACGGATGTTGAATCTCAATTTATTTTTGTCAAAAAATGCAGATTAGGAAATGGGGGGCAATTTTGAAAGTTTTAGTTTACGGTGCCGGTATTATAGGCAGTTATCTGACACATGTTCTGCTGCGCGGAGGCCATGACGTAACCATTTTGGCCAGAGGTAAACGGGCGGAAGAGCTTGAACGGAATGGAATCGTACTCCAGCATTATTTTCAGTACAAAACTACTGTCGATCGGATATATGTCATCCGGACGCTTGAAGCAGATCAGGAATATGATCTTATCTTTGTCACAATGAAATACACGGATTATCCGTCCGTACTGCCGATTCTTGCTGGTAATCTAAGCAGAAATATCGTTTTCGTAGGCAATAACACAGATATACCAGCTATGCAAAAACAAAAATACATACAAGATCATAGTTTGATGCCGAAGAATATCGCCTTTGGATTTCAGCTTTGCGCTGGGTGGCGGGAAAATGAACGAATGGTTATCCTACGCGGTAAAGTGAAGATGATGCTGGGTGGGGCGGTCGGTCAGGTCTCTTTTAAACCTTTGCTCGATCAAGTTTTTAGCAAGACTAAATTCAAATTAGCATATCACAATGATATAGATGCCTGGCTTAAATGCCATATCATCCCCATTTTAATGCTCAGTTCCGGGGGATTGGCTAAGAATGGTCGGATGAACGAAGTCGCCAAAGACAAAAAGCTACTGCGACAAATGATAACCGCGATGGATGAAGGATTTAGTGTACTTGAAGCATTAGGATATACCATTACACCTGCGAATCAGGTTAGACTTATTAGACGACATAAACGCATACTGCATTACATGCTGAAAATGTATCATCTTTTGCCGATAGCCAAAATGATGCAAAATTCATTTGGTGAAATGGTGGCATTAAACCGTGATTTTGATGATTGGAAAAAGAAATCGAATATCCCTACTCCCCATTGGGATTTGCTTGAAAAACAGTTTATTTCGGAGACATGAACACCAAATGTAAATGAGATCTAAAGCAGATTAATATCTCTTTATAAATACTAAGAAATCGTTCCTTGCTAAAAAATGGCGCACGAATAAAACAAACCGGGATCATGGTCTGGTCCCGGTTTATTTTATATTCATAGATTACCGTATGGCAAACCTGGTATGGCAAACCTGACGAATACATTCTTTAATCGTATCGCAACCCGACCTCAAGTTGTCTATGCTGATCGTCAGAGGAGGCATGATCTTAATGACTGTATCGTTGCGGCCGGCTCTTTCCAGAATGAGCCCGTTCTTGAAACAGTTCGAGGCGATCTCTTTAGCGGCCTTCTCGCCCAGATGAGCGACATCGATTCCCCAAATCAAGCCAATTCCGCGAATTTGCAGTTCGGGATCTAACGGCCGAATCTCACTTTCCAGGTAGTGTTTGATAAAAGCCTCTTTCTCCCGCACCTGATCGCCAAGCCTCTCCGCTGTCCTGAATTCCAATGCCGCTTTAGCCGTAACGAAAGCTAATTGATTGCCCCTAAATGTCCCATTATGCTCTCCAGGATTCCAAATATCGAGCTCCGGTTTGATTAGCAATAAAGACATAGGCAAGCCATATCCGCTGATCGATTTGGATAAAATCACGATATCCGGCACAATCCCCGCTCGCTCAAATGAGAAAAATGGACCGGTTCTGCCACAACCGACCTGAATATCGTCGATAATCATCAAAATATCGTGATCATCACAAAACTGGCGCAAGTTTTGCAACCATTTGATTTCAGCCACGTTTATTCCGCCTTCCGCCTGAACAGTTTCCAAAATAATCGCTGCAGGTTTCTCGATCCCGGAATGCGTATCGGAGAGGATTTGCTCCATGTAGCGGATCGTGTCCAATCCTCCAAACGACTGCCCATAGGGAATAAAAGTCACATTATTGAGCGGTATCCCGGCACTTTCGCGCATCGATATGTTGCTTGTGATCGACAGACTTCCCAGCGACATCCCATGAAATCCGCCCATGAAAGCAAAAATGCCGGTTCTGTCCTTAACCTTTCGAGCCAGCTTCAACGCCGCTTCCACCGCATTTGTACCCGTCGGTCCGCAAAATTGAAGTTTATAATCCAAATCTTGGGGTTTGAGGATATGCTCTGAGAATGAAAGAATAAATTCTTCTTTTGCCTTTGTATACATGTCGAGTCCATGCATAATCCGATCCTGGGATACGTATTCCATGATTCTGGACTTCATAAACTCATTGTTATGTCCGTAGTTAAGGGCTCCCGCCCCCGCGAAAAAATCGATATAAGCTTCCCCTGTATCTGTAAACAACTGATCTCCCTTGGCTTTATCGAATACAACCGGAAAACTTCTGCAATAAGACCTCACATTGGATTCCAGAATTTCGAACATATTCATCATTCATCAATCTCCTTTGAATTTATCATTTGAATAGAGTGTCAGGCTTCGTGTGCTTCAAAACTTCTTACAGGCTCTGGCTCGCTGCCCAAAGTAAAAAACTCTCTGAGCTCGCGGTTGCGATGAGCTATGAAACCGACAACGAGCAGGCCTATTCCCGAAATCACCGTAATATAATACCAATTCATCATCTCCAACAAAGCACCGTAAACCCACATCCCAACAGGCACCGCAATGGTAGTAACCGTATTAACCACCCCTAAAATGCTCGCTCTTATTTGCTCAGGGATATGGATCTGTACATAAGAGAGCATGGGGATATTGCCCATCGTGTTGAGAATTCCCGTAAGTGACAAGACGATCATGTATCCGATCATCAGCATGATCTTCGCGCTCGTATCAAAGATCGGCCATACCGGAAACATCCATAGGATAATGATCAACGCTTGCAGCTGGATTAAAATGAAAATTTTGTTGGTGATAAAGCGATTGATCGAGGGTACTGACACCACTATGGCTCCAATGATAATGCCTGCCGCAAGCGCTGCTTCAATATAGGACAACTGCTGCGGCGTCATACCCAGAGCTTGATAGACGATAAATGGCAAGATGAGAGAAACAGCCGGCGCAATCACAAAGTTTATGACAACAAAAACGGCCAGCAAATATTTAATTGCGGCGCGCCGCCGAATATAACGGTAAACTTCTTTCACGCTTTCCAAGTAAGGTTTATGCTCTTCGATCTGCCCTTTGCGGTTAGAGAATTGCAAAAACATATTGAGAAATGCGGAAAAAATAAACGCGATCCCCTCGATTAAGAAAATTTGACCCAGCCCGAATTTACTATAGGCTGCAGCACCGAGCACCGGCCCCAATATACTAATCAAGGCTCCGATGCTCTGGTTGCTGGAATTGACCGTAGCTACCCTCTCAGGAGCAACTATGTCAGGAACAGAGGAGTTTAACGTCAATGTAAACAACGCCTGAAGCGCACTCATGATCATCGCATAAACGACAAACAGCCAAATGCTGTCATGGAAAAACTGAAACATGAGCATTAACAACAGGATCGAGGTGCCGCTGAGAAAATCGGAAATAACCATAATCCGCTTTTTATTTTTGCTGCGATCCACAAGCACTCCGCCGAGAATGTTCACGAAAATACCCGGGATATAAGTAAAACTCAACACTAAGGCAAACATGCTCGCTGATCCGGTAAGATCCAAAATATAAAGACTAAGTGCAAAGCGAAAAATGGATGTCCCCAGTTCTGTTATTAGTCTACTTAAACCGAAGATGACAATATTTCTGGAGTCCCTCATATATTTACACCTTTCAGTCGTGGAGAACGACTTTCCTTCATTGGTTTTCGTGCCGCTTCATCGAGCTTGCTACGAATAGAATCTTTATCCTCCACTGCAGGGATCACAAGCGTAATATGAATTTGATCTCCCTTGCACCAACTCATAAACAGAATTCGATGCGGATCATCGCAATTCACGCCTTCTGCATCTAGATAGTCTAAGTCAGCTTCTTCACTAAGCTCACCAAGATAGTTGAAATTGATAGGCATTTCCTCAAATGCGGCTGTCAGACTATCTCTCGCTTCCGTAAATGATGAATCTGCCGACTCGTTGTATACCAGGTTCGTGAAATGAATATTATGATCCAAGGCGGCTTGCAGTTTTTGTCTAATCATTTCGCTCTGTGTGTTCATATCTTGATCGCGCTTCAACAGCATCGGAATATAGTCGATACATTCGCCAACGATGTCAAAATAGGATTTATCTTCATACTGTCTTCCGAAATGGGTCATCCACGCCGGGATTTGCTGCATATCCAAATACGCGCCGAAGAACTCTGCAAAGATGGCGACAGCGATTTCCCATTTAACCTCTGGATTATTGTGCTGCCAGTGCGGCGGTGCCAGACGGATGCAATGGTTGATGATTGTGATCTCCGCCGGAGAACTGATACCCCGTCCCTGTATTTTATCGGTAACCTCTCTTGCAGCTGTTCCGAAGGCTGGAAGGTCGAACAGCTCCTTGAATCGTTGTGGCGAGATTCCTTCAGGACCTTTGGTAATTTGCTCTATGAATTCGGTATAGGTATTGTTTCGTTTCGGCTCAAAAACCCTCCCTTGACTCAATAGCTCATAACCCTCAAGCACTTGATTACGAAGCACTTCATTACTCATGTAATCAAAAATCGTATGCGAGAACGGAAGCAGCAATACATATTCCTTCACGTTTTGTTTGACCAACAACACACGATACATTAATGGATCTAGTTCCGTATACTGCTTAATAAAGAACTTGTCCATGAGTGCTCTCAGGATATCCGCCTGTGTTCCCCGTTCGTAATGAGATATGTCGATCACAGGCAGTTCGAGTTGCTCCGGAGATTCATGAAGCTGCCAGTATTCCTTCCGGGCTTCCTTCTCTTGAACTAGTACACTGCGCATCACTTCCTCTACAGATACAATTTGCCTTAGCACCTGCCGTAGTAGCTCTGGTTGAATCACTTTATTCCATTTCACCATCGTCCCCGATACGTCTTTATGAATGAAATGATATATCTGGGAAGGGGAAATTGGATATTCTTTAACAACCTGTCGACTTGTGATCCCGCTAGCATAGGACTCCTGCATCCGTGCGACCGAATCAAGCATACAATCGACCCAAGCCTTTCCTTCCGCCTGCTGCAAATGAAGTTGTTCGTTCTCATCGATCAAATAATGCGGGTGAATACGCTCATCCAGGTGTTTGGCGATTAAACATTCCGCTTCATGCTTCAATGTCTCGTTAATGCCGGTTATGTGGACCACCACATATTCCGCGTCCTCGACGAAATAGGTCTGCCATTTACAGGTCCGCCGTAGCCGGGAGCTTAGCCACTGTTCAGCTCTTGATATATCAGCAATGCGTTCCACCATAGCAACCGTTTTGGACCGGTTCGCATAAGCCGCGAGTTCGGCAGGGGTCTGATGGGCAAACACTTGGTTTATACTTATATCCCACCCGGCACCAGCCAGATTCGATACCATTTGCATGGCCTTTAAGGAATGTCCCCCAAGCTCAAAGAAATTGCTATGCACACTGATCTGATCAATCCCCAAAATTTCCGACCAAATCTGCACGATGGTGTTCTCTGCCTCATCTCTTGGCGGAGTATATTCTGCTTCCGATCCGTGGTACTCCGGCTCAGGGAGTGCTTTTCGATCGACTTTGCCGTTGACATTCAACGGAAGCTGCTCCATGAAAATGAATACGGATGGAATCATATAATCAGGAAGCTGCTGAGCAAGGAATCCCTTGAGGGATTGAAAGGTCAATTCCACATCAGCCACGACATAGGCGCAGAGAAACTTGTTTGATTCCTCGACATGCTTAACGAGAATAACCGTCTCTTTGATCGCCGGATGGCTAAGCAGAGCATTTTCAATCTCGCCGATTTCGACACGAAATCCTCTGATTTTAACCTGGTTATCGATTCTGCCAATAAACTCAATGGATCCATCCGGGAGCCATCTCGCCGCATCCCCTGTACGATAAATCCGGTCACCCGGAACAAAAGGATTCGGAATGAATTTCTGGCTCGTTAACTCTTCATTGTTCATGTATCCTCGAGCAACGCCGTCTCCGCCGACCCATAGTTCACCAGAAACGCCGATGGGGTTCAAATTCCCGTATTTATCAACGATATATGCCGTTGAATTACTGATCGGCGGCCCGATCGGCACACTTTTCTCGTAAGTCTCTTCGATGATGAAGCAGCAGGAGAATGAAGTATTCTCTGTCGGTCCGTACCCGTTTACCACGGTTAAATGCTTGCATTGTTCCCTTACAAGCTGAATATGTTTTGGTGAGAGAATATCTCCGCCGACGATCAGATAGTTTACGGTGCGGAACATATCTGGCTTTTGCTGAGCGAACTGAGTGAAGAGTGGCGATGTTAACCATAAGGCCGTTATGCGATGCTGCCGCAGTACGGTTTCAAGCTTGACCGTATCAAGCAGCGTAAATTTATCGACCAAGTACAGCCGCGCTCCGTTCAGCAAAGCACCCCAAATATCAAATACGCTGACATCAAATACTGGAGCCGCCGTTTGCAATACACGGTCATCTTTAGTAAAACGCACATAATTCGTATTTCTGACCAGTCTGGAAACACCGAGATGTTCGACCATGACCCCTTTCGGCAATCCGGTTGATCCTGATGTATACATGATATAGGCGAGATGACTGGTGGTTGTCTCGTGGTGAAGATTAGGCGCATCATCGTCATCTAGCTGCCGGTGATCTATCACAATGGTTTCCACGCCATCCATCGCTCTGCCCGCATGGCCATTCCCGACGAGCAGCAATTTGGCCCCGCTATTGTTAAAGAAATATTCAATCCGATCTTTCGGATAATCCGGGTCAATAGGAAGATAGGCGCCTCCTGATTTCAAAATGGCAAGCATGCCTATAATCATTTCCAAGGTCCGGTCTCCCATGACCGCAACGATTCTGTCCGGACCAATCCCTTTATCTCGTAAAACCTTGGCAAGTTGATTCGCTTTGGCATTTAATTTGCCGTACGTCAACTCTATGCCGTCACATACAACCGCAATTCTCTCCGCATGCTGGACCGCCTGCTCCTCGAACAGTTCATGTATGGTTTGACGGGGGTAATCTGTTGTTGTGCAGTTGAAATCCTCAATGATCTGGCGCCGTTCTTCCTCCAGCAGCAACCCGATGTCCGACAGCTGTATTTCCAAGTTCGCCGTCACGGTTCGCAATATTTGAACATAATGGGCAATCATGCGCTCGACCGTATCTTTACGGAACAGTTTCACGGCATATTCAACGTCTAAGCGGATCTGCGAACCGTCTTCGGACGCCGTAAGCATCAAATCGAATTTGGATGTGCCGTTATCGAACGGATACGGCTCAATGTGCAGATCTTCCAGCCGAATTTCCTCAATGCCGACATTATCCATAGCAAACATCGTATCGAACAATGGATTTCGGCTTACATCCCGCTTGATGTAGAGCTTATCGAGCAAATCCTCGTATTGCACCAGTTGATTCTCGAACGCTTGCAGCGAATGCTCCTTAACTTCCTCCAAGAAGATCTTGAATCGTTTATCCCCTTCAGGCCGATTCCGAATCGCAAGGGTATTCACGAACATGCCTACGACGGTCTCCAGTTCTTTCTGCCATCTTCCCGCCGTCGGGGTGCCTACGATGACATCCTCCTGATTCGCATATTTGGACAAGAGAATGTTGTATCCGGCAAGCAAGAACATATACAATGTAGTTCCTGTTTCGGCAACTGCCTCTCGAATCCGCGAGCTCAAATCAATATCGATTACAACTGAGAACGCATCCCCTTCGAAGCTCTGCATTGGCGGCCGCTGGTAATCTGTAGGGAGAGTTAGCACAGGCAATTCTCCCGAGAAGCGTTCCAGCCAATATTGCTCTTGCTCCGCATATGCTTCCGTTTGAAGCATTTTACTTTGCCATACCGCATAATCCTTATATTCGATCCGTGTTGCCGTTTCAGCGAGCTGTTCCCCGTTGTATAACAAACCGAGTTCTTCGACTAGAAGGCGAACGGAAGCCCCGTCTGAAACCGTATGATGAAGATCAATCATTAAAATATGCTTGTCCGACCGCAGACTAGCCAGTTTCGTGCGAATTAACGGCGCTTCCTGCAAGTGAAACGGCTGGACAAATTGCTGGACGGCTTTCTTTATTTGGCTCGGATCATCCGCTAACTCTATCTGCTCGATCGCAAATGAGACTTCCGGATGTACAATTTGAACCAGCTCTCCCTCTTTCAGATCAAAAGAAGTTCTAAGCACTTCATGTCTGCGAATCAAACCATCGAATGCCTGCTGTAACCGGAAACGGTCAATATTTCCTGATATCTGCAGGACAAAAGGCATGTTATAAGTTAAACCGGCCCCTTCGAGCTCATTTAGAATAAGCAATCGCTTCTGTGCTGACGAAACAGGATAATACTCTTGATCAGGTACACGTCCGATCAAGGAGTATCGCGTCCGTTCGAATGCATCGATACTTTCCGCCATTTGTTCCAGAACCGGATATTGAAAGATTCCGCTTAACGGAAAATCGACATGAAAAGCTTCTCTAATATGGGCGGTCAGCGTTGCGGCTTTTAAGGAATGTCCGCCAATTTCGAAGAAATGGCTGTATGCCCCAATCGGAGCCGCGCTGAGTACCTCCGACCAGAGTTCCGCCAGCCTTTGCTCCGTTTCACTGCGCGGCGGAACATGGTTAGCTGCAGCTGCCAAAGCAAAATCAGGTTCAGGCAATGCGCGGCGATCCACCTTCCCGTTTGCGGTCAACGGCAATTTATCCAGAAATACATAGTGGACGGGGAGCATATACTCCGGCAGCTCCAAAGCCAGAAACTCTCGCATTTCCCTCACCGAGAACTTACGGGACGTCGAAACATAAGCACAAAGCTCAAGCTCCTTTTCTTGTTTCAAATTCTCCACGACCGTGACAACGGCCTCATGGATTCCCGCCTGTTTCAGAAGAACATTTTCAATTTCACCCAATTCGATACGATATCCGCGGATTTTAACCTGTTCATCCATTCGGCCCAAATATTCCAGGTTACCTTCCGGTAACCATCTCGCCAAATCCCCAGTTTTATACATTCTCTCGCCTGGATAGAAAGGATCCGTTGTAAACTTCTCCGCCGTCAGGTCAGGGCGATTCATATATCCCCGTGCCAAGCTCTCCCCCGCTATGCATAGCTCTCCCGGAACCCCTACGGGGAGAAGCTTGTTATTCGGATCAAGAATATAAACCCGCACATTGTCAATTGGCTTACCGATCGGAATATTGTCGTAATCCCCATTTACCTTAAACGCCGTAGTTACAATTGTGTTCTCCGTCGGGCCATAGTTATTGACGATTTCGTAGGATCCGGAACGATATAATCTGAGTTTATCTCCCCCGGTAATCAGAACGCGCAGTGAATCGTTATCAAGCTTGCAAAATTGCTCACAGACCGCTGTAGGCAAGAAACTGACGGAAATTTGCTGCTTATTATAATAATCCACCAATTGATGCACATCATATCGAATTTCATCCGGTATAATATGAAGCTCGCTACCTGTTAATAGAGCAGGGAAAATCTCCCACACTGAAGCATCAAAGCCAAATCCCGCATACTTCGTACATTTGTCTTCTGTTGTCAGCTTATAGTAGGTTTGATACCACCTCGTCATATTCAGTAAGGAGCGATGTTCGATCATGACCCCTTTCGGCTTACCTGTGGAACCGGAGGTATAAATCATATAGGCCAGGTCCGATGATGAGCAATGAACCGGTGATAGCGTCTTCCCAGCCTCGAAATCTGCTGGCAACGCCAGCATTTCTTCCAGGTCTATCTTTTCGATCTTCAAGTCCAATGAAGGCATCAAACTATTTTTGGTAAGCAGCAAACCGGCCCCGCTGTCCTCCAAAATATAAGCGATCCGATCCTCCGGATATTCATGGTCAATCGGAACATATGCACCTCCCGCCTTCAACACACCCAGTACAGCAACGATCATCTCGATCGAATGCTCGATCAGAATCGCCGTAACTTGCCCAGCCTTGAAGCCTTTTGCCTGCAAAATAGAGGCGAGCCGAGCCGCTTCCTTGTCCAATTCACGGTAAGTCAGCTGCCGGTCTTTGAATACGACCGCAATATGCTCCGGCGTTCGTTCTGCCTGCTCAGCAAATAATTCATGTGCTGTATGATGCTGCTCAAAATCCTGCTTCGAGCCGTTGAAATGGATCAGTACCTGGTCGCGTTCCTCAGCAGACAACAACTCGATATCTGCCAGCTTGATTTGTCCGTTCCCGGCAATTTCACGCAAAACCTCAACAAAGTGCTTCAGCATACGAGTTATCGTTTCGTGCTTGAACAGTTTGACCGCAAATTCTGCATCGACGGCCATTCCTTGATCTTTCTCGGTAACCGTTAATGTCAAATCAAATTTGGACATCCGCCCATCCCAAGAGCTGGATTGAACAGTGAGTCCATCTAGCACAGCCTCTTGTATATCGATGTTCTGCAGTGTGAACACCGTATCGAATAACGGATTGCGGCTCATATCCCGCCTTAACCCGAGCTTCTCGACAAGCTCTTCATACGGGTAGTCTTGATGCTCAAAAGCTTGAAGTGCGCTTTGTTTCACCTCATTCAGGAAAGCTGCAAACGACTTATCAGCTTCCGGCTTCACGCGTATAGCGATCGTATTAACAAACATGCCGATCGTTTGAAGCACATCCGCATGGGATCTGCCGACTGTCGGAGAGCCAATGACGATATCCTCTTGTGACGCATATTTGCCAAGCAAAATGCTATAGGCGGCAAACAGTATCATATATAAGGTTGCTCCCGTATCACTTGCCAGCTGCTTTAATTGCGATGATAGCTCCCGGTCAATATTCACGGAGACTACAGCCCCTTCAAAGCTCTGAAATTGCGGGCGAGGATAATCTGTCAGCAAATTAAGCACGGGAGGTTCATCAGCAAATTGTTCAAGCCAAAAGCGTTCCTGCTGCTGCAACAATTCGGAACCAAGTTGTGTATTTTGCCATACAGCATAATCCTTGTATTGGATTCGATGAGCTTGTGAGCCAAGCCCATCCTCGTTATCCGAGCTTTCTGCACCGCTGTTATACAGATCACTGAATTCTTTTACGATCAGGGCGATGGAGGAACCATCGGCAACGATATGATGGATATCGATAATTAAGACATGCTGTTCTTCCTTCAGTTTGGCAAGTCCAGCCCGAAGTAAAGGAGCTGTGCCAAGGTCAAATGGTGCAACGAAAGAATCCACGATTTCCTCCAAGCTCTGACCGAGATGAGCATCCAAATGCTTTATGTCAAAAGACACACTTTCATGCACCCGCTGAATCGGTTCGCCCTTCTTGAGATGAAAGGAGGTTCGCAATGATTCGTGTCGCGAGATCAGCGTTTGAAGAGCAAACTCCAAGCGCTTAACATCAAGACATCCTTCCAGCCGCATAACAAAAGGCATGTTATATGCGGTATCCATTCCTGCCATTCCATTTAAAATAAATAATCTTTTTTGCGAAGAGGACACAGGATAAAATTCCGCCACTAGAGCTGGTTCTATCGCGGAATAATCCGTCTCCTCATTTCCGCTGATCAGAGCCGCCATATCTGAGAGCACAGGCGTATTGAACACATCTTGTAGCGGAAGCTGAATTTGAAACTGCTTCTTAACTTCCGTGATGAGCTTCAAGGCAGTTAAAGAATGCCCACCTAAATCAAAGAAATGGTCGTTCGCCCCAATCGAGGACACAGCCAGAATAGAGCTCCATATCTCAGCCAATTTCTGCTCGGATTCATTCCGAGGCTCCACGAAAGTCCCGTCATTATAGGTAATGCTCCCCTCGGGTTCAGGCAATGCCTGGCGATGCACCTTCCCATTTGGATTAAGCGGCAACTGGTCCATGAATGTCCAATGGGTCGGAATCATGTAATCGGGAAGACTGCGAGACAAATTTTCCTTTAAGTCCGCTGCGCTCAAGCTATCGTCACATACAACGTAAGCACATAAAGACTTGTTGCTTTCGCCTTTATCCCAAATTTTGACCGCCGCTTCCTTTACGCCTTCATGCAGCTGAATCCGGTTCTCAATTTCCCCGATTTCCACGCGGAATCCCCTGATCTTCACTTGCTGGTCAAGCCGGCCAATGAATTCAACAGCCCCGTCCGGAAGCCAGCGTACGGCATCTCCTGTACGATATACACGATCCCCGTCCACAAATGGGTTATTCATGAACTTTTCTGATGTTAATGCCTCATTGTTGATATAACCCAAGGCCACACCATCACCACCAACCCACATTTCACCCGGAATGCCAATAGGGGATAAATGACCGTACATATCGACGACATATACTGTGGAATGGGCAATTGGCTTGCCGATCGGAATGTTTGTCTCTTCATACGAGCGGATTACATGGCATGTTGAGAAGGTAGTATTTTCAGTCGGACCATATCCGTTTATCATCGTTGTCTTCTCGCAATGCTCCGCTATGAGTTGGATATGCTTGGGTGAAACGACATCTCCTCCAATAATCAAGTGGCGTACCGGGCGGAATAATGCCGGCTGCTGCTGGGCCAGCTGATTGAACAATGGGCTGGTCATCCACAACGTCGTGATACCATAATCAAATAGTGCCTTGCCCAACTGCTCTGCATCCAAGATGGATTCCTTGTCGATCATATAGAGCTCTAACCCGTTTAATAGTGCCCCCCATATCTCAAACGTACAGGCATCAAACACAGGAGCTCCCGTCTGCAGGATTCGATCCCCTGGTTGGAGAGGGACGTAGTTTGTATTTTTGACAAGACGCACCACGTTTCGATGCTGAACCATCACTCCCTTGGGCTGCCCCGTGGAACCGGAGGTGTACATCACATAAGCCAGGCTTGAAGGCGTCAAAGCATCTGAAGCCGTGAGCCCACCACTTGGCAGCTGCGAAGTTGTCGGCAAGTCCTCTTCCCGTTCTTCCTCATCAAGGATAATCATTTGGATGCCGCCAAACCGGATATCCGCATAGCATTTCGGAGTAACGATCCACTTTGCATGACTGTCATGCAGCATATATTCCATGCGGTCCGCTGGGTATTCCGGATCCATTGGCAAATAAGCTCCGCCTGCCTTCAAAATACCCAGCATGCCCACCACCGTTTCAGCGGTACGATCACCGATTAAGCCAACGATCTGGCCGGGACCGACTCCTCTTCTTCTCAGCCTGGATGCAAGTCGATTCACATTCGCGTTGAGTTCCCCATAGGTCATCCTGACATCCTTATAAACAAGTGCCGTATTGGATGGAACTCGTTCAGCCTGCCGTTCGAACAATTGTACAATGGTTTGATCCCGGGGGTATTCGCCCGCTGTATCGTTAAATTGATATAGTATTTTCCGGCTTTCCTCATCTGTTATGATCGAAATCTCTCGAATCCGCACATTCGGATATTGGCTAATTTGATTCAGCACATGCTCATAATGTTCGAACAGCTGATCCATCGATGATTGATCATACCGGGTCGCATTATACTTGAATTTAACCTCGAGCCCGTCACGAGGCATCAGGATCAAGTTGAAATCATAGTGCGTCTGTTCAAAATCCTCGAGCTCGGTAATGGAAAAAGGCTGCTCCGATTCATCCAGCGGATCGGCGCTGACTGGGTAATTTTGAAAAGCATAAATATGATTGATTAGATTTCGCTTCATGGTTGAAAGGTTCTGAATTTCTGCAAGCGGATAAAAATCGTAGTTTTGCGTTTCTAGGGAGATTTGTTGGACTTGTTGAATTAAAGAAGAGAACGATTGGTCGCCGCGGAAAGTGACCCGGATCGGAACCGTGTTGATAAACAGCCCGACCATTTCCTCGACACCTTCCACTTCGGCTGGACGGCCGGAGGTGACGGAACCGAAGACTACATCCTCCGTTCCGTTATAGCGGCCCAGCAACAGAGCCCATGCCGACTGGAGAACTGTATTCAAGGTCACTTGATTCGCCCTGGCGAGCTGTTCCAGCCTATGCGTCGTTTCCTCGCTTATTTTATAACTGCAATCGACCTGAAGATGATCCTCTTGCTGCTCATGGCTGGTGCGAGCCTTTCCGTCCCGAACCTTAATGCCCCCAGATCTCATTCCGAAGGACGACAGCTCAATTGTGGAGTCATGGCCCTGCAAATAATCGGCCCAGTAGTTTCGGGCTTCATCACGATTTTGCCGATCCAGCCACTGAATATAGCTCGCAAACGGAGGAGCCTCGTCCAATTCCACGGCTTCCCCCTTACTTAGCGCTCCATATACTTCAAACAGTTCCTGCACAATCGTTTTTAAACACCAGCCGTCCATAATGATATGATGGTAGCTCCAAATCAGCTTATACCGGTGGTCATCCATTTGCAGAACGGCTGCACGCAGCAGCATATCCTTGGCCAAGTCGAATCCTTTCTTCTGGTCGGCTTGGACAAAACGTTGGATATATTGAACCTGCTCCGCTTCGTCCAAATGGGATACGTTCTCGTAGAAGATGGACATGACTCTTTTTTTGAATACGATCTGCTTCGGGTTTTTCATATTTTCATGGAGGAAGTTCAGTCTTAACACATCGTACTTTTCGATCAGAGCGTTAAAACTGCTTTCCAACAACCCAACATCCAGCTGCCCCGAAACGATGCAGGAAAACTGTTCAAAATATGCGGTAGACTCTGGGTTTAAATAGGTATGAAACAGCATTCCCTCTTGCATCGGCGTTAAGTTGTAGACCCCCCCGATCGATAGCTTTTCGTTCATGACCATCTCTCCCTGAATTTAATTTTATTGATTATAAAAATTCACTATGGCTTCTAACTCCTCAATAGACAGATCGTCTCCTCCCACGTCGGAAGGCGTCAATTCCTGCGTATCCCGTTCCATACAGTGTTTAATGATCTCTGTCAGCTGCATCTTGAAGTACCGGCCAAACCGGCTGATGTCTGCTTCGGAAAATTCCGCAAGGTTATATTCGATCGTCATCTCCAGTTGACCATTTTCAACCAACCCCGTAATATTTAGAGCAATTTCCCGCTCCGCCTCCGGGCTCACAGTTTGTCCGTAAGGAACATTGGAACCCTGAAACACGCCTGTGTTTACATCGTTATCGAATTGTCCCAGGTAGTTAAACTTGATTTCAGGCTCCAAGTGAAATCTCGTTTCCCCAAGCTGGTGGTGCGAAGCCAGATATCTCAATAAACCATAACCAATCCCCTTGTTCGGAATACGCCTCAAGTTCTCCTTGATCGATTTGATCTGGTAGGATACATCTGCCGAGCTTGGCACGTTGAGTACAACGGGGTAAGTCGAAGTAAACCATCCCACCGTTCTGCTGATATTTATGTTCTTCAAAATTTCTTCTCGTCCATGACCTTCCAGACAGATCAGGACATGATCCTGCTCGCCTGTCCACTGCCACACGGCCCTTCCCAAAGCTGTTAGCAGGATGTCGTTTATTTCCGTGTTATAAGCTTTATGCACTTTACCGAGCAACTGCTCCGTCGCAAGCTTTGGCAATTGGAAGGAATATGTCATGTTGTCCATCACCTTGGCCGGGCCTGTTCTATGACTTGACTTGGGCAGCGCTTTAGTTGGTGTTGATTCGATTTGTTTCCAGTAAGACAACTCGGCTTGCATCGACTTACTTTCAGCGTGATCTTTCAAACGCTCCGCCCACGTCCGGAAGGAATCCGTTTTGGCGGGAAGTATAATTGGCTCGCCCTTGGCGGCTTGCTGATATGCCACTGTCAGGTCCTCGAACAAAATCCGCCAGGAAATTCCGTCGATGACCAAATGGTGGACCACGATCGCCAGGTGATCGCCGTTATCCGTCTTGAATAATCCTATCTTGACCAAGGGGCCTCGCTCCAGGTTGATGCTGCCATGAAGCTCATCGATCCTGCGGGACATTTCCATTTTTCCTTCATCGCCATCCGGTACTGCCGTTACGATCAGATCAAACCAAGAACGTTCGGCCTGTCCGCTTAACCCTTCATTATATTGCGTCCACTCTCCGGCATTCTGCCTGTAGACCATTCTCAGCGCATCATGGTGACAGATCAGCTCAGTGAAGGCTTTGGACAACAATTCTTCTTCAAATCCGTCCTGTTTATAGAGCACGACAGCCTGGTTCCAATGGTTTGCCGGCGAGAAGCCACAATCGAAGAACCACTTTTGAATCGGCGTAAGTTCAACGAATCCTTCGACGGGTCCCTGATCGATTTCATGGTGATCCAGCTGAATATATTTGGATAGTTTTCTGATCACCGGATTCTGGAACAAGTCTTTCATTTTTAGCGTATATCCCTGGCTGCTCAATTTAGAGGAGATTTGGATGGCTCGAATCGAATCTCCGCCAAGGTCAAAAAAGTTATGGTCGATTCCAACTTGGCTGATGCCCAAAACCTCTTCCCAAACCGATGCCATAATTTGTTCTATTTCATTGCGTGGTGCGGTATAATCTCTTGCAAGCGTTGTACTGCGATCAGGAGCCGGCAAGGCGGCCCGATCGATCTTGCCGCTAATCAAGAGTGGCAGTTGCTCCAGCGTAACGAAATACGAAGGAATCATATAGCCAGGCAGCGCCTTCTCCAATTCATTTTTAAGCTCCAGGACACAGGCTTCCTCTTGACCGGTCTTCGAGCCGTCGAATACCAGATAAGCGCATAAATATTTATTTCCGGTTTCATCTTCCCGAGCCAGTACAATCGTCTGCTTAATATGTGGGGACTGCAAGATGCGGACCTCGATTTCCTCCAGCTCGATGCGGAAGCCCCTGATTTTGACCTGGAAGTCTTTCCGGCCGAGAAACTCCAGATTTCCATCCGGAAGCCAGCGCCCCAAATCTCCGGTCTTATAAAGTCGAGGCGGGTTTTCCGTATCGGAAACAAAGGGATCCCTCATGAATGACCGAGCTGTTCTTTCTGAATCATAGATGTACCCGCGCCCTACGCCAATGCCGGATACGCAGATTTCGCCATAAACACCTGCCGGACACAAGTTCATTTGTTCGTCGACCACATAAAGATTCAGGTTCGCAAGCGGTTTGCCGATCGGAACTGATGCCATCCCCTCTGGCAGGATTTCTGAGATGACGCATTGGCTGACATCATCCCCAGCCTCAGCAGGACCATAAGCGTTTACGATGCCGATCTCGGGGTAAAGATTTAACCATCGCTCTGCCAAATCTGCCTTTATCGTTTCACCGGTTATCATTAAATAGCGAAGAGAATGAAGTTTTGCCCGGGTCTGTTCCAGCACATCCAGCATCACCACCAAATAGGATGGAACCACTTCCAGAAGTGTCACTTGATCTTCGATCACCGCCTCGATAAACCGCTCTACTTCCAAAACGAGCTCCTGCGGGTAAATTGCTGTTGTTCCGCCAAGAGCCAATGCGCCAAAGCACTGCCAAACTGAAATATCAAAACAAATATTCGCGTTCTGGGCAAAAACCAGGCGTTGATCCAGCCCCAGTTCATCAGCTTCCGCCAGAATATGGTTCAGCATTCCCTGATGCTCGATCATCACACCTTTTGGCTTTCCGGTAGAGCCGGAAGTAAATAAAATATAGGCCAAATTGTTCGCAGTAATAGCAATGCCGATATTATCCGTGCCTTCTCCGCTGATCTCCTCCAGTACTTGGTCCAGGCACAGAATGACGCCATCATACAGCTCGTCCAAGCCATCCTGTATATACGCTGAACGGGTAATTAGTACACGGGCACGGGAATCTGCCAAAATATCCGCTTTTCTCTGCACGCCATACTCCATGTCGATCGGAACATAAGCGCCGCCAGCCTTCCAAATGCCGAGCACACTTTGTATAAAATCCGGAGAGCGCTCTAGCATAACCGCGGCAATCGCGTCTGCTCCCAGTTCCCCCAATCGTCTCTGCAAGTAATGAGCAAACTGGTTAGCCCGCGAATTCAATTCATTATACGTCAACGCATTTCCGGCGAACTTCACCGCTGGCAGATCCGGGTGCTCCAAGGCAAATTGTTCAAAACGCCGGGGCACGGTAAGGCTAAAGTCATATTCTACGGCTTTCCCTCTACTCAACCCCAATATTTCCTCGCGCTCGTCTGCCAAAAGCATATGAATTCCGGCCAACGGGATATCCGGATTAGCCGTAATATTGTGCAGAAGCGTAGTGTAATGCCGCCCGATCCTGTTTGCGGTATCAACGGAAAAAAGATCGGTATTGTATTGCAAATCAAAGCTGATTTCCACATTGTCCATATACGCATCCAGCATAAGATCGAACTTGGAAATATCATGCTTCAGTTCGTATGGTGTTAAAAGCAGTTCACCGATGTGAATTTCCTGTTCCTCGCGGTCCGTCAGATTAAACATCGTGTCAAAGAGGGGATTGCGGCTTGTGTCCCGCTCCACATCCAGCAGCTCCACCAATCGCTCAAACGGCAAGTCTTGGTGATCGATCGCGGATAAAGTGCTTTCCTTAACTTCCTGCACAAACTGGCGAAACGTCTTATGCCGCAGCGGGAAATTGCGAAGCGCCACCGTATTGATGAACATCCCGAGCATGTCCTGCACATCTTGATGATTTCGCCCTGATACCGGAGATCCGACAACGATATCCTCCTGGCCCGTGTATTTCGACAGCAGAACTTGGTAAGCGGCCAACAATAACGCATATAGGGTCGTGCCTGTATCTTGCGCCAGCTCCCGCACTGCCCTTGATAGCCCGGGCTGCAACACAAATTGCAGGGTTTGTCCGTTGAAACTTTGCAGCGCCGGCCTGCTATAATCGAGCGGCATGTTCAGCACAGACAGTTCACCGCTAAATTGGGTCTTCCAGTATTCCTCATGCGCTTTCATCTCTTCGCCAGCTTGTCGTTCATTCAGCCATACGGAATAATCTTTATATTGAATTTCGAGCGGTGGAAGCTCGTCTCCCATATACAATCGTTCCAGTTCACGAAGCATGATAGGTCCCGACAAACCGTCAGAAACAATATGATGCATATCAATGAGCAGCACCGATTCTTCGCGCCCGGTAAGAAGCAACTGAACCCGCATCAGGGGTGCCTCCCCCAAATTGAAGGGCTGTACGAACAACAGTATTCGCCGATCGATTTCCTCCTTGGCCGCACCGATCATTTCTACCGTTTCCAGCTTACACTCCGCCTCGGAATGTATCATTTGAACAAGTTCGCCGTCCACTAAATGAAAGGAAGTTCTGAATCCTTCATGACGCTGTATAAACCGGTTGACGGTTCGTTGGAATCGCGAAATGTCCAGCGGCCCTTGAATCCGATAGGCGAAAGGCATGTTATAAGTCGTTGACCCTGAATCCTCCAGGGACTGCAATACATACATTCTCTTTTGCGCAGGGCTTACCGGATAATAGTCCATAACCGGGGCAGGCGAGATGGATACTGTAATGCAAGGCTGTCCGCTTAATTCCTGAATCCGCCTTGCAAGGAGCTCTACCGTCGGAAACTGGAACACATCCTTCACTTTCGCATCCGCGCCAAGCTCCCCGTGTACTCTTGAAACGATGACCGTCGCTTTCAAAGAGTGCCCGCCCAATTCGAAGAAATTATCTTCCATGCTCACCATGCTTACGCCAAGGACCTCTTCCCATATGGAAACCAGCGTCTTCTCAACTTCGTTGCGGGCCGTGACAAAAGTACGGTCAGCCCGTTTGGGGCTAGGTTCGGGCAGGGCATTGCGGTCGATCTTCCCGTTTGCATTATGCGGCATCTCTGCAAGTTGTACAAAAACGGAAGGAACCATATATTCCGGCAAACAAGCGTTTAAATACGCCTTCAGTTCGGATGCTGTAAGATCGATTTCCGCGGTGTAGTAAGCGTATAAGTACTTTTCGGCTTCACCCGCCCCCTTTACCAGGACCGCAGCTTCACGCACTTGTCGATGCTCAGTCAATCGATGTTCGATCTCTCCAAGTTCGATCCGGAAACCTCGTATTTTCACCTGATAATCTTTACGACCTGCAAATTCAATATTTCCATCCGGAAGCCACCGGCCCAAATCTCCTGTTTTGTATAGTCGTGCGCCAGGCTGCAAGGCAAACAGGTCCTCGATAAAAGACGGCTCCGTCCGCCTTGGATCGTTGAGATATCCTCTTCCTACCGCAATTCCGGCAACGCATATTTCGCCAATGATGCCCACAGGGCATAAATGCATTTGATCATTCACGATGTAGATTCGGATGTTGGGCAGAGGTTTGCCAATTGGAATGGATCCCCTGTTCTCCGGCACTTGGTCCATGACATATTGGCATATATCATCAGAAGCTTCCGCCGGCCCGTAAGCATTGACCATCTTAATTCCCGGGCAGAGTTCAAACCAGCGTGCGACTATAGCCGGAGTCGCTGCTTCTCCAGTAATCATCAGATGCTCCAGATCTTCAAAACGAATGGATTGTGCTTTCACTAAATCCAGCAAAACTGCCAAATAGGAAGGGACGACTTCGAGTAAAGTGACCCGATCGGAAATGATTTGATTTAAAAACCGATCAGGTGCTAAAATCACCTCATCGGGATAGATTGCTGTTGTCCCGCCAATAACCAAAGCCCCGAAAAACTGCCATACGGAAATGTCAAAACAATGGTTTGCCGTTTGGGCAAATACGAGATTGTCGGATAACCCTAGATCGTCCACTTCCGCATAAATATGATTCAGCATTCCCAAATGCTCAATCATGACCCCTTTGGGTTTACCCGTTGATCCGGAGGTAAAGAGTACATATGCTAGGTCGGTACTCGCTGCCTGCAGGTCAAGATCCCTTTCCGATTCTTCATCCGTCGGGTAAGCAACCCGGTCCAATTCGACTAAGCGGTCTGGATAATGAGCGTGTAGGCCGTGCTCTGTGAACTCGGATAAGGTGACGATGATGTTGGCATTTGAATCAGCAAGGATTCCCATTTTTCTGTCTTCGGGATATAAGACATCCACCGGTATGTATGCCGCCCCCAATTTCCAAATTGCTAATATGCTTTCAACCATCAGCGGAGAACGTTCCAGCATAACCGCCGCAAAATCTCCCTGTCCCAAACCGCGCTGCATAAATAATCGTGCCAACCGATTCGCATTCCGGTTTAACTGGTCGTAAGTGATTCGTTCCTCTTTATAGATAATCGCCGTTCGATCCGGATAGCAGCGCACTTGTTCCTCAAATAAACGATGCGCAGGCATGTCGATCCGATAATCCCTATCCGTACAGTTAAAGCCGCCGATGATCTCTTTCTTCTCATTTTCAGTAATGACCTCAATATCCCGGATGAGAATCTGCTCATTTTCTAAAACGTTGTTTGCAATTTTCCGCAAATGCCCTTCCAAGTTTTGCAGAAAAGCCTCGTCGTAGACAAATCCGTTATATGTGAACAAAACTTCAAGCTCATCTTCTGGAAACACGGTAATATCGAGATCATAATTCGTATGTTCAAGCATCTCGCTTTCGGTAATGGCCAGATGATTGTCCCCATCTGCGCCAAGTGTGGTATCCAGCGGATAATTCTCGAAAACTACGATATGATTAATAAGATGATTTTTCAGAACTGTCTTCGATTGAATATCTGCCAGCGAAACATAGTGATGCCGGTTTGCCTCCAGCATCGAATCATGCACAATGCCTAGCAGCCTTTGGAAAGAGGTGCTTGCATCGCTCTTGACCCGTAAAGGAACCGTATTTATGAACAGCCCGACCATGTTCTCAACCCCGGACAATTCAGGAGGCCTGCCTGACACTACCGAACCAAAAACCACGTCTTCGTTATGATTATATTGCTGCAGCAAAATTCCCCAAATCGTATGAAACAACGTACTTAACGTCACCTGGTTGTTCACGGCTAGTCTTTGAAGCCGCCGGGTTGTGTCCGAATCCCATTTGAAACTATATTTTCGATGATCAAACCCTTCTTGCTTTACTCCTCCCTGGGGTGATGGAACCGCGGCTTGGAGTTCGTAATCCTTCAAGTATTCGCTCCAGTACTGCAGAGCTTTTTCCTGATCCTGTTCGCTTAGCCACTGGATGTAATCGTTATACGGATACGGCGGCGGCAGTTCGATCGGAGCATCATCGACCAAAGATTTATAAATATGGAATAAATCCTGGGCAAGAATGCCCATACACCAGCCATCAATTATAATATGGTGAAATCCCCAAATCACTTGATGGGTACATTCATCCGTTTTGAAAAAAATCATCCGGATAAGCGGCCCCGCTTCTAGATTGAATTTATGCTCCCGATCCCGAATTTTATGAGCCTCTATAAAGCGGGCCAGTTCCACTTTGGAATACGCCGTTAAATCTTTGTAATCAATTTGCGGCTCACGCTGGCTCAGCACAAGTTGTAATGGTTGCTCGACCTCCGTATAGACGAATACCGTTCTTAGCACATCATGGCGTTCAATCAGCTTCCGGAAGCTGCGCTGCATCGTTTGAGAACATAGGCTCCCCTTGATCGTAAAGGAAACTTGCTCGTAATACGCTTCTGAGTCAGGGTCTATTAAGGAATGGAACAATATCCCCTCTTGAGTTGGCGAAAGCGGATATATCTTTTCTATTTCGTGATTGCTCAATTCGGCTCACTCCCATCTACTTTAGTGACCGGATTGCTGCCAATCCGGTCACCTCCACTTCCGGAAAACTACAACTTTTTCTTTAGTTTTCTCGAAATTGCATCCAATTGTTTTTGCGAAAGTTTATTGTATTGGTAGTCTGTAGGTGTGATCTCCTTCGTTTCCTTATGAGAGCAATGCCGAATAATCTCCGTCAGATGTTCGGAATAGCGATCTGCCAAACTTTGAATCGTCTCTTGACGATATTGCCGCTGGTTGTAACTGATTTCCATTGTAAATTGGTTTCCTAACACCATGCCGTTCATTTCGAGCTTATGGGCCTTTTCAATCTGCGGCCCGACTTCAGGACCGGTCGATACATCGGACAACCGGAATAAATCTGTTTGGGCAGCCGCCTGGCCAAACTGTCCAAGGTAATTGAATACAATTTCCGGCTTAAGCTGGAACTGCAATGGAAGATTTACGGTTGGGTTCTTGGCAGTTAAGTACTTCATAATTTCGTATCCCAGCCCTTTACCGGGCACCCGCCGCAAGTGATCTTTGATTCCCTTGATGAGATTGGCGGTATCCGTTGTTCCTTCTGCACCAAGCACAAGCGGGAATATCGACGTGAACCAGCCCACCGTTCTCGATATATCCAGTCCTTTTACGACATCCTCCCGACCATGGCCTTCCAGCTGGATCAGCACAGCGGCGGATCCTGCCCATTGTTGCAGCGTCCGGCTTAGGGCCGAAAGCAGAATATCGTTGATGTTCGTGCTGTATGCATGATGGACATCCGTTAACAGGCTCCGGGTTACATCCTCGTCCAAACTCAGCTTCACCTTCGCATGATCTGCGGTTTGATTTGTTGAGATTTCATGGTCGATCGGCAGCTCGATCGTGGATGCTTGCTCGACTTCACTCCAATAACCGGATTCTTTCAGCAGCTTAGTACTCACCGAATATTCAGCAAGCCGCTGCGACCATTCTTTGAAGGAATCTGTTTTATCCGGAAACTTAACCGGGGCCTGTTCGAGCGATTTCTTGTAAGCAGTTGAAAAATCATCCAGTATAAACCGCCAGGAAACACCATCGACCACAAGGTGATGGATGATGATCAACAGATAGCTGCCAGATTTGGTATGAAAGATGCCCAGTTGAATAAGCGGCCCGTGTTCAATATTCAATCCTGCCTGCAACTCGGACGAATGCCGTTCAATTTCTGCACGGGCATCCGTGCTTTCCGTGAAATCGATAACATTTAGTTTGTAAAACGTCTGACCCTCAACATCCTGGCTGACTTGCACCACTCTGTGATCCTTCCAGCTGAAGTGCATCCGCAGCGCATCATGATGGTTAACCAAATGATCAAATGCTTGCGAAACCAGCCCTTCATCAAACCCTTCTGGTCTGAACAACATGACGGAATGATTGTAATGATGGACATGCTCCCATTTTTGCTCTAATAATCGGTATTGGATCGGGGTAAGGTCCACTTCTCCCGTCACCGCTTCCTGGCTGATTTTGCGGGTAAAAGCCTGAACGTACTTGCTCGATTCGCGGATCGTCGGATATTTGAACAGATCCCTTATTTCCATCTTTAAGCCTTGCGCCATCAATCTTGAAGATACCTGTAAGGCTTTAATGGAATCGCCGCCGCATTCAAAGAAATTATGTTCGGTTCCAATACCTTTTACACCCAAAATCTCCTCCCATACCTGAATCATCGTTTCCTCGATACCATTAGCCGGAACAACGTTCTTGCTTGAAGGTTCGATGTCAATCACCGGCTCCGGAAGTGCTTTGTAATTCAATTTCCCGTTCTCGTTCAGAGGCATGCGGTCAAGGAATACGTACGCTGATGGGAGCATATAAGCCGGCAGTTTATGCGCCAAATGATTCCGCATGTCCGAGGCGACCAAGCCTTGAAGCGTAACAATATAAGCGCATAAATATTTCACCCCATTCCCGGTCTCCTTTACGGTAACCACCGCTTCCCGCACATCCGGGTGCTCCGTAATCCGGGACTCGATTTCGGCCAGTTCAACCCGGTAACCTCTGATTTTGATCTGATGATCAATTCGGCCAATGAACACAATCTCGCCGCTTGGCAATCTTTTGGCCCGATCCCCCGTTTTGTACAACCTTAGTTCTGGAATGAACGGGTGGCGGATGAACTTTTGCTCCGTGAGCTCCCGTTCATTCAAATAACCGCGTCCAAGTCCGCCGCCAGCAATGACCAGTTGTCCCGGCACTCCGTCCGGAAGCAGATTGCCATAGGCATCCATAATATAAGCTTGCGTATTGAAGATCGGATGGCCGATCACAGGCTGCCGGCAAAACGCCTGGAAATCAGCCCGATTCAGAGGATGAGCAATACAACCGATCGTTGCCTCAGTCGGGCCGTAATGGTTGACGAACCTGACCAGAGGATAATGCTCATAATACCGGCTGATATCCTGCACTTTGATTTTCTCCCCGCCAAGCACGATCAGTTCAAGGGAATCCAGCAGGCCATTTATTGCGAAGCACTCGTGATTTACCATCATGTGAAATAACGACGGCGTTGCCTTGATAAACGTAATGCTATGACGCGAAATATAATCCAGCACATATTGCGGATCGGAATAATCGTAGCGGTCAAGCAAATGCAGCTCGCAGCCGCTAACAAGCGCCGGATATAACGCGGTATAGCATAGATCAAAGCCCGCCGAGGAAAGCAGCACCGTTTTCCCCTTGTTATCCACTTTCTGAGTTGTCGTAAACCAATGTACATAATTGGTCAAATTCCGATGCTCAATCATCACACCCTTAGGCGTACCGGTTGTCCCCGAGGTGTAAATCACATAAGCCAGGTCGTCTTCGCTTAACGGAATGTTTAAATTATGCTCCTGACCTTCGCTTGTTTTTAAACGATCCAGTAAAAAGAGCTGCCGCTCCGTCTCCTCTTCAAACAAGCTGTCCGCATAAGTCAGCAGGAATCCGGATCCGCTGTTGGCCAACATATAATTGATTCGTTCTTGTGGAAACTCGGGATCGATCGGCAAATAGGCTCCTCCCGTTTTGAGGACGGCCAACAGGGCCGCAAGCGTCTCCGGACGGCTCTCCATCATGATTCCGGCAATGCTGTTTCCTTCCGCAAAACCGCTCTCTAGCAACATTCTTGCCAGCAGGTTCGCTTTCGCATTCAACTCGGAATAACTCCATCGATCCTCCCCATAAACAAGGGCCGTTTGATCCGGTGTGAGTTCCGCCTGAGCTTCAAACCACTCGACAACGGTATGAAACTTCGGGTTTTTTGCTGCTTCTTTACGGTCGCCGTGAAGGGGCTCTTCCCATTTCGCTTTTTCTTCATCCGACAATAGGGAAATCTTCGCCAACTGCAGATTCGTTTGATCCGCTCCGGCCTGCAGCACCTGGACGAGAAGCCTTGCAAACCGCTGCATCGTATCACCGGTAAATAAATCTGTGCAGTAAACGAATTCCAACACGATGTCTTCCTCCGTTAATTTGGCGAGCAGTGAAATATCGAATTTGGCCGATTGCTGTTCAATCGGGTATGGCTTAATGTTTAATCCTTCCACTTGAAAGTCTTCCTCGCCCGCATTTTGCATCGTTAACATCACATCAAACAGCGGGCTTCGGCTTATATCTCTAGGGATCTTCAGCTGCTCTACCAAGCTTTCGAAAGGGTACTGCTGGTGCTCGTAAGCATTCAGGCAGACTTCCTTCACTTCCTCCAAATAAGTGCGGAAATTTTTCCACCCTTCCGGTTTGCTTCGCATCGCAAGGGTATTGACAAAGACCCCCATGACTTGACGCAAATCCGTATGGTCTCTGCCGGCCACTGCTGATCCGACAATGATCTCTTCTTGTCCCGCATATTTTGACAGAAGGATGCTATAAGCGGCGAGTAAAATCATATACATAGTTGTTCCCGTCTCTTGAGCCAATTGCTTTAATCGGGCTGTCAGCCCACTGCCAACTGCATGCACCAGATTTGCCCCATTTTTACTATGCTGCTGGGGCCTAGAGAAATCGGTCGGCATGTTCAAAACGGGAATTTCTCCGGAAAAATGTTCAAGCCAGTATTGCTTGTGGGTCTCCAGTTCTCCATTGGCCAGCTGTTTGTTGTGCCAAGCGGCATAATCCTTATATTGAATGCGCAGCTCCTGTAGCTCTTTCCCGCTGTACAGCTCGTTGAATTCCTCGATAAATAGTCCGATAGAGGTGCCATCCGATATAATGTGATGCATGTCGACCAGCAGCACATAATGATTTTCGGCCCGCTGAGCCAGACTTGCCCGGAATAAAGGTGCCGTGCTTAAATCAAAGGGAACTTTAAACTCCTCAACAAGACGATTCATTTCAACGTCGTTCATGTGGCCATAGTTTTTGACCGAAAACGCAGCTTCCGGGTGAATAATCTGCACTGGCTCCCCGTCAATCACCTGGAATGAGGTGCGGAATGCCTCATGCCTTTGTATCATTGCGCGGAAGCAGGCTTCCAGCTTGTCAATGTCCAGCTCTCCAGCGATTTCAAAGGCTGCCGCCATGTTATACGAAGTGTTGTCTCCGTTCATTTGTTCAATCATGAACAAACGCTTTTGTGCAGCTGACAGCGCATAGCAACTTCGGGTATCTGCAACAGGAATTTCAGCAAACTGCTTCTGGACCGATTGTTGAAGAAGCTGCGCCAATCCCCGAACAGTAGGAGATTGAAACAGTCCTCTTACAGGAATCTCGACGCCCAACTCATTATTGATTCTGGCAATCAGAATCGTTGCTTTTAAAGAATGGCCTCCGTGTTCAAAAAAGTTGTCATGGATCCCGACTCGCTCAAGACCGAGTTCTTCCTTCCACATCAGAGCCAACCGCTCTTCCAGCTCATTACCCGGCGGCGTATACACTTCGGATGCGAATTGGCCGGATTCTGGTTCAGGCAGCGCCTTTTTGTCTATTTTCCCGTTTGGCGTCAACGGCATCTGCTCCAGCGGAATAAAATAGGACGGCACCATATATTCAGGCAGCGATTTTAGCAGACTTTCCCGAATTGAATCCAGTTTTGCTTCATCTATCGGTACGTAATAAGCGCATAAGTAGTAATTTCCATGTTCATCCTCTTTGGCTGCTGCGATAGCTTCTTTCACGGGCAGCTGCCGGATCATCGTCTTTTCAATCTCCTCCAGCTCAATCCGGTATCCGCGAATTTTAACTTGCAAATCTGTTCTGCCTATATATTCAAGGCATCCGTCTTCTCGCCATTTCGCCAAATCTCCGGTTCTGTACATTTTGTGCCCCGGAACATGCGGATTATCGACAAATTTCTGTTCCGTCAAATGTTCACGATTCCAGTAACCCGCCGCCAAACCTTCCCCTCCGATACACAGCTCACCGGGTACCCCGACGGGAACAAGCATGTCGTTATCATCAACGAGAAAGACCTGTGTGTTGGCAATCGGTCTACCTATGTCCACATTCGATTTTCTTGTTAAATTGCTGACACAGGACCAAACCGTCGTCTCTGTCGGTCCGTACATATTGTAAATAGTTAAACCGGAATTATTTTGCAGCTTATGCAATAAGTGAATCGGTAACGGTTCTCCACCAAGCATGATATCAGACACTTTATTCAAAAACGTCATCTCCGGATCGCTGGTCATCAGCATTTTCAAACGGGATGGCGTAATTTGCAGCATTTCCACATGATGATCCGTAATAAGCCGGTGAAGTGCTCGCGGATCAAGCTGGTCTGTTTCACTGGCAATAACGACAGCCATTCCTTTCGTTAACGGCACCCATGTCTCAAGAACGAAAATATCAAAAGAAATGGTCGTTAGGCCCAAGATGCTCTTGCCGGGATTAAAGTCTATTTCCTCAGCCATCGCTTTTATGAAATTGTGAACGGCTTGATGCGTAATCATGACTCCTTTGGGGTTGCCTGTGGAGCCGGAGGTATAAATGACATACGCATGATGTTTGGCGGTATGCAGCCGAAACCCACGACCCGGCTCTTCTTCTTGGTACAGGCTTTCATCATGGATAAACAGAGTTGTAGCATTGCATTTCACATTGTTTGACAATTCCGCTTCAGTCAGCAAAATTTGCGCACCACTGTCGGCCAGCATATATTCAATGCGATCCGCTGGGTAATCCGGATCAATCGGTAAGTAGGCCGCCCCAGCTTTCATTACGCCCAGCAAAGCAACGATCATATCAAACGAGCGGGTAACCATCACGCCGACAATCGTTCCAGGTACAACCCCTTTTTTTCGAAGGGAAGCCGCAAACCGGCTAGACTTCATATCCAGGTCCTTGTAAGAATAATGCTTGTTCTCCCAAACCGCTGCCACGCTGTCAGGAGTACGTAATGCTTGAAGCTGGAACAGTTGATCAATCGTCAAATTCCTATCATAGAACAACCCCGTCTTATTGAAGTCCAACAGCAAATGCCGGCGTTCTTCTGCGGATAACAGATCAATCCGGGATAGCCGTACATCTGCGTTATCCGCCACAGCATCCAAAATATTCACATAATGGGACAGCATACGTTCCGCTTTATCTTGTTTGAACAGTTTGGTACTGTAATCCAGGTTTAACGTTATCGCTTCCCCATTCCAATCTTCTGCGCTCAGCGTCAAATCATAGGGCGAAACCCCGGGATTTTTCTCTTGCGGCCTAAACGTAACTCCTGCGCCGGATATCATCTCCATGTCCATATTCTGCAGAATAAACATCGTGTCAAAAAGCGGATTACGACTGGCATCTCTCTGTAAGTTCAGTTTGTCCACCAACAGTTCGAACGGATAGCCCTGATTGTCGAATGCGGCGAGACTGCTTCTTTGGACTTCTTCCAAATATTCGCGGAAGGCCTTATCTTTCGTGGGAAAACTGCGAATTGCGACCGTATTGATAAACACACCGATCAGCGGTTCAATATCGGGATGACTCCGTCCCGAAACCGGAGTTCCAACAACCATGTCATCCTGGCCTGTATATTTATTTAAAAGCACTTTATAAGCGGAAAGCATCACCATAAACAGAGTAGTTCCCGTATCCGAAGCAAGCTTGCGAAGCCGCTTTACTAATGGCTCTTCCAGGCGCATAGTCAGGCGCTTTCCTTCCATGCTTAACTGACTCGGGCGCGGATAATCTGCCGGCAAGTCAAGGGTGGGAAGATCCCCCTCGAATTGATGAAGCCAGTATAACTCCTGTTCTTTCAACCTTTGTTCATTCGCGGAGTTGTTCTGCCATTCGGAGAAGTCGGTGTACTGAACTTTGATTTCCGGCAATACTTGGCCCTCATACAGCCCGACAAGCTCCTTCATAAACACAGACATGGAATAACCATCCGAAATTAGATGATGCATATCGATAAACAAAACATGCGACGAATCGGATATCTTAACAAGCTCCGCCCTGAACAACGGCGCTTTGGCAAGATCAAACGGCTTGACGAACTGCCCGAATCTTTCCTCCGCGGTTTCCAAAGGCTGCAGCTCTGTGTACGGTACATCCAGCTCAACGGCTTCACCAATGCGCTGCACGATTTTTTGATCATAGATATCAAATGTCGTTCTGAACACCTGGTGTCTGCTGACGATATGCTGAACAGCCGAGATCAGCCGATCCGGGTCAAGTTCCCCGTGAAGTTCGACCTGTCCGGGGATGTTATGAACTAACGTATTTGCATCAAGTTGCTCCAATATGTAAATGCGATTTTGGGCTGCAGAAGCCTCGTACATTTCCCGCTTCTCTTGTAACGGAATCGGTTCAAATGCATCCGTCGAGCCACCTTCAATCGTACGAGCAAGCTGACGAATCGTCGGATACTGGAACCACCGCCCGATCGGGATCTGGATCCCGAACTCCTGATAGATTCGCGAGAGCATGACCGTAGCTTTCAAAGAGTTTCCTCCGAGCGTGAAGAAATTGTCATGGACGCTGGCACGCTCGATTCCCAGGAGCTCCTCCCAAATCCGGACAATCCCTGTCTCGATCTCATTAAGTGGTTCTTGATCCTGCGCAAGCTGATCCAATCCAGGCAGCGCGCTGTCGTCAATCGACCCATCTTCCAGCAGAACAAACGAATCCAACGTGACCACATGAGAAGGGATCGCATATACCGGCAGATGATCCGCCATCTCGGATCGCACCAACGAAACGTCGATCCGATGGACCGGAGAGGCAATGTAAACCGCTAGCTCCGGCGAGTGATATCCATCGACCCGCCGGACGGCAACTTGAGCGTGCCTCAAGCAGGGCAACCGCAGCAGCGCCTCCTCCAACAGAGATAAATTGACGCGATAACCCCTGACCTCAGCCGTCCGGTCTGCCTCGCCACAATATTTCATTTCTCCTGACGGCATGATCATTGCCAGTTTTCCCGAAGGCACCATAGCGCCTGATCCGGAATCCGGCGTATGCAGTTCACCTATAACGCCTACTGGAGCGGAGGTTTTGTAACCATCGAGAATCGCCTTTCCGCCGTGATCAATACTAAACTGGCTCAAAACCTTAACCTGTTTATCCGTAACAAGCGAAAGATGGGATGTCTGTAATGAACAATCTTGAATCATGGCGAGTAAAATATTCCGATACCCCTCAGCCCAAACCTTCATGACTTCCGGCTCAATTAAATCTCTGCTGTAGTCAAAATCAAGCATTAATTCCTGATTGATCTCTGTCACATTCATGAACAAATCATAATGCAAATGCTGAACAGGGTATGAGATTAATTCTGAATCCAGTCCACTGAAGTTCAATTTCCGAACAGGCCGATCCATATTAAACAATATATTTATGATTGGTATGTGCACTCCCGGCATGCGTTCCGCCAGGCTTGCGAGTGAGCAGTTCTGATGCTGATCCAATTGCTGCATTGCCGTCTTCACGGCGCTTAAGTAATCTTCAGCCGATGTATTGCCTTTGATTTCGGTGTAAACCGGAAGCATGTTTACACAGTTCCCCATCAAATGGGTCACGCCCATATGGGACTGGCCTGCCGTAGGAATCCCCACAACCATGCGATTTTGTCCGGAGAGACGATGCAAAAACAAACCGTAGGCCGCCAGCATGGTGATAAACAAGCTGTTTTTGCTCCGGATGCTTAACGCTCTCAATTGCTTCGTTACGTCCCGGTCCAGCATTAAAGTATGCCTGCCTGCGCAAAACGTTTTTTGGGCCAGATGCCCGTGCGGCGAAGGCAATTGCAGGATGGGAACCGGTCGGGCAAATTGCGCAGACCAGAAAGCTGCGGCATTACCAGCATCCGGTTGGTGCATCATCCGCTCCTGCCATTGCAAATATTCACGAAACTGAACGGGCTGCAGCAGCTTGGGATCTCGTCTCTGGCAAATCGCCGAATACGCCTCTTCCAGCTCACCCGCAAATACGGCGATGGACCAGCCATCAACAACGATATGATGGAAAGTAAGTGCAAGAATAAATACCTCATTGGCCATTTGCAGGACAGTGATACGAAATAAAGGCTGCCCGGAGTTCAGATCGAATGCGTTCGAGGCATCGGCGACCAGCCAGCGCTCCAGCTCCGCCTGGCTCTCTTCTGAAGATGGACCGCGAAGGTCACAGGCAGTGATGGGTGCTTGCACATCCGGCAGAATCACTTGATACTCACTGATCTCATCGATGATCGTTCGCAAAGCTTCATGCCGCTGGATTAATAAACTTACCGCTTCCTCCAATGCCTCCAGATTCAGAACACCATTCATTTTGAGCAGAACGGATTCATTGAGCGATGCGGAGGCAGGTCCGCCTGATACCGAGGAAATCCACAGCTGCTTCTGTTCGTTGGACAAACTTACTGTTTTCCTTCCGCCACCTTTGTCCGGCGGCTCGGGATTGCCAGGCAGGAAGCCGCCGCGCTGCAAATCGCTGACGCTCTCTTTTACAATTTGGATGACTGCATCTAAATCATCTTTTGTATGTGAGGTGGACAGGAAACAGTTGCGCCCTTCCCACACATACACTCCTTTGTGATTCAAATGATAGAAGAGCAGCTCGATGTCACCGAAGGATACGAAGCGGAACAAAGAACCAAAATTCACCATGTAAATCGGAACATTTCTTTCCATGAAGAAGGAATTCAATTCCTGTACAAGGTACCCCGTATTGCGATTCAACTCATCGTACAATGCTGGTCCTTGTGACTCTAGATGGTCAATCGTCTTTAATGCTACACGCATCGTGAGCGGATGAGTGCAGAAGGTTCCCCCGACAAACGTCTTTTGGGCTGCCTTCACCGGATAGGAGGCATCACCAAAATTCCACTTCCCGCCGTCAATCGGATCCATGAAGTGCTCTTTCCCGGCTACGATGCCGATCGGGAGGCCTCCGCCAACCACCTTGCCGTATACGACCAAATCCGCCTGTACGTCGAACCAGGCTTGTGCCCCGCCAAGACCAATACGGAAACCGGTAATGACCTCATCGAAAATAAGGGCGGTGCCTGATCCGGCTGTAATTTCCCTGAGCTGCTGCAAAAATTTGCGAGGTTGCAGATCCGGCCGACGGCTCTGGACAGGCTCCACCAGCACTGCGGCCAACTCATGTCCATGCTTGCGGATATATTCCAAGGATTCTGGATTATTGTAGTTCAAAATGACGTCGTCCCGTACGTAATTCTCTTGGATGCCGGGTGCCATCGGAAGTGCAGAGTCCTCATTGGATTCCGGGTTAGCCACTCCCAAAATCCCGTCAAAAGTGCCGTGATACGAGCCCGAAAAGATGACAACTTTCGAGCGACCCGTTGCTGCCCTCGCCGTCCGCAATGCAACCATGACGGCTTCTGTCCCCGAATTATAGAAGGCGATGCGATCGACTCCCGTAATCCCGCTGATTCTCTGCGCTACTTCGCCGGCCAGGTCCGACATCGGACCTAATGGCGGAAGTGATGAGGAGGCGTGAGCCTTCATTTCCGATACGATAAAATCCGGATTATGGCCGAACAAGTTCACACCGAATCCCATCGTTAAGTCGATATATTCATTACCGTCGACATCCCACATCCGCGAGCCGGAGGAACGCTCGGCCACGATTGGATAAATGGCTTCCTTCCAATATGAACGGAATCCCGGAACATTGCGGTTGTTGGCATGAACATAGCGCGTCCTTTCCGCATGGGCTTTAGATCCCCGAGTACGTTTTATATACTCCGAAAAAAAATGGTCCAAATATGCCTTCTGCTGCTCCGTAAAATTCCCGTCTTCCCCTATGACCATCGGCTGATAGGGGATGAACGGCTTTGGATCCTGCGAAGTTTTGCCGGTTTTAGTAGCTTGAACCGTCAGAGGCGTTTGGACCGGTACCGCCTGCAAAGTGGGCTTGAATCCCGGTTCCGCGCCAAGTTTCTGCCCAATTCCTTCGGTCAACTTTTCCTTTATCCCGCGGCCGCTCAGCAGCTCCAATTGTTGCCCAAGAAGATCGGTGACTTGACGCTGCTGGAGACCCAATAATTCAATTTGCCGTGCCATAATACGCTCTATTGCCGAATCCCCCATTGCTGATGAACTCCAATTTTCCATTTCCATAGAAACAGCCGCTGCTGCTTGAAGCTGCTGATCCCCTGCCTCCTGCTGCGCTTTTTGCTTTTCCATTGGTGTTTCCTGGACCTTCGCTGCGGTTTGGACCGGTTGAGGCAACTCGGCATTTTGGATGATAAACTCCATTAAGCTGTGTACATTGGTGATCGAATCAAAGAAGCGTTCGATCGCAATATCCAAATGAAAGACCTCTTCAATGTCCTTTCGAATTCGGACAAGCATAATAGAATCGAGCCCCATTTCAAGAAAGTGGGCATGGCTGTCAATTTCGGACACATCCAATCCTGAGGCGCCGCTTACCATTTGCTTAATCGTATTTTCTACTTGATTCAATAAGGTCTCAGTTGCATCAACTGTCATAAGCACCTCACCTGAATTCGTTTTTGAATACTCCTCCACTGTTTGGCTTTTACTGCGTTCGATCTCAATCCAGCAGCGTTTACGCTCAAAGGGATATAATGGCAGAGGGACTTTTTGGGCGGATTGCTTAGCATAAAGCTTATCAAATTCCACGCGTGCCCCCTGAACATACAACTCACATATGCGTTCAAGCTGTTCCCGGCTCTTTGCTTCAGACGATCCATTTTCCAGTATGGCTTGGCCCACTTCTTCACTGATTCGGTATATTTCCTCCTCTGTGATTTCTCCCTGCTTGCGGCCGTGGCCTGAATCCGAAACTACCCGATATACGCCTCTAAATACTCCCTGTTGCCCTTCGCCCGCAGCGAGCCTGATGAGTTTGCCGGACAACTCCTCTTGCGTCGCGCAAACGAAGGCGATTCGATGTTCAAGATGAGACCGCCCCGTGCTTGCCGTATAGCAGATATCTGCTATGGATTGCTGCGAATACGAGTTCAAGTGACGTATATACCTTTGCAGTAACTCTTGAAGAGACCCCTCACTTTTGGCCGATAAAGTAAAAATATGAGGTTGGTCATGATCATGAATTGGCGTTCTCGAGACCGGTTCGATGTATTCTTCCATAACCACATGACAATTCGTACCGCTGAAGCCGAATGAACTGATTCCACAGCGTAATGGCTGTTGAGAACCATCGAATGGAGCAAGCTCGGTATTAATATAGAAAGGCGAATGTTCCAAATCTATTCTTTCATTCGGCTCTCTGAAATGAACCAACGGCGGATTTTTCCGATGCTTCAGCATAAGTGCCGACTTGATCAGACTTGCGATCCCCGAAGCTTCAAAGGTATGTCCAATGTTTGCCTTAACAGAACCGAGCGCACAAAATTGCTTCTTATCCGTATAACCGGCAAAAGCTTTCGTCAGCGCGGAAAATTCAACAGGATCCCCCAGCTTTGTCCCCGTTCCATGAGCTTCAATAAAAGCAAGTGTTTTCGGATCCACCCCCGCATCCTTCCATGCCGACCGAATCACTTCCGTCTGAGAAATCGGGTTGGGTGCCGTAATTCCCACTGTTGCTCCATCTTGATTCATTGCGCTTCCCTTAATGACTGCATACACATGATCTCCGTCCTGAAGCGCTTGACGAAGCGGTTTTAGCAATACTGCCGCTACCCCTTCGCTTACGCCTGTGCCGTCCGAAGACGAATCAAAGGCACGGGTATGCCCATCACCTGATTCCATATCCAAGCCTAGAGACAGAGGCAGCAGCGATGTTCGAACACCACCGGCAAGCGCCATTTCACATTCGCCATTTCGAATCGCCTGACACGCCATATGAACCGCGACCAGGGAAGAGGAACATGCTGTATCGATCGTCACGGCAGGTCCTTTCAAATCGAGAAAATATGCGATACGGCTGGCCAGAACCGATGGTAGATTTCCGACAATATAATTCGATATTTTGTCTGGATCATGCTTGGAAATCAGACGTTCATAATCATATCCAACCTTAGAGAAGCCAGCATAAACTCCCACTTTCCGTCCGCGCAGCCGATCCCCCGCATAACCTGCGTCCTCCAGCGTCTGCCAAACCTGCTGCGTAAATAAGCGCTGATTCGGATCCATTAATTTAGCTTCATTGGGCGACAATTTGAAAAACGCATAATCAAATTTATCGATCTCGTCCAGGTAGCCTCCGGCCTTGAAGTCGGACTCCCGTCTGTCCAAACCTATGACTGACAAATAATCCTTGGCATCTTCCCGTCTCGTTGAATCAAATTCACCGATTAAATCGCGACCGCACGCCAGGTTGTCCCAGTATTGCCCAAGGTTTGAGGCGCCCGGCAGATAAACGGACATCCCGATAATGGCGATATCTTTTTCGTTTTGCGGGTCTTCCTTTTCGTTCAGCTCCATATAGCTATTTAGGTTTGTTTCAGCGATTAGATATTTAGAAAGTTCTCCAATGGACGAATATGCGAATAGATCGGAAACCTCCAATTTGACCGAAAACTTCTGCTCTATGCGATCGGCAATTTGGGCTAAATGAAGTGAGTTTGCCCCCATCTCGAAATAGCTGTCCCAGATGCTGATCCCGTCTTTCATCAGAACCTCGCTGCAAATTCGTTGAATTTCCCGTGCGATCTCTGTTTGCGTAGCCCCCGTACCACTTGACTCTGCTCGTTTCTCCGCTTCGGCTTTAAGGGCAATATTATTCATTTCTAGCGAAACCTCGGCAAACTCGCCTTCTTTATACTTCTGGGCGAGTATATAGCGCTGCACCTTGCCGCTGGTCGTTTTCGGCATTCGTTTAAGAGGTATGACATCTGCAATTTCCCAGCCCCCCCTTTTGTTCAAAAGCCGCTTCACTTCAACCAAGATCGGATAAAATTTCTCCAGTTTTCTCTTCGATACGATAAATACAACAATTTCTTCTTTCTTCAACTCCGCATTGTAGACCCCGCACACAGCAACCCTGCCGAGTTCCACACCATCGATTTCCTCCGCAATTCGCTCCAGGTCGTGAGGGTATACGTTCTGCCCGTTCACAAAAATAATATCCTTTGCCCGTCCTGTGATGACCAATTGACCGTTTCTCAAGAAACCGAGATCTCCTGTCCGCACCCAACCGTCACCTGCCAAAAGTTTCTCGGTTGCCTCCCGATTGTTATAATATCCCTGAGTAACGTTCAGCCCTTTAATATGTATATGACCGATGGTCCTATCACTCAGCTCGACATCCTCATCGTCACAAATCCGGATCTGGCAGTAATCAACCGCATAACCAACCTCTACGAACGATAGGGCGCTCGGGTATTCTTTGTCTACTTCAACGACTGAATTTCCGATATTTAGATGTTCACGATCTACATATGTAGTCACAAATTCATTTTCTACAAGAGGCTGGGCAACACCCACTGAAGCTTCGGCCAGCCCATAAACGGTGCACATCGCAGTCCGATTCAACCCATATGGTGCGAGGGTATCCAAGAAGGAGTTGCACAAATCTGTGGAGATCGGCTCCGCACCGTTATAGATAATCCGAATATGCGACAAATCCCAGCCGCTGGCCTTTTCCGCTTTAAAAAATTGAAGGAAGTATTTATAACCAAAATTCGGGGAGGAAATCACACTGACCTGATGCTCGCTCGCCTTTTTAATCCACAATAAAGGTTGTCTTATAAATAAGGACGTAGGTATGATATATTGATTCAAATTTGCCATCAGAGGTGATATATGATTACAGATCAACCCCATATCATGTGTTAGGGGCATCCATTGTAAGTAGGAATCCTCCGCAGTAACTTGAGAGGTGTTAAGAATTCCGCAGACGTTATGGATCAGGTTCTTGTGTGTCAGCATCACTCCTTTGGGATCTCCCGTGGAACCCGAAGAAAACTGGATAAAGGCAATGTCTTCAGCATGGGAATTGTGAATTTGTGGAGAATACTCTCGCGAAAATGCCTTTTCATGATCGACAAGCGTAATCTTGTCTCGAATCATCTCGAATAACTGAGGTTGTCCACTCTTATTCGGTAGTTTTTCCAAATCCTGAAGTATTTTCGATTCCGTAACGAGATAGGGATGATGCAGGACCCCCCAGATTCTGAACACCTTGCTCTTATGCTCGTCATTGTTCCCCGTACTAACAGGCACCGGAATCATGCCGCCCAAGATGCACGCCCAAAAAGAAATGACAAAGGAACGATTATCTTCGATTTGAAAAACAACTTCCTGCCCCTGAACAACTCCCTGCTTTTGAAGATAACCAAGGAACCCACATGACTCTTCGTACAGCTCTTTATAGGTCATTCGAACCTCTTGATCATCACTATTAATAAAAGTAATGCCTGTATTTCCCGATTTCCCTCTTTCTTTTATTACTTCAACCAGACTAGTAAATTGCTTCGTGTACACATTCTCCCCCCCCAAAAAAAATGATTATCCATTAATAGCGGTTACGACGTTCTTACTTGTCGGTAATTTACGAACGATCTTCATCTGTTCATTCGGTGATAATTGTTTGGCGGTCAGTACGATCTGCAGCAGATCCCTTATCCGATGCAGCGTTGAAGTCATATTCAAAATTCGATCTTGTCGAATTTGTTGTACTAGCTCTCTGATTTGTTGAATTGGTAGGATGACGCCATTATTATACTCCGTCATGTCCTCACTTCGGTTCCGGGCAATGACGGCTGCCATCAGAGCCTCTTGAATGCTGGCGGCGATGGTTTCACGGCTATAATGTCCTGCAGCAAAAATGGTGTGTAAATGCTCTAGTTCTTGAGGATGATCAAAGTGGTGTGTTTGTATAGTAGAATAGGTATCGTTCATTAGTTGAGTCAGCACTTGACGAGGCCCAACCTCCACGGTGCGGTTGACTCCCTGATGGAATAGGAATTCCATCGTGTCCAGCCAGCGAACCGGATGAGTCATTTGACGGTAAAGAAGAGGAATCAATTCTTGCGGCCCATACGGCCTTGCAGTTACGTTGGATATGACCGGGCATTGCCCATCTCGGGTTTCATACTCCATCAAGTCAGCTGCGAGCTTATCTGCTGCTCCATGCATCAGGGGGCTATGGAAAGGAGCGCTGACGTTTAAATATTTCAGACCAGCGTGAGGAATTATTCCCTGAATGTGCTCCGCTACAGCAGCGACTGCCTCTTGATGACCCGCAATGACGTGCTGGTTCAGCGAGTTATAACAGGCGATAACAACCTGTGCATTTTCTGCTACGGTCAAATGGCACCATTGCTCCAACTGATCTCTTGGGACGTTTGTCACAGCTGCCATAGCACCAAGACCCGCAGAAACCGCGTCTTGCATCAACATTCCACGTTTCCTGACGATACGGAGCCCTTCACGAAAAGAAAACACACCGCTACATACAAGCGCCGAATACTCACCAAGACTGTGTCCGGCCATCAAATAAGGGTCCCACCCCAGTTCTTGCCTCCCTATTTCAAAGGCAATGACACTTACAGCCAATATGGCAGGTTGCGTATTCATTGTTTTCATAAGCTCCAAGTGACTTCCCTCAAAGCATAGTTTGGCAAGATCGAAGCCTAAGGCATCATTTGCTTCTTCGAACATATGCCTCGCTGTAGCGAATTGGTCATACAGTTTTCTTCCCATACCAACATATTGGGAACCTTGCCCCGGAAACAAAAAAGCCGTATTCATCATGGGCAGACCTCGCTCCTGTTTTTATTTTTTGTAAAAGAGTCCACGTTGCAAGACTCGCCATAAAACTACCTATTATTTCATAATACAATAATATAATACCAAATTTAGATAATTAAAGTCTTTTATGCAGTTAAACTATACATATAAATATTTTTGCTGTCAATCCAATATATGTATTATTTTTGTTAACGTTTTGTTAACGACGCACTGCCATGAAAGTGAAAAAAGGCCTCCGGAACGGACCGGAGGCCATGCAGCTATTCAATTGTTAGAAGTCGCGGTGACGTGGTTTGAACGGACTTGGATGCGAACCATGAACCCAGGCATGCGGCTGCAATACTTAATGGTATCATGATCGCTATGCCCCCTCCATTCATCACGAGCGGAACTTTGACAATCCCGTAATTGGTCAAAATGAAATTCAGTAAAGGAGGAAGGCCCGTCAATCCGAGAGGGACTCCGACTAAAGACCCAATCGCCGATAAGACCAAAATCCCTGTAGTTTCCGATAAGCGAATCTGCCTTGATGTCATGCCTACCGATTTATAGATGCCGTAAGTTCGACTCTCTTTCTTCATGTTTATACGGCAAATGCTGTAGATAATAACAAACGTAATCACGATAAACAGCATGGCCATAACGGACATCGGCAGTACGATAATGGTAAAGGCTTGTGAGAATACCTCGTCAACCAAAGTGGCCTGACTTGCTGTCCAGATTGAGCTGCCGTACTTTTGGTGCAGTTCGTTCACAAATTGGTCGACCGATGTACCATTTTGAAGATTGATAAACATCGTATTCATTGAGGCCCCATAGTCGGGATTGACTGCTCTGACTGCGTCAGCGGTAATTCGCCCCGTATAGGCCATATTCGCAATGGCCTGATAAACCCCGGTAACAGTAAGCGTACGCTTTTCCCCTTCAATGTAAATATCCAGCCGATCTCCTACGTCTACACCAAGGCTCCTGGAAATATTTACTCCGATCGAGATTTCACTGTCAGAAACAGGGTTCCGGCCCTTCACATTTTCATAGCCAATTTCATCAAAATCCCCTTCAGCCACTGTCAGCAAAACACCCATTGTGTCCTGTTTCCTCTCGGCCGCAAGTTCACCGTTGATTGGCAACACAGCATTGGCATCCCCATAACGGGAATAATTCTTCACCCTTGGATCTAATAAAACTTCTTTATGAAACTGTTCATAGGTCAATTTATCCGGATTATCGATTCTTACCGATAAGTCAGCTGAATCATATCCCCACTTCGCAATAGTTCCATGGATAGAAGATATGCTGTACACGAACAAGAAACCAAATACGAGCACAGCAGTAGACAAGGCTGAAATAATTATGATCAGCACGGAACCGCGGATATTTTTGGTGACCCCTTTTAGACCGATAACCAATGATGTCGGAAGGGTGCCGAGTTGAAACAGCCTTTTTTTGCGTCCCGACTTTTGAGAATACTGCTTCTCCGACATACCGTAACGAACGGCTTGTGCCGGCTCAACACTGCGCGCTTTATAGGAGAAGATTAGCGCAGAGAGGAATATAACAGCGATCACCAGAACTCCCAACCAAATCCCCATAGAATAGGAGGAATTCATTTGGGATGCTCCTGTTCTGAGATTGGCCATAGAACTGTCGACAAGCTTACCCGCAAAAATATGGCTGACCCAAATCCCCGGGATGACCGAGACAACTGCCAAGAGCGTATATTGCGTTACATATGCCATAATCACATTACGCGAGGATAAACCAACGGACTTGATGATGCCTATCGTTCTGTAGCTTGAGAGAATCGCATCGGAGATCGTAAAACCCAATGTGTAGAGAGCGACAGAAATCATGACTACAGCAAGAAAAATCATGACAAAACCGATGACTTGATTCGCGATCATGTAATAAGAGGATAAGCTCTCAAAATCTTTTACAGATTCCAGATAAGGAGTTCCTAAGAACTGCTCAAATTTTTCCCAGTAGGCCCTATTATGACTGTAATCATCAAATCTCAGACCCACCATATAATGATCATTGCCCTGCAAAGTAGACAGGTTGGCGCCATAATCCTGATGGCTTAGCCATATTCTCCCGCTGGTCGCAAACGGAGAACAATAAGAGATGTCCACGACAACTGCAGCAACCTTTAATTGAAAGACTCCCTGATCAGTTTTAAATTCAACCTGATCTCCGACTTGAATATGGTTGGAATATGCAATAGACGTAGGAATCCAGGCTGTACCCGGCTCCGGTGTTTGTCTCTCTTCCCCCTGTACAAACAGCAGCTTATCGACAGGAAAAGGACCGTTCGGTGTATCCATCATAAACAAGTCGACATTCGGTATTTCCTCTCCGCCATGAGACATACTTGACAGATAGCGATACCGCATCAGTTCTGAAGTGGTGACCCCATCCTGTTTTGCCCACCACTGCTGGACCCGCACGGGATCATAAATACTGTTTTCCATTTGTAAAATTTGGTGGGCGCCATTCACCTCGCCGTGCATATTCTCATATACGCGGTTCGTATTGGTAATGACGAATATAGCTGTTGAAAGGAGCAGGGCAGCGAGCATGATAATGATCGCAATAAAGCTGTTTTGAACTTTTTTGTTTTTCAGGTTCTTCCAGGACAGCTTCCATACAGCATACATTCATGCCTCCCCCTTCCCTGACATGAACTTGAATATTTGGTTTTCTCTTGCTTTCAACTCTCCTGGCGAATATTTGCTAAGATCCAAAATTCCATCGATGCCTCCATCTTTCACGAGGATGAGCCGATCGGCCCTGCAGGCTGCCTTAATATCATGCGTTACCATTACGATGGATTGAGAGTTCCGGTTCATCTCGGTCAATATGTCTAGAATTATCGTACCTTGTTCCTGGCTTAGCGCTCCCGTCGGCTCATCGGCAAAAATGACTTCAGGCGAGTTGATTAATGCCCTGGCAATGGCCGCTCTTTGCTGTTGGCCTCCGGACACCTGAGAAGGAAGACGATTCGCTTGATCCCCGATTCCCATCCTCACCAGCAGCTTCAATGCCTCTTTGTTAACATCGCTTTTGCCGCGGCCGGCCACATATCCCGGGAAGGCTACATTTTCAAGCAGAGTAAAATCCGGAATTAAGTTGATGGATTGATAAACATAGCCGATTTTGTTGGACCGAAAATCCGAGATATCTTTCTCCGAGTATTCGTCAATCCGCTGCCCTTTAAAATAAATCTCTCCGGAAGTGACCGTATCCAAGCCGCTGAGAAGGTATAACAATGTTGATTTTCCAGAGCCCGAACTGCCCATAATGACCGTGAAATCCCCTTTATAGAGCTCCAGATTAACACTTTTTGCCGCTTGGAACTGATCTGTTCCTGTTGAGTAGGTTTTGCATAAATCGACCGTATTGATCAAAATGACTTTATTTGCTGTTATCATAAAGAAACCTCCCCTATAAACTTGGATTTCAATATTCACTTTGCTTAATCGTCAAGTTGCCGGTGTCGGAAGAAAGGTTTACCAGCGGCCCGCCTTCTCCAATCATTCCATCGCGGTAATCAGGCAAGGACACATTGACTTTCCCGGAGTCCGTTGTGAGTTTGGTATGAAGCGCATTAGGTGCTTGGGCAGTTTGCACAGTGATGTCTCCACTATCGGTTGCAGCAAGGATGTCATGATCGATGTGGTCGAGTGCGACAACGATTTCTCCTGTGTCTGTTTTCGCATGAATGAGTCCTTTTTTGATGTCCAGCTTAATAGTACCGCTATCGCTTTTCGCTAAATATTCACTGGCATCAACTGAGCCTATGTGAATATTTCCCGAGTCGGTTTCTACCTGCAGTTGATTCAATTTTGCGTCAGGAATTCCTACAGTCAGCTTGAAGTCCGTATAGAAATCAAAAAAGCGGAATTTACTTTCTTGTACAGCTTCAATTCGGGCAAGGCCTTGATCCTCCTCCACGACTAATTGGTAATCCTTCATCCATTTCTTCGTCGTCTTTCCCTCCAGCGTTGCCCGGATTTCATTTCCCTCAATCGGAACCACGTCTACCTTGCCTATTTGTGTACGGATCAAGACCCCTCGCACCTGATTTGACCCAATTTTTCGTTCGATGGACAGATCATGTACGTTAAAAGGTGAGTTACCCAGAACGTACAACAATACGTTTCCAATAATTGCGACTGCAATCAGCACAACGGCCAATCTTGTTAAATTACGCAGCCTATTACTCAACTTGAATCACATCCTCTTAATTACTTTTAGGCAATATCTTAAATAGCGAAGCACAAGACCGTAGTATAAACGGGTAAATTTGACGGCCCCGACGAAAAGCAGCAGACCTGCACCGACTAAACCTGCCATAAGAAAAAACTCATTGATGAGGATCGTGATCGATTGGTGTTGGATACTTAGGAGGATAGGTGATACGATTAAAAAGAGGGCAAAGCCGAACACTCCGGCAAGCAAAGCTAAAGAGGCCGCGAACGGCAGCAAGACAATAATTAGGTTGAACAATCCTAAACTCATTGTCGCGATCACTGCTTTAATTACACCGGAAAGCGAGGGGGATTTCCCCGCCTTCCGAATCTGGTACTGAGCAAGCGCTTCACGCGCGACAAGCCTCGGATTGCCTATCTTTGCGATCACTTCTTCCTCGGATCGTCCGTTGAACTCCGCGAGTTCAAAGTGCTCTCTGAGATCGACAATGATATCCGCTTGTTCATCAGGAGGAAGCGGCTTTAAATATAGAATAAGCTCATTCAAATAAGCTTCTTTATTCATTCTGATCCCTCCTCGATCATCTCCTGAACTCCTTTAACAAATTTGCTCCATTCTGCTACCATTTCATTCATGACTTTCTTTCCTTCATCCGTAATCTTATAATACTTCCGAGGAGGTCCCTCATCCGACTCGAATAAATAGGTTGAAAACAATCCTTCCGCCGCCAGTCTTCTTAATAACGGGTAGATCGTACCTTCTGCGATTTCAAATTTCTGCGATATTTTTTCGACTAGCTCATATCCATAGCGATCTTTCTTAGCCGTTAAGACAAGAACGCAAAGCTCTAATACACCCTTCTTGAACTGAATATTCAATATCTCCACCACACTTTATTTAGTACTGTGCAATATGTAGTAGCTGGATATCCATAATATACCACCAGGTACTGATTATTGCAAGGTACCTGTTATTATTTTTTTAAAAATTGGGAACGTTCCTCGTCAATTTCCGATAATTTACTGTTTACTGGGAAGATTGTCAAAACAGGTTCGAGATGGTTCGAGAAACAAAAATGGCCCCCCTGGAAAATTGCAACTCCAACTTTTAAGTCGTGTAACTTCTCCAGCTTTCCAGTTTCTCCTTTATTTCCATTTAATCCCGATTGCCGCCATATATTTCAAA
>JAIRVF010000083.1 GCA_031254035.1 Paenibacillus sp.
CTGCTCGGGAATATAGTCGGCGGTGCGGTGTTTGTCGCTGGTGCTTACTGGATAGCTTATTTGCGGAACACGGGAGGCGCTCCCTCAGCGGATCAGCAAACTGATGAGCATACGGCCGGAACATACCGCAAGCATGCATAACGAAATATGAGACATCACAAGAAACAGTCGTTACCGAATAGGGGAGCGGCTGTTTTTTTAATTCTTTTTGAGGTCCCCGCAAAGCTATTTGGAATAAGCATCGAAGCATAGGCTCCACTCCGTACTTTTGCTCCGCAAAAGCGCCCCTCTTTGAGAGGCACCCGGACTTCTTTCCGATACTTTCAGTACTTTTGCTCTGCAAAAGCGCCCCTCTTTGAGAGGCACCCGGACTTCTTTCCGATACTATTTGTGGGGTTATTTTGCGGTCAAATGGTATGCCTGACAAGAAAAACAATTTCGCGTGGTATGGCTTAGCTGGTGGAACGAACGATCGCTCCACGCTATATGTTCTTGTGGAGTGATTACCCTGATGGCTGAAGAATGGAACAGTATAAGTCGAATTTCTTTTGCGCATTTTCCATCTGCCGATTAAGATAAAAGTAGAGAACGGTAGTTTTTGGATATGATCTGGGGAGAGTGAAGCGGGAATGATTGAAGAGAAAAATGGCGTGTTTCCGGCGGTTTGTCCGTTAGATTGTCCTGATACATGCGGCCTGCTGCTGCATAAGGAAGAGGGAAAGATCGTAAAGGTAACCGGCAATCCGGAGCATCCGGTGACGCAGGGAGCTATCTGCAATAAAGTCCGCAATATGACCGAGCGGATCTACCATAAGGAGCGGATTCTTTATCCGTTGAAACGGACGGGGCCCAAAGGATCAGGGCAATTTGCCCGCATTTCATGGGATGAAGCTGTTCATGAGATTGCGGGGCGGTACCGTGAGCTCATCGCGGAGTATGGACCGGAATCCATATTACCCTACAGCTTTTACGGCAATATGGGGATTCTCAGCGTAGACGGCATGGACCGTCGATTCTTCAATGCGCTTGGCGCAAGCAAGCTGGATCAGAAGATCTGTAATGCCGCCGGAAACGCTGGCTGGAAATATACGATGGGGTTTAAGGGAGGCACCTCGCCAGAAGATACGGAATATGCGGATTTGATCGTCGTCTGGGGCGGGAATTTGGTCAGCACGAACATGCATCAGGTGGTCATTACCGAGAAAGCCCGGAAACGCGGCGCGAAGGTGGTTGTCATCGATGTGCATAGAAACCGTACAGCCCAGTGGGCCGACTGGTTTATCCCGCTCTATCCCGGAACGGATGCGGCGCTTGCGCTTGGCGTAATGCATGTTCTATTCCGCGACGGCTTGACGGATGAGTCATTCCTGCAGCGCTATACCGTAGGCCATGAGGAGCTTCGCGAGCATGTGAAAAGCTATACACCTGCCCACGTTGCGGCTATTACAGGTGTGCTGGAGGAAGATATCGAGAAGCTCGCGCACATGTATGGAGAAGCTTCCGTTTCTTATATCGCGATTGGCAACGGGCTGCAGCATCATGACAACGGCGGTATGAACGTGCGCAGCATCGCCTGCCTTCCGGCTTTAACAGGCCAATGGCTAAAGAAAGGCGGCGGGGCGGTTAAAACGAATGGCGGTTATGGCGCCATGAACAGCGACTCCTTGGAACGGCCGGAATTGCGGCCAAACCCCGAGGCTCGCTCGATCAATATGAACCGGATCGGAGAAGCGCTGCATATGCAGGAGCAGCCGATTAAAGCCGTGTTCGTGTATTGCAGCAATCCTCTTGTCGTCGCGCCGGATACGGAGCGGGTCCAGGCAGGTTTTGCGCGGGAGGACCTGTTTACAGTAGTGCATGATCTGTTTATGACCGATACGGCCAAATACGCGGATATCGTGCTGCCTGCGGCTTCATCGTTCGAGACGACCGATCTGTATGCATCGTATTGGCATCATTATGTACAGCTGCAGGAGCCAGTGATAGATAAAATCGGTGAAGCCAAAGGCAACGTCGAGCTGTTCTCGATGCTCGGCCGTGCCATGGGACTTCATGAGGAAGCTTTTACGGAAACAGAGGAAGAGATGATCGCCGGGGCCTTGAGTTATCCAGAAAACCCATATCTTAACGGGGTGACGCTGGATGCTCTGAAGGAAAAGCGCTTTGTGAAACTGGATATGACGCCACAAGCATCCTATCTGGACCGACTGCCAACACCGTCTGGCAAAATCGAATTGTATTCGGAGACCATGAGAGCGGCAGGACTGCCTCCGCTTCCGGATTATGTCCCGCTGCAGGAGGGTTATGACGGGAACTGCCGTCCCGGTAAAGATGATCCTTATCCGCTTATGTTTATTTCGCCACCGAACCATAATTTTTTGAACTCTACATTTGCCAATGTGGAGAAACACCAGCGGATGGAGAAGGAGCCTCAGCTTCAAATCCATCCGCAAGATGCGGCTGAACGTGGAATCAGCGACGGCGACAGCGTGGTGATATACAACCAGCGCGGAGAGCTGGAACTGAAGGCGCTTGTTACCGATAAGATGCTCCCAGGAACCGTCGTCAGCCAAGGATTATGGTGGGATAGCCAGGGCCGCAAGCAGCGGGCCAATGCCTTGACTGAAGGCCGGCTGGCGGATATGGGTGGCGGGGCGACTTTCTTTTCCACAGTTGCCCAAGTAAAGAGACAGTGAGCGTTATTGCCGGGATTTGAATTATGATGGATTTTTGTAAATCTCACGGATTTTGCTAACAGGAGAAAAAATATATGAAATTTTTGGAGTCCTACCCGAAGGAAGTCAAGATATTTCTAGCGGCCAGCCTGATCAATTCCGCGGGTGGATCGCTGATGTGGCCGCTGACTACGATGTATATATTCGACGAGCTGGGAAGGAGTATGACGGACGCCGGGCTAGTGGTCATGATCCAGGCTTTCGGCGGCATTATTGGACAACTGCTGGGAGGGGCGCTGTACCATCGTGTAGGTGTTAAAAGACTGATCGTAGGATCGCTTGCTTTATGTGCGCTCGGACTGTTCTCTCTGCCTTTTATTAGCTCATATTGGGTTGTTTATATGATCATAATGGGTTTTATCGGGCTCTGCAATGCCGTTTCGATGCCTGCCATTCAGGCCTTCGTCGGCTTCCGTTTTGCCGACAGGCGCGGCGAACTGTTTAATGTGATTTATGTGGCCAACAACATCGGAGTGGCGCTGGGAACGGCGCTGAGCGGTTTCCTTGCGGATGTGTCCTATCATTTGACCTTTGTGCTGAATGGGGTCACCTCCGCCGTATTTGCTCTGTTCTTCCTGAATTATTTGAATCAGTTGGACAAGCAGGAGGGTCCCGTGCATCTGGAGAGGAAATCCAAAACCGGGGCAAAGGAGAGCATTCCTGCACTTCTTGGAAATACGCGAATATATCTATATCTGGGTTTGGGCTCTATGTTTTTATGGCTCGGCAACTCGATATGGAATACAGGGGTTTCACCGCATATCATCTCCGAAGGATTGCCAAAGCGTGCTTACGGCTTCTTGTGGACATTAAACGGGATACTGATTTTTGCAGCCCAGCCGGTAACCACCTGGATCAAACGCAAGTTTGCCAAGGAATCGTCGGCGCAAATGACGGCCAGCGGCATCTTTTATTTGTTAGCCTATGTCGTTATTTTACTGCTGCCGGGTTATGCCGGGCTCTTATTCGCCATGGTGCTTGCCACTTTGGGGGAAATGCTCGTATCTCCGGCTGTACCTGCGTTTATATCGGATCATGCGTACAAGACCGCTCCATTCTATATCGGGGTGGCAGGCGGTATGGCGGCATTTGGTCGCATGATTGGCCCTTATTTCATGGGTATACTATATGACCATGGCGGCCTGGTTCCGGTGACCTGGCTGTCTATTGCGATTGCGATCATGGCCGTCGCTTCGTTCGTCATTCACTCGCTGCACAATAGAGCGGCGGAACGTTCGTTAAGCGAGTCGATTGGGGGCTAATCAAAGAACAACAGACATTTGGCAAGTTTTTATTAAAAGATCTTGCAATTTTTGACCTGGAAAATGAGGTGCTAAACCATGAATCTTCATCAACAGACACTTATTATCCGGCTCTCTCAAATGAAGGATGCCCAGGCACTAATGGACATTGATGCACTGGTATGGACAGAGCGGACAGCCCCCGAGCCGCTGTACTGGCCATCCAGAGAGGATTTCCTTAAGCACTGCCCTCCGGCTTCGCAGCTTGTAGCAGAGTGCGACGGGGTCGTATGCGGCTATATCGGTTTCCGCCATCCGACTGGACTTGCGGGTAACGGTCATGTATACGAGATTGATATTGCCGTGCATCCTGCCTATCAGCGGGAAGGGATCGGTGCCAGATTGATCGAAGAGACCAAGATCTGGGCCGCCAACCAGGGAAAGCTTAAGCTGAGGTTGCGCGTTCTTTCAATCAACACGAGCGCCATCGCTTTTTACCGCAAATGCGGGTTTGTAGAGGAGGGGCGTCTGATTCGGGAGTTCTGGATCGAGGACAGGTATGTGGATGCGATTTGGATGGCTTGCTTCCTGGATAAATAGCCTCAATTTGATATTTTTGGTTAACAGATATATGCTTAAATGAATAGAGTAGGGTGCGATCAAGAAAATGGCTGTTATTTTCTTGATCGCGCCTAAATAGATGGACTTTCACGGAGTGGAGGTCCTTAGTTTTGTGGGGTTATTTTGCACCCTGAACCGTATGTGTTATTTATCTTGGCCCAGTTCAGTAGGATTGATCTTTTGAAAAAAGAAGGGCTATTTTCATATAAGAGGAGTTGCAACATCCTTATAACATTTTCGTGGAAAAGAGGTTGTATTATGGATTTACAGCTTCAAGGTAAAAAAGCGCTGGTTATTGCTTCAAGTCAGGGACTCGGCAAGGCGATTGCCGCAGAGCTTATCAAGGAGGGGGCGGATGTGATGATCAGCAGCCGCAATGACGATAAGCTCGAGGCGGTGCAGCAGGAGTTGAAAATGCTGGGCGGCGGAAAAGTCGAATACTATGCGGCTGACATTACGATTCCACATGAAGTGGAAGGGCTGATCCGGTATACAGCCGATACGTTCGGGCGCATCGATATTTTGGTCAATAATGGAGGCGGGCCGCCTTCAGGTACCTTTGAATCCTTTACAGACGAGGATTGGGATAATGCCTTCCGTCTCACTCTGCTCAGCTATGTACGCACCATTCGCTGCGCGCTGCCGCACATGAAGGAAAACGGGGGTCATATCGTCAATGTGACGTCCAGCTCCATTAAACAGCCGATTCCAGGGCTTATTATGTCCAATACGTTCCGGACGGGTGTGGCGGGCATGAGCAAAACGTTGTCGCAGGAGCTGGCCCAATACGGCATTCTCGTAAATAGCGTAGCTCCGGGGCGCATTGCCACGGACCGCATCAAGCAATTGGACGAGATCAAGGCCAGGGAGAAAGGAGTTCCGGCCGAACAGATCAAAGAGCAGTTTCAAGCAGAGATACCGCTCGGGCGTTATGGAGAACCAGAGGAATTCGCCAAAACGGTCGTTTTCTTGGTGTCCGGAGCCAACACTTATATTACAGGCAGCACGCTCGTGGTCGACGGCGGATTGGTCGAGGCGCTGTAGCGGCTGGTTAGCCAACCGTGCTTTCTCTGTTTCAAATTTCCAGCAAGCATGCCGTCAAGGAATCTTATGTAAATATACATAAAAAACCGCCCGCTGGATGGTCCGATCCGGTAAGGGCGGTTTTTATATTCCGGTTTATCGCAGCAGTTTCCACTCGCTTTGCAGCATGCCGTAAACCGCATGGTTAACATAACCATGATGGAGCCGCTCGGCTTCACGAACGACACCCTCCAGAACGAAACCGAGTCTTTCCGGAATGGCCCGGCTGCGTTGGTTGCTCGTGGCACAGCGGATTTCGACCCGGTGCAGATCCATATCCATCAGTGCGTAATCGACGAAAGCGCGGCAGGCGCTGCTCATTATACCATGGCCGACAAAATCTTTGCCAAGCCAGTAGCCGATACTAACCGAGCGGTTATGCCAATTGATTTCGTGGAAACTGATGATGCCTGCGATTTCCCCATGTACCCAAATGCCTGCGGTAATGGCCCCGTTTTCGGCTCCATGCTTAATGGCATTTTTCACGAAGTTCGCTGTATGCTCCACCTCCGTAATGGCATCGACCCAAGGAAGCCATTCGCGGAGCGTGTCACGTGAATCGTTGGTCAATAGAAATAAGGGCTTAGCGTGCTGCAGAGCCAGCGGTTTCAGTTCGATATGATCGTCCAGAGGGTATGTAAACATATAATTTCAGACCTTCTTTCTATGGAGGATGGAAGAATGCGGTTGCTGCCCCTTTCTGGTTATCGTTACCATGCTACCCTAATCCAAAGCCTCAGTCAAAGCTGAAAAAGCCCTATCATTGAACTATCCGGTCATTAAAGGTATATTTAAATGAAACACGCTTATACAGATTAGATGTAGAGCGGCGGAACAATTCAGGATGAAAGGTTGATTACTGTGGAGAAACTAAGCACTCCCTCCAACTTTATTAAAAACGTAATTACAGATGACCTGGAGTCCGGTAAGGTCCAGAAAGTGATTACTCGCTTTCCACCGGAGCCTAACGGTTACTTGCATATTGGACATGCTAAGGCCATCTGGATTAACTTTGCACTTGCGCAGGAATTCGGCGGTTCAACTAACCTCCGCTTTGACGATACAAATCCAATGAAGGAAGACGTGGAATTCGTTAATTCCATTGAGGAAGACGTTAAGTGGCTCGGTTATGAATGGGCCGAAAAACGCTTTGCTTCGGATTATTTCGAAGAGATGTACAAGCGCGCTGAAATGCTGATCCAAAAAGGAAAAGCCTACGTAGATGACCAAAGCGCCGATCAAATCCGCGAAACGCGTGGAACGTTGACCGAGCCGGGACAAAACAGCCCGTACCGCGACCGCAGTGCAGAGGAGAACCTGGAGCTATTCCGCAAAATGCGCGCAGGCGAATTCAAGGACGGTGAAAAGGTGCTCCGCGCCAAAATCGACATGTCCTCGCCGAATATTAATTTGCGCGACCCAGTCATTTACCGAATTGCCCATGTGATCCACCACAATACAGGGGACAAATGGTGCATTTATCCGATGTATGCTTTTGCCCATCCGCTAGAGGATGCGATTGAAGGTATAACGCATTCCCTCTGCTCGCTGGAGTTTGAGGATCAACGCCCATTCTACGATTGGGTCATTGCGGAAACCGGGATGGAAAGCACGCCGCATCAATATGAGTTTGGACGCTTGAATGTAGCGCAGACGCTCACCAGCAAGCGGAAGCTGAAACTGCTTGTGGAAGAAAATATCGTCGACGGATGGGATGATCCGCGCATGCCAACGGTTTCCGGACTTCGCCGCCGCGGCTACACGCCGGAAGCAATCCGCAGCTTTGTTTTCGAAACGGGCATTTCCAAAAGCCAAGGACTGATCGATCTGCAAATGCTAGAGCATTTCGTTCGTGAAGATCTGAAGCTGAAGGCACCGCGTACGATGGCTGTGCTGAAGCCGCTCAAGGTGGTTATCACCAACTATCCGGAAGGTCAAGTGGAATGGCTCGAAGCGGAAAACAACACGGAAAATCCAGAGATGGGCAGCCGCCAAATTCCGTTCTCGCGCGAGATTTACATCGAGCAGGATGATTTTATGGAAAACCCGCCCAATAAATATTTCCGCCTGTTCCCAGGCAACGAAGTGCGTTTGAAAAATGCGTATTTCATCAAGTGCAATGATTTTGTCAAGGACGAAAATGGAAATGTGACGGAAATCCACTGTACCTATGATCCCGAAACCAAAAGCGGCTCGGGCTTTACCGGACGGAAGGTTAAGGGCACGATCCATTGGGTTGACGCAACTCATGCTGTACCGGCGGAGTTCCGTCTGTACGAACCACTGATCAAGCCGAAGGAAGAAGAGGCCGCTCAAGCAGAAGAAGGTACGGAAGAAACGGAAAAGGTTGAAAAATCATTCCTGGATGAAATCAACCCGAACTCCCTGGAATTACTGCATGGATTTGTAGAACTTGGGATGAAGGAAGCCAATCCTCAGGACAAATTCCAATTTTTCCGCCATGGTTATTTCAACGTAGATACGAAATATTCAAAGCCAGGACAGCCAGTATTTAACCTGATCGTATCGATGAAGAGCTCGTTCCAGCTCCCCAAGGCATAAGCCGCGGACTGGACAGCTTCGAATGAACAGTAAAAAGCCAGCTTGCAGAGATGTCTCTGTAAGCTGGCTTTCGTCTATTCTTATAGCTCTTCGGGTTCCTCACCAAGCGTATCCGTCTTGGGATGATGGCTTTGATTGCGGAGCCAATACCACATGACGCCAAAGCCGATGGCTCCGATCATGGCGAGCATGAAGCCCATAATGTACATGGTTGCACCACCGAAGTTTTGGTAGAACCATCCACCTACCAGGCTGCCAATAACACCGGAGATGCCGCTCCAAGTTAGCGTAAACAGGGACTGGGCTGATGCGCGGTGTACCGGCGGAACCAGCTGGCTTACCACCTGAGTGCCTACGTAGAAATATCCGCCGAAAGTGATGCAATGCATCACCTGGATTAACGCGATTTCTAGCGGATGAGCGGTACTCGCCATCAGCAGCCAACGTATGCAGAAGAGTACGCTCACCAAGGCCAGGCAGCCGACCAGGGTAGGGAGGGAACGCTTCAGGTAGCGGTGGAAGAGAACCAATACAGCGATCTCAAGGAAGGAAGACAGGAAGACGGCCAGTCCGACCATCGTTTTCGAGCCACCGAGTTCTGTAATATACAGTGACATAAACGTATTATTCATAACATTGGGGACGGAAACCAGAATGCCGAGCAAAGTAAATGAGACGAAATAACGGTTGAAGGCAAAGTGGGCGAAACCTCTCAGCCTTATTGGGGGCGTCTCCGAAGACGTCTTCCGCGGCGGGAGCAACAATACTGTCCCTATGGCCAGAATCAGGATGCCAGTAATTAAGAACGACAGCCTTGAGATGCCAATCCGATCGATGAGAAGCCCAGCGGAAACCGCAGCAACTGCCCAACCGATAGAGCCCCAGTTCCGGAAAATTCCGAACTTTTGCGGCTTATCCGCGACATACCCCAAAATCAGCGTATTGCTCTGGGCGAACATCGGACTCTGGAAAAAGAAAAAGAGGATCATCGCCAAATAAACCATATTATAGGTGCTCGCATGGAACACAAATTGAATGAGCAGCAGAGTTCCAGTCATCATGATGAGCAGAATGCGCCTTGTATTTTGCAGCCGGTCACTCCAAATGGTCCAGAAGGGATAAGCGAATAGGGAGACCAACGGGCCAAGCGACATCAAGCTGCCAATTTCAAGTTTGTTCATGCCTGCATCCTGCAGGTATAATTGAAAAAAGCTGGTGAAGATCACCATAGTCCCGTAGATCAAAAAGTTAAATGCCTTAAGAGGCAGCAGCTTGGACTGTTTTACAGGATCCTGCACGTTGCACATTCCTTTCCGACCGAATGCAAATCGACGGAGGCTTATGAAAATCCGCCATCCTCACTTTATCATTTGTTGAAAAGGGATACAAACCAATTATTGTTAAAGTGTCCAGTCTGTAGGTTTTTTAAACGTGAAATGGTTTAGGTTCGTGAACAGCGCTGAACAATCAACATATAGTACGTGTTCAAAAAGGTCGATTTTCAGCACCGAGAAGGTTGGATGAAGCTAGGGACTGAGGAGCGGAGCGTACGTAGTGGGTACGTGAGCACCGGAAGGCCCGGCCGAATTCAAGATTCGATGCCGAACTAACTTCCCGATTTACTTCGTGATCAAAAGCGGACTTTTTGAACAACCTCATATAGCGAATGGAGTAAAGGAAGGGAAAGATAATGAAAGCGAAGATAACAGGTGTTGTGCTCGCAGGGGGGCAGTCCAGACGGATGGGAACGAATAAAGCACTGCTCGCCGTCGGTAAGGAAAAGGTGATTGAAACCATTATCAGCGCCATGACGGAGTCTGTCTACGACTTACTGATTGCGGCGGGCGATCATACGGCTGATGCTTACCGCGAGTTGGGGTTAGAGATTGCCTGCGACCGGTTTCCCGGGCAGGGACCTTTGTCCGGCATACATGCAGCGCTTCATGCGATCAAAACGCCGTGGATCATTGTTGCAGCTTGCGATATGCCCTTTGTGTCACCTGAGCTGTTCCGGTTTTTGAAAAAGATCGTAGAGGAAGAAGAGGTTGTCCGAGCACGTGGAGAAGGTATCCAGGCAGTGATTCCGCTCGAGGGAGGGAGGGTACAGCCTCTGCTGGCTGCGTATCACATCAGTGCTCTCCCCCAGCTGGAAGAGGCACTCCTTAGTGGAAGGCTGCGGATGACAGACTGGCTGGCCCAGCTCCGCGTCCGGTATATTACGGAGGAAGCTTTGTTGCAGGAAACAGGCCTTCATGCCGGACATGTGTTTTTTAATATGAACCACCCAGAGGATTACCATATGGTTGTTCAGAACCGGAATGATGAAGATGCGGAATAATGAGGCGAAATAAAAATGATATTGCTACCCGGTGTGAATAATATCACATATAGGAAGGTTATTTTAGGGTATGGTCAAATTAGGAAGAAGAAAGCGTTATCTTATCTGCAACTTAGACAGGACCAAAAGAAGTTTTGTTGTTAGTGGGTTCTATAGGAATGGAGACTATTTATGATATGGACCTTGTTAAAGGAGGATTCAGCTATGACGACGACATTGGCATCGCTGCTGGATACTGTGGAAGGGGCCCGTTGGCTTCAAGGCAGAGGCTGGGTGTACCAGCTACTGATTGATTTTTTGCAAGAACCGCCTAGCTTGTCACAAATTGCACCTTGGCAGCGTCAGGCAGCATTGCGTGAGGAATTGGCTCTGACTGAAGGAGGACGAAGACTGCAGCAATATCTAGGGGGACTTGAGCCTAGCGAGCTGTCTGAGGTATGCCTTACGGAAACGAAGGAATATGAACGGCTGTTTACTGGGCTTGATGCACTTCTCCCGTGCGTTTGTGAAAGTGTATACCGTGCAGCTGATCCGGGCAACGGCCAGCGTTGCTTACAGCAAATTCGTTCTGTGTACGAAGGCTGCGGCATTGTATTCAACAAGCTGCGCAGCGAAAAGGATGACCACCTCACGATTGAGCTGGAGTTTATGGCGGTGGCCGGAGAAATGATGGACCAAACACAGGGCTTGCCGGAGTGCTTGGCCATGTGGCTGGATACGCAAATTGACTTTTTGGAAAACCATCTGCTGCAGTGGACGCCAGGTCTGGCCAAAGAACTGACCGCCATCGCCCGTACCCCGATATACCGGGAACTTGGTTATATCCTGGGCGAATTTATCCCTTATGATGTGAAGATGCTCCGCGTACTGCGGAGAGAACTGGCTTAAATTGAAGCGAATGTCCGTAGAGGACGTTCGCTTTTTTTCGGAAAGATAGGATCGTGCGCAAGTAAAAAAGACGCATCCCTTCCTCGCAAAGAGGAAAGGGTGCGTCTTTGTTGTTTCGATTTGCCTGAAACGTATTTTCTATTCTTCCGCCTTCTTGTGTTTGCGGAATTTCATCAGGAATTCGTACACGACCGGAACGATGACAAGGGTCAGCAGTGTAGAACTGATCAGGCCGCCGATAACGGTAATGCCGAGACCTCTGGATATGATACCTGCGCTATTTTCCAGTCCGGAAACCAGCGGTAGCAGGGCTCCAATGGTTGCCAGCGCGGTCATCAGGATCGGACGGAGACGGGTAGCGCCTGCTTCGAGCAGCGCTTCACGCGTCGACAAGCCTTCACGTTCCTTATGAATAACACGGTCGATCAGTACGATTGCATTCGTTACGACGATACCAATCAGCATGAGCGCACCCATGAGAGAGGATACGTTCAGCGTCTCTCCGCCAATCCATAGGCCGACGAGCGCGCCGATGATCGTGAAAGGCAGGGAGAATAGGATCGCAAACGGCGCCAGACCACCGCCAAAGGTTACGACAAGTACGAAGTAAACGATCGCGATCGCAGCTGCCATCGCAAGGCCGAGCTGAGTAAAGGTGTCATTGATTTGCTTTGTTGTTCCGCCGAATTTCACTTCCACCCCGTCAGGAAGATTAATTTTGTCCATTTCCTTCTGCAAATCGGAGGAAGCTTGGCCCACATTGTTCGTCAAAATATTCGCCGTTACGTTAACGACCATTTTGCTGTCTGTGCGGGTGATCGTATCCGGAGAGGAACCTTTCTCCACGGTGGCTACATCCTTGATCGGCACGTTCATGCCAAGTGGAGAAGTAACCGTTTCGTTTGAAATATCGTCAATGCTCTTGTAATTTTTGTTGTCCGTTTCAATATATACTTTGTATTTCTTGTCTTCGACCTTGACCTCTGTGAGAACCGGACGTTCTCTGACAGGGCTGAGTTTCATGGCGATTTGTCCAGCAGTAAGTCCAAGCGAGCTCAGTTTTTGCTGGTCAGCGACAATGGTGTATTGGTCATAGGCTTTGGATAGGCTCGTTTGGGCCTTTTCGAAATTTTTCGTATCTGCTCCAACCAGCTTCAGAACCTGTTCGGATACCGGCTTGATATCATCAAGGCTGTTGCCGAACACGCTGATGCTAAGCCCGCTTCCGCCCATGCCGCCGGTCATGTCCATCGTTGCCCAATCGCCTTTCGAAACCTCCCTTTTCAGTCCTTCGATCAGGTCTTTCTTCACATCTTCAAAGTTTTTAGTGTCATTTTTGTATTGAAGATAGAACAGACCAGAGGTAGAAGATCCACGGCCCATTGGATTGCCGCTTCCGCCGATGGAATACTGCATTTTATCAAGGTCCGGCTGCTCGAGAATATATTTTTCGGCATCCAGCGCACGTTTCTCAACGGTTTCGAGCTGGGCGCCTGGTTCTGGAGTATAAGTGATCATCACATATTTATCTTTTTGCTCCGGCATAAAGCTGGTACCGATGAGCGGCGTCAGGAATAAGCTTCCTACGAGCAGGATGATGGCCAGTCCGAAAGTGATCAGCTTGTGAGACAAAGACCAGTTCAGAATACGTTGATAACCGCGGGCCATCTTGCCCGGTTTGTCATGGTCTTGTTTGTTCGATGCTTTGGTTTTGATGCCTTTCTTGAACAGGGTATGCGCAAGCATCGGTACCAGGGTAATCGCCACCAGCAGGGATGCCATCAAAGCGAAGACCATCGTTAACGCAAACGGCATAAACAATTCGCCGACCATACCGCTGACGAAGGCAAGCGGCAAGAAAACGGCAATCGTTACGATTGTCGAAGACATAATCGGAACAAACATTTCGCGTGTTGCTTCACGTACCAACTCACGGCCGCGCAGTTTTTCGCCACCGCTGGTCATTCGCCGGTAAATATTCTCGATCACGACGATGGAGTCATCGACGACGCGTCCAATAGCTACGGTCATCGCGCCTAGGGTCATCATGTTCAAGGTGATGTCCATTCTCCACAAAATCAATAGAGCCATCAGTAGGGAGAGCGGGATGGACAGAATCGAAATGATGGTAGAGCGAATGTTTCTCAAGAAAATAAGGATAATGAGAACGGCGAACAATGCGCCAAATACCGCTTTGCTCATCATCGTGGATACGGCGTCCTCAATCGGCTTGCCCTGGTCGAGCATGATGGTCAGGTGCATGCCTTTGAACTCGCCTTCGAGTTCTTTGGCTTTGTCTTTCACGGCGTTAACGACATCTACGGTGTTGGCATCGTTGTCTTTGATGATCTGCATGCCGACGGATGTTTTACCGTTCGTGCGGGATACGGATTCCGCCTTGCCGATCACCTGAATATCCGCAATGTCACTCAGTTTAACGGTAGGGATGCCAGCAGGGATACCTTGTGCAAGATGCCCTTGCATTGCCGCGCCGTTTGCTGCTTCTTTGGAGCCAGGGGTTTGTGCTGCGCCTGGAGCGGCCGCTCCCATTCCGTTTGTTTGGCCAGTCGGGCTTGCAGCCCCTTGGCCTGGAGCTCCAGAAGCAGCTCCTCCTGAACTAGGGATGGCAGGGATCGCCAGGTTTTTCAGATCATCCAAGGTGATGATGTTGCCATCTACTACGACCGCTTTCGATGACTGATCCAACGTGAACAGCCCCAGAGGGACGCGGATAGAAGAGCCTTGAACGATCCCTTTGACTGTATCTTCGGAAAGCCCGAGCTGGGCCATTTTTTCCTTGTTAAACTTCAACTGAACTTCATTTACGAATTGGCCTGAAGTGGATATGGATGCTACACCCGGGATTTTTTCAAGAGCAGGCTCAACTTGGTTCTCGATCGTTTTGGTCAGCTTCGCCAGATCATTGGAATCATCCGATGCACTCAGGGATACGACAGGGAAAGAACTCATGCTGAACTTTGAGATGGTAGGCTTCTGTACGCCTTCTGGCAGCTTCACTTCATTGAGCGCCTCACGTACAGCAGCAGTCGCCTGATCCAGATCCTTGCCATAATCAAACTCAATAGCGATGTTGGCGGCGTTTTCCATCGAAGTCGAAGTTACGGTTTTTACGCCATCCACATTGCGCAACCGCTGTTCGAGTGGAACGGTAACATCCTGTACAACACCTTCAGGTGCTGCGCCGGGATAAACCGCAGTTACACTCAGGAACGGTACGTTAATGTTCGGGATCGTTTCTTCTTTCATCGATAGGCCGCTGTAGAGTCCAGCTACGGCCACGATGATCGTCAGGATCCATACGGCAAATTTATTTTTTAGTGAGAAATTAATAATTCCCTTCATTTTTCAGGTTTCTACTCCTCTCTTTATATCTCTCAAACGGGATTCTTTTGCAAGATCCTAAAATACGTTCATGTACGGTCAGATCTTGAGGTTGCATAAAGCTGATAAATGTCCTTCAGTTCCCCGCTAAGCGGCGAGAGTTCTGGGATCTGTTCCAGATTGCTCATCATTCCAATCAAAATGGCTTTTCGCGGTTCGATATCCAGCAGTTCTTTTTCCATGATCTGAATGGACTCGAAAGCAAATTCTCGGCTGGATTCATCCATGGCGATATCCTTCAGCTGATCTTTCATCTGTTTGGTCACCACCAGCGGATGCCGCGGTTTATCGGGGTTCACCATGTACTTGTCCACCCATTGCGTCCACACCTGTGTCGATATCAGTGGTTCCCTGCTTTCTCGAAGCGTGCTTGCAACGACGTCATCCAACAGTCTGATCAGATGTTCCGCCATCTTGCGGATATTCAGAGGCAGTCCGGGAATCATGAGCGAGCGGATATATCCGGTGAGCATTCCGGTCATAAACATCGTCAGATCCATCGTATAAGGGGAAATGTCCTCACCGTAAATCTCGACCAGCTTATTATGGAACCAGTTGAAAGCATGGATGTGCTTTTCGCGCAAGCATTGAGATATAGCGGGTTTCTTACCACCCATATGCTGGTCATGCAGCTGCATGATGGCGAATTCGCGCAATTCCTCCAGACGGTTCAGAAGAACTTCCAGCTGCTTATGAAGCTGTTCTTTGGGAGTTAGAAGATGCTCCTGCTCCACCTGAACTACACTGTCACGGATCATCCCTTCGCAGTAGAGATAGATGCTTTGTTCCAACTCTTCTTTGGACTTGAAGTGCAAATAAAGACTTCCTTTAGACATCCCGCAGTATTCTGCGATTTCCTGCATAGAGGTGGATGAGATCCCTTTAGTGGAAAACAGCTGTAGGGCGGTCTTCAAAATCTGTTTCTTTTTGTCCGTCAGTTTCTCAGACAAATATACATTCACTCCTTCTGAACACTTCGGTTCTCATTTTGACCACTCGGTCAGAATGATTATATTACAGAAAGGAGGGGGATTCAAATCCGCGCCGACAGTCTTGTTTTTCGTGGAATGATATGTAAGGGGGAAAGAGGGCAAAAATGAAAAAAACCGCCAAAAGTAGGCGGTGCGGTTCACTTTTAAGTTACATATGTTTCAAAAGGCGCCCGGTTGCAAATGTTCCAGCTTCAGGGGGTTTTTGAGGTTATAGATATCCTGTAGACGGTCGCCCGCATCCGTCATCCGGAAACAGAAGATGGATTTGGTCTCAGTTCCGTCGATGAATAAAAGGCTGAGTTCGCCGTTAAGCTCGGTCATTTGAATCTTCCAGCTGCGCATATTGCGGTAGGCTTTCGGTGAAGTCAACAGTCTGATGATCCGTTCGCGGCCGGAAATTGGACGGATGGTTGTAAGTACCACACCTCCGCCGTCGGAAATGAACACGGCGTCTTCAGCGAGCAATTCAAGCAGCATATTCGGATCATAATGAAGAAAAGCATCCGCAAACCGCGCAACAACCGCCTTTTGCCGATCATTGTTAATCGGTGTTGTAGGAAGCTCGCTTCCCTGCAGCTTCTTTTTCGCACGACTGTAAATTTTGCGGCAGTTGGCTTCCGTTTTGTCCGTTATGTCCGCGATTTGCTCATAGTCGTATTCAAACACTTCCCGCAGCAGGAAAACCGCACGTTCCGTAGGTGTCAGACGCTCCAGCATCAAGAGGTAGGCATAGGATAAAGAATCCTTTTGCTCTACGGCGAGCTCGGGTAGCCCTGCAGAATCCGCCACAGGCTCGGGCAGCCACTGGCCAATATATTCCTCGCGTTTCTTCTGTGCGGAATGCAGCAAATTTAGGCAACGATTCGTCACAGACTTGGCGATATAGGACTTTATGTTGCGAATTTCCGCCGTATCCTTCAGCGCAAGCTCGGCAAACAGATCCTGAACGATGTCTTCGGCATCCGTAAACAAGCCCAGCATACGGTAAGCGATGGACAAGGCGTAAGAGCGGTAGTTACGGTATAGCGATTCGAACTGCACGGCTTCCGTCATCGGTGAAGTTCCTCCCTTGCGTCTACTTGAGCGGCAAGAACCCCTGTACCATATAAAAAGGTCAGGGGTTCCGCCTATTTAAACTTCCGGGGTCCCCGCAAAGTAATCGGAATAAGCTTCAAGCGGTTTAACTCACGAAAGGCATCCCGGGAACATTCCTGTCGAAATCGCAATTCGGTTCCAGCTGTTGATCGTATTGATGGCCAATATAAGTTCCATGTATTCATTTTCATCAAAATATTCTCTGACGGTTTCATACACAGCTTCCGGAACGCCTTGTTCCGAAATGCGTGTTACCGCTTCGGCCAGCTCTAAAGCCGCCCGTTCACGATCACTATAGATCGGCGCTTCCCGCCAGACACTCAGCAGCACGATATGATCTTGGTAATCACCGAGTTTGAGCAGATCCTTGGCATGCATATCAAGGCAAAAAGAACAGCCGTTGATCTGAGATATGCGGATCTTGAGCAGCTCACGTAGAACCGGATCAAGTGAAGTGCCCGAGTCGGCTTTTTGCATATTCATCATCGCTTGATATACATGGGGACTTGTAGTCCGGTAATTAAATCTTGGTTTCATAATAATTAATCCTCCCATTTCTTTTTACATAAGGTAGACAAAATAGGCTCTTATTTTGTGACAAGAACTACGAAATTAATTTCAAACCGACGGCCGACCCGAGAATCATGGCAATAAACAACATGCGCCGCCACTCTTTTGGCTCCCCGAACAGAATCATGCCGACAATCGTACTGCCGACCGTTCCAATTCCAGTCCATACCGCATACGCCGTTCCCATCGGAATGGTATTCATAGCGTAAGAGAGGAGCGAGAAGCTTCCTGCAAACGATCCAAACAGAATTGCGTAAGCTAACCAGCCTTTATTTTGCGTTACTCCCTTGATCCCGATGACTCCGATGACTTCACATATTCCAGCGAGTATAATTGCGGTCCAAGCCATTACGCATCCGCTCCTTCCTTGGGGCTGCCTTCTTGCCCCGTGATGAGCTTGAGTCCGATGACTCCTGCGAGCAACACGAGAATTAGCAGCGTCTTAGGCCAGCTAAACGGTTCCCCGAAGACGAGCATTTCGGTTACGACGGTTCCGGCTGTCCCAAGGCCTGTGAAGACTGCATAGACAGTGCCTACAGGGAGATGCTTCGAGGCATTAATGATAAGATAGAAACTTATAGCGAGAGTAAGTACCGTCAATAACCATTCCCAAATGTGGGTTGAATGTTTGAGGCCTGACACCCATAGTACTTCCAAGACACCGCCCCAAAAAACAAATAACCAATGTCTGTTCATGTTGTTATCCTCCTTTAGGACTTACGTTTCGGTAACCTGAATACCGGCCCAGAAAATGGGCCAAGATGCTTTCATCCGCCGCTTTGATCCGGCAACCCCGCCGTATACCATCTCAGCAAGGATACCGTCCGTAAGCGTCATATATGCAATCGCGGCATTCTCCGGATCGCAGATGCTTATCGATCCTTCCGCCTTAGCCTGCTCCATTAATTGGACAACCCGTCTTTCCATGGAATCCAGAAAAGGCAAGATCAACTCCATGACCTCGTCGTAGAGGGCAGAAGGCGGAAAAAAGGACATCCGAAGCACGAATTTGCTTTCACTGCTGCGTGTATATTCCTCTTGCAGAAATCCAAGTAGCTCGGAGAGGCGTTTTTCAAGCGGCAGTTCCCTCCGGCTAATGAAGTAGCGGGTAATCCGCCGCTTTTCTTCTTTTAAAGCATTTTTTAATGAACTGAGGAACAGATCGTCCTTCCCCTTGAAGTGGCAATATATAGAGGGTTTCTTAATCCCAACATCCTCAGCAATTTTTTGTAGTGAAGTTCCTTCGTAACCTTCCTGTGAAAAATGAGTGAGTGCGGTATCCAAAAGCGAGCGTTTTGCATTCATCGTATCGCCTCCAAATTAAGCTACCTAACGATCGTTAGGTTATATTTTTTCACGGAAAATACCCCTTGTCAAGTGACTGGAATAAACATTTTCTATGAATGGGGATCCATAAAGCATCGGCTCTTTATCCGATTTTTAAGCAGGAATCGAGTGGATTGCAGGATCTTCCCCAAAAAGCGTCTGGCTTCTTAGAAATTATGCCGATTTGGCGGTTTTTTCCTGGAAATGTATAGGAAGATTGGGCTTGTTCATGTAGAATTAGCTTACTGCTAAAAGCGATATATAAGTGAGGGAAGATATGAGAAAGGCAATACAAGCTGTATTAGTTGCAACTATATCATTTGCGTTTTATTATTTCGGCTTCGGATTTTTCGGCAAAACCGCGGGGACGATCATCAGTATTTTTTCTACTCTGACCGTCGTATCGCTTGGCTTTATGATATTTATGGAGAATAGAAACCCTTCCTCTACCATGGCCTGGATTTTATTACTCGCATTGGTGCCGGTTGTCGGGCTGTTTTTTTATCTCCTGTTCGGACAAAACTACTTCAAGCGCCGTAAATTCGATAAAAAGGCTGAGCAGGATTCGAAGACCTATGAGAGGTTGAAGGAGGGGGGCGTACGAGTTCATCAGGACTTGTCCGAATTCAATCCAATGCAGCAGCAGCTGCTGCATTTATCACGCAAACTTGCGCGAACGCCGATTTCATTTTCGAGCGAAACCAAGATTCTGACTAACGGGAAAGAGACATTTTCCACGCTGCTGCATGAGCTGCAGAAGGCCAAACATCATATTCATATGGAGTATTACATTTACCGCGCCGACGATATCGGTACACGGATTCAACGGATTCTGATCGAGAAGGCCAGAGCAGGCGTTCATGTGCGATTTATGTACGACGCCTGGGGCAGCATGCAGCTGCCCAGATCCTTTTTGCAGGAGATGTCGAGCGCGGGTGTACAGGTAATGGCTTACGGAAAGTCCAAGGCGTTTTTACTGTCAAGGGTGAATTACCGCAATCATCGTAAAATCGTTGTCGTTGACGGGAACGTCGGCTTTATCGGTGGCCTCAACGTAGGGGATGAGTATTTGAGTCGGAATGCCGCATACGGATTTTGGCGCGACACGCATATGTCCGTTAAGGGAGAGGCCGTCAGGACGCTGCAAATCATTTTTCTGCAGGATTGGCATTATATGACGGGCGAAAAGGTGCTTGAGGCCGAATATCTGTCTCCGCTTTTATGCGAGCAAAACAACGGTGCTGTACAAATTATCCCAAGCGGTCCCGACAATGACAGACGCGCACTCAAAAACATATTTTTCTCCATGATTACTTCCGCGCAAAAATCGGTTTGGCTCGCTACGCCTTACTTCATACCAGATGAAGATATACTTACCTCCCTGCGCGTTGCCGCGATGTCAGGCCTGGATGTCCGCATTCTGTTCCCGGCAAAACCGGATAAATGGCTGCCATTCCTGGCATCTCATTCCTATTTCCCGGCGCTGTTGGATGTCGGCGTCAAAATTTACGAATATAAAAAGGGTTTCCTGCATTCCAAGCTGCTAATTATTGACGGGGAAATTGCGACGATTGGTACGGCGAATATGGATATGCGGAGTTTCCACTTGAATTTCGAGGTGAATGCACTTCTGGTGCAGACTGACAGTGTACAGCGGATCGTAGAAGATTTCGAGCGTGATCTTAAGTCGACCAAGCAAATGACTCTGGATAAGTTTACGAAAAAGAAAATTTCAGAGCGTTTTCTGGAGTCGCTTGCCCGCCTGATGTCACCGCTTCTGTAGATATGCCGGCTCCCGGCCGTTTTGCCATTGGCTGCCGAATGAAGACCGTTTGAGAGAAATAGAAGGATAAGGAACGTGTATAGTTGGATGGAGAGGCGGGCGTTATAGATGACACATCAGGCCGTTGTGATCGGAGCGGGGTTTGGCGGGTTGGCCTGCGCGATTACACTTGCTTCAAGGGGTTGGAAGGTTAAGGTGCTTGAACGCCAGTTGACACCGGGCGGGAAGCTGCAGCGGATCAGGAGAGAAGGATATACATTTGACCGTGGGCTCAGCTCGATTACGATGCCACGTATGTTTCGCAGTCTTTTTGAAAAGGCCGGGGCGAGGATGGAAGACTACATCGGGTTATACGAGCTGGAACCGCGGTCAAGAAATATTTTTGCAGACGGTTCTGTTGTGGATATGAGCAGGGACGCGGAAAAGATGAAGGACCAAATATCGACGTTCAGTCCGACCGACGCACTTCAATATGAAAGCTTCCTGCGGGAATGTTCCGAGTTGTATCAATTGTCGGAGGAGCATTTCATGAACCGTTTGCTTTCAAACTGGAGGGAAAACGCAAGTCCGGCGATGCTGCGCCATTTTCTGCGCACCAGGCCCGTGACTTCCTTGCATAGTTTGCTTCGACGGTATTTCACGCATCCCAATACGCTGGCTATGCTCGGCCGATATTCGACGGTTGCCGGCTCCTCACCGCAGCAATCGCCGTCCATTTTTGCCCTGCTTGGTCATGTGGAGGCACGGATGGGGGTTCACGGAGTTCGCGGGGGGACGTATTCCATGGTCGAAGCGATGGTCAGGCTTGCGCTGGGACTCGGAGTGGAGATCATAACTGGTTCGGAAGCAAGGCATATTGTGGTCCGTAAAGGCAAAGTGGCCGGAGTTGAGGCTGATAGCGGATTTTATGGGGCTGAAACGGTGATTGCCGCCGGAGACGTATTGACGATGAACCAGGATTTGCTTGACGAGAAGGATCGTCCTTCCATGCCCAACGTGAAAATTAAAAGTTATGAGCCTTCGAATTCAAGCTTTGTCCTGCTGGCCGGTGTGCCCCGTCAATACAGCAAGCTGCTGCATCATACGATCTTTTTTCCGGAATGTTATAATAGGGAGTTTCAGGAGATTTTTGAGCACAGGCAGCCTCCGCAGCATCCGGCTTTGTATGTTTGTTATTCGGGATATTCCGAAAAGGGACTGGCTCCGGAAGGCAGCAGCAACTTGTATATTTCGGCCAAAGTACCGTATCTGACTCCCCTAACCGATTGGGAGAAGGAGGCGAAAGCATACGGTGAAAACATCTTATCCGATCTCCAAAACTATGGACTCACGAATATTGATAAATACGATGTTATGTCGCTTTACACCCCGCAGGATCTTGCGACCGACACGCTGGCCTATAAAGGGGCGGCTCATGGCATATCCTACAATTCGTTAAGGCAAACTTTTTTTCGCCCGGGTCACCGCAGTAAGGATGTGGAGGGGCTTTGGTTTGTCGGTGGGGGCGGTTATTTCGGCGGCAGCACGCCGCTTGTAACGCTTGCGGGCAGACTGGTAGGTGAATATATCGATGCATATAAGGTATAATATCCTTTTAAGATTCTTGAACGGATGTTTGGTCTTATAGAGGTTGTTCAAAAAGTCCGCTTTTGATCACGAAGTGAATCAGGAAGCAGGCTCGACATCGAATCTTGAATTCAGCCGGGCCTAAGCAGATGCTTACGAAGTATGTTTCCTCCGGGAAACATTTTAGGTGCTCACGTACCCCACTATAGGCATATGCTTACGAAGTCGTTTTCTGCGAAAACGTGTAGCTCCGCTCCTCAGCCCCTAGCTTCATCCAACTGAGGCGTTTTGAAAAAACGCACATCGGAAGCATAAGCCTCGGTGCTGAAAATTGGCCTTTTTGAACACGAACTTATAGATTCGAAAAGCCGTTTATAAACCGGAGCTGTGTGGAAAGGAGTCACTTTATGGACGGGAAATTTGCCGGAACCCGCTCGCTTTTGCCGGAAGCGCCGACGGGTGAAAGGAAAATAGAACATGTGCGGCTTTGTTTGGATGAAGAAGTGGGCAGTGTCGGGATTACATCGGGATTGGAAAAATACCACTTTCGCCACAATGCGCTGCCGGAGACGGATTTTGACGCCATTTCCCTGGAGACATCTTTTTTGGGAATCGCGGTACGGACTCCTTTGCTCATCAGTTCAATGACGGGCGGAAGCAAAGCGACGGGGGCGATCAATGAGCGGCTTGCGGTTGTTGCCGAGGAGCGAGGCTGGGCTTTGGGTGTGGGTTCGGTACGTGCGGCTGTGGAGCGGGAAGAGCTTGCTGACACATTTCATGTGCGCAAGTATGCCCCGACGATCCCCGTGATTGCCAATCTTGGCGCGGTTCAACTGAATTACGGCTTCGGAGCGGAAGAATGTCGACGGGCCGTTGATATTACTGGAGCGGACATGCTGGTTCTTCATTTGAACGGGCTGCAAGAGGTGTTCCAGCCTGAAGGCAACACGGATTTCAGCGGTCTGCTGTCCCGTATTGAGCAGGTGTGCCAGCAGCTGCATGTCCCGGTGGGTGTCAAAGAGGTTGGCTGGGGCATCGATGGGGAGACAGCGTTGCGGCTCCTGCGCGCCGGTGTGGATTTTATAGATGTGGCCGGAGCCGGGGGTACCTCCTGGAGCCAGGTTGAAAAGTTCCGGAGCAAGGATGTAATACGCCGCGCGGCGGCGGAGGCTTTTGCCGGGTGGGGGATTCCGACGGCAGAATGCGTTGCTGAAGTACGGAAGGCTTCGAGGCAGGTTGGGCTAATTGGCAGCGGCGGTCTAAAGAACGGCGTAGACGCCTCCAAAGTGCTGGCGCTCGGAGCCGATCTGGCCGGATATGGCCGCAGCTTGCTGGGGCCGGCAGTGGAATCGGAGGAATCGCTGCATGCGGCTCTTGCTCAGGTGGAATTTGAGCTGCGGACGACAATGTTTGGCATCGGGGCCGGTAATATCGCGGCACTTCGGGAAACCACTCGCTTGGTGCGGAACATGTTATAACCTGTACCAGCAAGTATTGATCCGATAAAACGCGGGCAATTAGGGGCTTTTTTATTCGAACGGAATCGTCTGCGCCCTTATCTTGATGCCCCCAAGGTTCTAATATATAATGGGTAGGATTGAGAGGTTTGTGCCTTTCGGTGCAAAGACATCCATTTTAATGATAGATTCAATTCAGGCGTGCAAGCCAATTCTAATAAGAAATAGGAGTGTCATCATCCATGGCTTTGAAAGCAGGTATCGTGGGACTGCCGAACGTACTACTAGAGATTTAATAACCGCGCCAAATTATTGATACATCAGAACAATTTTTTCTATTAACTGACGGATTGATTGCTTGGAACGAATACGATCAGAGGACAAAATATTGTCTATCAGAGATTTGGCCTTGTTATGGACAACGACTTCTTGCTTTTTAATTGTTTCTGATTCTGATTCTTCGAGCATCCTTCTTAGAGATTCTCTTTCTTCATTAACACGTTTCGTTGCATTTTTTAGATCATGAGCAGTAATCAAATCATCATCAAAGGCATCTATATGTTTTTGCATTTTTTTGTCTAGTCTAGCTAATTTGCTCATTATCAATTCTTTATCCAAATGGTTCTGGGTTGGTTTAGATACGACTAATTTTAATGTACCAGGGGCGGACTTTGATAATTCTCTTATTCTCTCTATGATAAGAGCTTCAATATCGTCCCTCTTTACATAATGATGATAGCATTTGCTTTTTTTTAGATAACCATCACATAGGTACTGATAATGGATGTTTTCTTGATTCAATTTCTTCGAAAAATTCTTATTTTTTTTACCATTCATTTTTGATTTACAGTGACCACAATATACTAATCCGGACAACAAATAAGTGTCATCACTCATATGCTTGCCAACACTTTTTCGCCCTTGAAACAACTCCTGTAACTTTTGGAATGTATCTTTATCAAGTATTGGTTCATGATGATTTTCTATTCTAATCCATTCTGACTCATCTTTCTGTATTACTTTCGTGCCCTCTCTCTTTGTTTTGTTGTAGACAAAATTGCCTATTAGTGTTTCTCTTTGGAATAATTCTCTGAATGTCTTATCGTGCCAGTCATTTCCTTCTTTTGTTTTAATATCACTTGCATTCCAGAGTCTTTTAATGTTCCTGGATGACTTCCCCGACAACAAGTCTGACGCGGCGTGTTTAATTAATAACGATTCTTCAATGTTGACCATCATTTGACCATCTACAACATCATATCCAAAGCATGGTCTAGTGATAATTTTATCGCTGTTTTTAGCTAAGGAAAGCATGTTGTCTCTTACACGTTCTGAGTTACGTTCTCTTTCAAATTCCGCAACCATGCCCAACATTTGAAGTACTAATCTACCAGCTGGAGTAGATGTGTCAAATCCCTCAGTCGCTGATACATAATTGAAATTATGTTTATTGAAGTATTCGTTTAAGCTCAAAATATCGAACAACTTCCTAGAAAGACGGTCGAGCTTGGTTGTGATTACTATACCCCCAGATGGTTCCTCTTTGACCCTTCCCAATAACTTTGTAAGCTCTGGACGATTTAAATTTTTTGCGCTATATCCATCATCTATAAAAAATATAGGATCATCCCACCCCATAGCTTTACAATACGCTGTAATTCGTTCCTGTTGTTCGAATAATGAGTTCCCTTTTTCTGCCTGTTCATCTGTGCTAACACGTGGGTAGGCTAATACGATCATTTTTATGCCCCCTATTCCTCTATCGCTTTGAAGTGCCCCATATAAACACCACATATCTTGAATTCACTTGGTTGAAGTTCTTCTGTCTCATACTTTTCATTCTCAGGGATGAGTTGCATAGACGCAGATCCCTCGGACCACTTGATCCGTTTTAGCATTCCTTCTTCACAATCATTAATAAGTGATGCAACGATCTGACCATTGTACTCTGCCCAACTTGCTGCTTTTAAGTATACAATGTCACCGTTTTCAATGCCGGCGTTAATCATACTATCACCCTTCACTCTTAAAGCGAAATCAGGTTGTTTTTTGTTTGGAAATGGATAGTAAACATAATCTTCAATATTTTGTTGTGCCAGCAGACCATCACCAGCACATATAGTTCCAACTAAAGGGATTTTATTAAAAGTGTAATTCTGATCATTGTTTGACTTAAATGTTGGGTCAATTTCGGATTTACTTACCTTTAAAAAATCAGCAATTTTTTGTATGCTCCCAGGCGTAGCTAAAGTTTTTTCATTAAGATAGTCGGAAATAACACTTGTAGAAAGTTCAGTACCTTCAGCTAGCTCTTTTTGCGATAATCCTTTTCTGGTTA
>JAIRVF010000102.1 GCA_031254035.1 Paenibacillus sp.
TGGAGCCTGCTGGGTTTCCTTTTTTCACATGATCATCGATGATTGCTTTAATTCGGTCTTCGTTGGTTTTTGCCAGCTCGTAAAACACGGCGTTGGCCAGTTCACCTGCTGGGATCTTGAAGTCGTTCAGCCATTTTTTATTGACGTATTCATAATAATCATCGCGTGGATTCGAGCCTTCAAGGGCCATGATTCGATTCGTTAGCATAATCAGTTGTTCTTTTGTGATATGATCGGAAACTCCGAGTTTGCCGTCCGGATAACCGCTGAGAATACCCGCAGCTACCAGCTTCGCAATTTCGTCCTGCGCCCATTTTGGTACGTCGGTAAAGGAAACGGAAATGTTGGCTATACGCAAATCATTGCCTTTTGGCTCAGGCAGATCCGAAAATGCGCGGCTAAGCATGATCAACGCTTCAATTCTAGATACTTCCTGATCTTCATGGGCATCTCCTTTGTCGTAACCTTTCAAAATATCTTCCTTTTTGATGCCTGGATTGTAGTCATCTGCGGCATTCAGCAAAAATTCTACAACTTCTCCCCGTGTTACGTTCGGTTTGGCTTCTTGTGCCAGCGCGGATGTCGGCAGCAAGCTCAGGAACAATGATGTGGACAATAATACTGCTGCAATTTTTTTCAAGTTTTCTCCCACTTTCGCTCTTCATAAGCTTGGTTTAAGCCAATCCTGTTCCAGAGGGGTAAATTCATTTCCTTGTTTTATGAAAATGCTGAAACTAAACTTAGGCATCTCGTTTACAGTAAAATACAATAGCTACTGTAATAAAGATCAGTGTCCATAACATTAAAATACCAGTCCCTTGCATTGGTGAAAGGACATTTATTCCTTCAGTGGAAGGTGGCATATACATATAATATCCTGCTCTATCCGGAAAGTATTTTTTAATACTAGGTAGAAAATCTCTCGTCAATGGACTGACAGTGAAATAATAACCAAGCAGTACCACTAAAGCAGGAGTGGTTCGTCTTAGTAAACCACCTATAGCTGCACTGAGAAGTGTGGTTAATGTTAGATAGCCTGTTGCACCTACTAATGTTTTTATCACTGTGTCGATTTCAATCCCTACTGCTGTGTCCCTCATCATCATAAAAGTATATAGTACACCTGATGCAGTAATAATAAACGCCACAGGAATGGCTATAATGGCCAATGCCAAATACTTCGTGGATAATTGGAACCCACGCCAAGGTATCGTCGTTAAAGTAGTTCGAATCTGTCCACCAGTATACTCCGAACAAGTAGCTAAAACACCAAGAATAATGAACCCGGCTTGAAGATATCCCATAGAAGCAAGTCCTATATTCAGTATACTTTGCGTTCCTGCTGCCCCTTGTAGACCAGTAGAAGTAAAAGCTGCCGCTAAAACTAAATTAAGAATGAATGTCCCCATTAGAGTAAGCCATATCCATGGTAATGTAACTAATTTATCCAGTTCAGCACCAAGGATTTGTGTTATCTTTCTATTAGATGAGACACTCATGATGCAACGTCCCTCCTATGGAATACAATAGCTGCAATAATAAAAAGAACGACTACCCAGGCAAACATGACTAAACCGCCTATGAACGGGATGTGGAATTTGTCGAAACTGTCGCTCATAGGCATAAACATATCCATGCCAGCCCGATCTGGTAAGTAAAACGCTAACTTTGTAACCTTAGAAAGCAGGACGCTAACTGTTACAACGGATGAATTTATCATGAGCATAGTAAGTGGGATAATACCATTCTTAGTTAGAACGGTAATCCCCAATGCTAAAAGAGCAGTAAATGTCCAGTAACAAACGACGCCGATAAGTTTAGATGCTTCAAATGCAGGGGCGTATTCACCAAGGATAATATTTGTTGCTGACACAGTTGTTATCATAGCAACAATAGAAAGTAGTACGCTGATCACTGTCACAGCACTTGCTTTTGCCAGTAAAAAATGAAATCGGGATGAAACAACGGTTAAACTGGTTGTAATCTGATTCCCTCCACCAGATTCACTGCTCTCTGTCAAATATTCACTGCTGACAGCAAGCACACCAAGAATAATGACACCTTGCACACCAAAACCTAATCCAATATAACCCGCATCCGATAGCCCTGTAGCTATAATCTTCTCTTTTTGTTGTGTAATGACCAAGGCAGCCATGACCGCTGGCACAAAGGTTCCAATAAGAAAGGCAAGCCAAATGCCTGGCAGGGAGAATAATTTAGATAGTTCCGCGTAGAATGCTCTCATACAACATCACCTGCATTTTCGGATGTCAGGGCAAAAAAGGCCTCCTCCAGCGTGGAATGGTTACCTATGACTTCTTCCAATGTTCCATCTGCAACGATTTTTCCATGCTTAATAATCACCACATCATCAACAGTCTCTGCAAGTTCTCCCATTAGATGACTAGATAATAACACCGTATTTCCAGACTCAGCACGTTCACGTAAAAACGTCCGAATCCAGCGAATTCCTTCTGGATCGAGCCCGTTTACGGGTTCATCTAAAATCAATATTTTTGGATCACCAAGTAGTGCAGCAGCCATTGCAAGTCTTCTCCCCATGCCAAGGGAATAACTCCCAACTCTTTTACCAGCTGCATGAGTAAGACCTACGATTTCCAGAACTTCCTCGACACGTGAGCGAGGCAATCCTGCGGCACGAGCAATCCAACGCAAATGTGCCCGTCCTGTTCGCATACGATGAGCTCCAAATCCATCAAGTGCGGCACCTACTGTTGCTAGAGGATTATGTAATTCCGCGAAAGGCTTTCCATTAATTAGTGCACTCCCTGAGGTGGCACGATCTAATCCTAGCAGGATGCGAAGTGTAGAACTTTTGCCTGCCCCATTTGGACCTAAAAAACCAGTTACTCTACCAGGTTTAGCATTAAAACTTATACCTGATAAGATTTCCCCAGTTCCGCGATGCTTGACTAAGTTATTAATTGAAAGCAACCATAACACTTCCTTTCTGTTATGGTTCTAATTATAAAGAAGCAAAGTTACATCTCGGTGATCAACCTGTTTAATTCTGGGTTAACTTTAGGTTACGCTCTACCAATAGTTACTCTTGTGCCATGTTCATTTGATGTAAAGTCAGCTTTCAGCTTCATTTTTTTCAACATATAATTTGAAGTGGATAAACCAATTCCTGCCCCACACTCATAGGAAGAGTTATCCATACCTGGACCTCTGTCTGCAACAATGATCTGTTCTTTTTTTACATCAACCACAATGTTTGCATATTTCCCCTCTGCAGCATGGCGAAGAATATTTTGAAATAAATTATCCAGAACCCGTGTTATCCATTTAGGATCTGCTTCCCAATAAAAAGTCTCCTCTGCTGGTAAATCAACATCGAGCTGAATTTCTTTTTCTTCAAATACAGGATACCAGGCAGCAACAGATGCTCTTACTAAACGTACAATATCTGTTGAAGTGGGCCCAAAAGGATGTTTCCCAGAGGTAAGCAATGTATAGGAAAGTAAATCATCCATTAGATCTCCGACTCTTGTAATCGTATGGTTTATCTCTGTTAATGAGTTTTGTCCTTCTAAACTTATTGATTCCTTATTTAATTTGGTGACATGTCCTCTCAAAATGGTAAGTGGCGTTCGTAAGTCGTGAGATAAATTCGCAATGAGTCGATGTCGTAATAATTCCCCTTCATATTCTCGCCTGCGACTGTCTTCAAGCTGCTGAATCATCCAATTAAATGAACTTCCCAACTGGTCTATTTCATCCATCCGATCCGTTTGAACAGATATTGGCTTAGGGAATGAGTTATTATTAGCTGAAAATGACATGACTTCCTGTAAGCGGGTGAGACGTTTGCGAAGTCTCAAAAAGAAAAGCCAAGACATTACAACAAATGCGACAATTATAAAACCAAACAAAAATAGCATAAAGTAAAATTGATTTAACGTATTTTGATTTAACGTATTCAGATCTTCTCCATTGGCAGAAAACCCAACGAACGCCGAGAAGAAGATAAGCACAATTGGAGGAAAAAAGATAAATAGAAAATGTCCTTTTAGAAAACGACGAAATAATGATCTAGTCTGTTTCATAGTTTCACCCGATAGCCTATTCCCTTCAACGTTTCAATAATCTCTGGGGAATCTGGATTACGTTCCAACTTTTGACGCAGTCGTCGGATATGCACCATTAATGTTTTATCACCCGTTATATAAGCTTCTTCCCAAATGGCTTCATAAATTTGTTCCTTTGGTAAAACTTGATTAGGGTGGCGTAAGAAGTACATTAAAATTTGATGTTGTTTCCCTGTCAATATAATTTCTTCTCCTGTGCGTTTGTCAAATACCATTTGGCCTTCTAGATCTACTTCAATATGATTTCCTAATGAAATGCGTTCGGAATGTGCTACACCACTTCGACGGATTAAAACTTCTAATCTTGCAACTAATTCATCCGTATGGAATGGTTTGGTTAAATAGTCATCAGCAAATTGTAAACCCTCTACCTTATCATCTATCGATGTTCGAGCAGTTAATAGCAAAATAGGAACAGCAGGAGCTGCCTTTTTTAATCTTTTTCCCACCGTAAATCCGTCTAAACCGGGTAACATGATATCCAAAATAACGATTTCATGCTGATTTACTTCTTTTTCGGC
>JAIRVF010000120.1 GCA_031254035.1 Paenibacillus sp.
GTTTTCTTTATTACTAAATGATGTCCACATGACCATACCACCCTATTAATATTCTTACTTGGCAGTATTGACAGTTGTATCACATATCAGACCTTGGGCATTTAGTGTAGCGAGGAAGCCAAATATGTTGCTGACTCCGTATACTTTTCCGCCCAACAAGAGAAAGAAAGCTCTTGATCCCAAGTGACATCATGTGTTGCTTTCGCACATCCCCAGTCTAGTATCCGCTGATGAAGCATATGGATTCTGAATCTTTCCACAAAACCGTCCTTTTCTTCTGTACAATGAAAATAGCTCCGAATAAACAGCTTGGCCAGCTCTTCTTTTCCTTCATCCAAATACATAGCAACAATTCTTGGTAGATCAGCAATTCCATCTCCAAAATAACCGGTGGTAAAATCAAAAATACCGCTAATTTCCCACCCATCACCGCCTTGTTTCACTAGAAGATTATCTGCTTTGAAATCCCCCATGACAAAGGTTGGCGAAGATAAGGATTGAAATACTTGTTCCGAAGCTGCTAATAACTGTTGAACCCACTCCATATCCTTGGAAGTAATGATGGAATATTTTTGGGCATCCTCCAGCCAAATATATCTTTGGAATCATCTACGAGGTAAGGGGATGGCACAGGAAGGTTAGTTTTTTCAAGCAGATTGTCCACATAAAATTTCTCTTCAATGAACTGCCCTGCAAAAAGCGGGTTTCCTTTCAGCACATATTCACCCGTGGTAGAGGAAATAAACAACGTCTGGTTCCCTACACCGTTTGCAGTTTTTTCCGAAGTGATCAGCTCACCTAAATGAAACCGACCAAGCATGAGCTGCAGCTGTTTTTCAGTTATTGTTCCTAATTTGTTCGAGGAAAAAAAGATCTCTGTCGTCACTTTCCACTCACCGCCTCATCTTAGAAATGGTGCAAAAGACAGCTATAGGCTGCCCACCTTAACATTCATTAATGTTCCATGTACAGCGCCGAGAAAATCCCGGGCCTGACGTTCCAGAAATTCAGGGCTTATATGTAGCAGGAGAATGGGCCTCGCACGGTGAACTTTTAGTCGATGCCGCGACGGCAAGTGCCAAAAGAGCCGTACAGCACATGCTCTCCCGCGAGGGAAAAGAAAGGACCGTTCCTTATGAGCATAGAGGAATTGTATACACTTTATAAACCGCCGCTTTTTTCGTTGGCTTATCGTATGCTCGGAAGCGTCATGGATGCGGAGGATGTCGTGCAAGATGCGAATGGCCCCGATGCCCAGATAACGCACGACCCAGCCTAAGATAAGAGCTATCTAAGGTTGGGTCGCGTCATTTAATAATGCTATACGGTTAGGGTTTATTTTACGAACATGTTGAATACATCGCCAAGGAATCTCGCCGTTAGAATAGTAACGGATTGCCTTTCTTTTCGGCATACCCAATCTCTTTTCGAGTGCTGTCGCCTATGTAACCATCCACATCAATTACATGTGGAACCACATAGAGTTACTACCTGCATAATCCCTTTCCTTCTCAACCAACTACCGTCAGCAGCATAAAAGAGGTTTGGAATCTGCCGCTTTCGGGAACGATGCACAACATCTGCTGACCATCGGAAAGCTGTCCCGAATTCAGCAGTTCCTCCATCATAATAAAAATCGATGCCGCTGCGGTATTCCCCTTCGTATATAAGTTCGTAAACCATTTCTCTTCTTGGATTGTTACATCGCTTGTTCTCAATAACCGGAATATTTCATCCCTGAAATAATGTGATGAATAATGGCATACCATCCAATCGATCGTATCAGGATTGATCCGCCCTTTATTTGCAAGCTCCAGAAAACGCCTTACCCCTAGCTTTGCTATTTCATCAACAAGCCTTACGTCTTGCTTAAGATTCAGCGCCCCATGATCCGCCGCTTCATGAATGGATGGATAATCAAGCCAGGAAGAAATCCCCTCTTCTTTGCTCATTCCCGTATACATACAAGTATCGTATTCATTCGCATACGACTTGTTATCGATCCATTCAATACGTAATGATTGCCCTTTACGGGAAGGAGTATTTTGCAAAATAGCCGCACCCGCTCCATCCGAAAGCATAAATCGCAAGAAATCCGTTTCAAAAGGGACCCGATTAATCCCCTGCGCTTCGTATTTTGTATGTTTAAATTCACGGCTTACAAACTCGCTTGCACAAGCGATTGCTGCTTTATGTTCCCCAGCTTTTATTTGTAAATAAGCATTTTTAAATGCTTGCATTCCACTCATGCATAACCCGGCATGAGATGAAATTTCCATTACAGGCAAACCTGCCTCCGCATGCACCATACTGGCAAAGCCAGGCAAAAGCAAATCAGGACTCATTGACCCCGTCGCAAGAAAGCCAATATCTTCGGCCGCTACATCCTCGTTTCGGTCCAAGGCATCACGTATTGCTAAAGTAGCCATCTCCGTGTTGCTGTATAAACTTTTCTGCTCCTTATCCATAGCATAATAGCGATTCCGGATTTGATTCTTTTCAAGAATGATTCGTTTGGTTTTGGAAGACTTACCTCCTATTTTGCCTATATAATCTTCCATTTCATCATTACTAATAGGACTGCCAGGGAGAAATTTTCCTATACTCGTAATATAGACAGTATTCATAACAGCACCTCGCAATATATGATATTAATGTTAATTATTGCCTATTACCTACTATTTGTAAAGTACTTGATATAGGAAAATGGCACTAAATAGTGGGGAATAACTCGAATATACGAGAGAATCATCACATTTTGGCTAATATAACGACAAAAAACGCCCGGATCCCCTGTTCCGAGCGTTATACTTATTGAGTCTATCAAATGGAAAGCATATACTTCCACCTCAAAAAGGACCTATCTCCATGGGTCACAGCTATCTAGAATCGGTATCAAAATTCAAACTCCATCAAAGGCAGCTTTCTACCCTCAAAAATAGTCGATTCTACTTCCCCGATCCATTTTGCCCCCATCGCTAGATAAAAATTTTCTGCATGCGGGTCACTATGAATTTGAACAGAGCGAACGTTCAGACCTTTCACGACTTTAAGCATATGCTGCCATAACGCTTTTCCGTAACCTTTGCCAATTCCCTCGGGATCAATGAACAAATTATTAAGTAAACAGGTATCATTCTTTCGTTCCAACCCCAAGAAACCTTTGATGGTACCTCCATCCTCTATAACAAAAACCAAAGATGATGAAATATATTCAGGCGAAACGGTCAAATCCTCGCGGCAGGCTTCCAAAAAATCATCGCTATAGCCCCAATGGGCTTTAGAACGAAGTGAAAGGTCACTTAAATACCCGGCTTCATCGATTTTGGCCTTGCGTATGTTCAATGAGAAAACTCCTTTCATATAGGCTGCCGGGCAGCCGTTACTGTGCGGCCCAGTGTATTATGTTATTTTTCCCATGTTGATCTCATCAGCCCCACCCGAGAACTCCCACTCCGGATTCCAAACAACTTCCCATAGATGCCCATCTGGATCTAAGAAGTGGCCCGAGTAACCTCCCCAAAAGGTAGCATGCGCAGAGTCGGTTATAATGGCTCCTGCCTTTTGGGCTTGTTCCATGATTTTGTCCACTTCTTCTTTGCTACCTACATTGTGACCAATCGTCATTTCCGTAGAACTCGGTGATGTCAGAGGAACCTTGGCCTCATGGGATAGATCACGGCGATTCCAGATCGCTAGCTTTACCCCTGCCTGCAAGTCGAAAAAGGCAACCGCCCCATGTTCGAATTCTTTTCCAACAATACCTTGTGTCGGCAAGCCCAGTCCATCATGATAGAATTTCAACGACCTTTCCAAATCATCTACGCCTAATGTAAGTACTGAAATACGCGGCTTCATTTTTAATACCTCCATAAATTGTTAATTTTATATACTTCCGCAAATGAATCCCACGTCAATGTGCGGACATTGTTAATTCCTTCAATGGCAGCAATTTTGATAACATTCAAGTTAGAAGCAACTACCTCACATGCGATTCACGTTATAACAATTGTCCGTTACTTCAACAAACTCTTTTATCTAATCACGTTATAATGATGTTCCAAAAAGTCATCAATAATCTTTCTATGGCTTTTAACAATTTCGATCACCCACTTCAAATCTTTGATTTGTTATTAGTTTCTAGAGCGTTAAAGATAAGTCGCTTCGTGCTATTGGATAACATTGTATTTACGAGTTTTGCAAAATATTCCCTTATGAAAGGTTCGCAATATTATTGAAATATCCTGCCTGTTAAATCAGTAAACAGCAGCAGAGTCGGGATCAATGATGCGCTGAACCTGAACTGGAGGGCACAGTTTTTATGTGTTGACATATAGTGGCAAATGCAATATTCTTTTGTTGACTGATTAAGTCAATCTATAGACAAACATAAATCCAATCTTGAAACGATCGCCATCGAGCGCGTAAATATTGATTGACTCATTCATTCTAATACAAGGGAGAGTTAGCTTATGGAAAACAATTTCCGAGTGGGGAAAGCAATCGTTATTGGAGGCAGTATGGCAGGTATGATGACTGCTCGCGTATTGGCGGATGTTTACGGAGAAGTGCTGGTTATTGATAAAGATAAATATCCAGAACATCCGACTGACCGTGCTGGCGTACCTCACGGTTTTCATCCGCATCGATTCACAAATCGCGGCAAAATGATTACGGAAAATCTGTTTCCCGGCTTCGAAGAGGAGTTGGCCACGCTTGGCTCGCCTTCCTCGCTCAATAAGACAGCATATATTTTAAATCCGTTTGGGCTTGTTAGTGGACCTTATCCTCGTAATGATTATAAATTCAGTCGCGCCGTACTTGAATGGGTCATCCGCAAACGTGTAAGCGCGAGTCCGAATGTGAGTTTTCTTCAAGGGCATGACGTAATTGAACTCATTACAGCTCCAGACTGTTCAGCTATTACCGGAGTACGGGTCCGGGAACGGAAAGTTGCCGGAGAAGAAAGTGTCTGGATGGCTGACCTGATCGTCGATGCCAGCGGCCGAACCTCCCGTCTGCCAGAGTGGCTGGAGAGCCTGGGGTACGAAGTTCCGAAGCCCGATCTCATGAAGGCAGCCATTGGGTACAGCACTCGCCGCTATACATTGCCGCCTGTAATGCAACATCTGGCTGAAGAGTGGGATGTCATCAACATTATGGGCCAGCCGGAGAACAATACCTTTTCAAGCATCTTCTCCTTCATTGAAAATCATGTCGCCGAACTGCTGCTGTACCGCCCCGGAGGGCAATTTCCCCCTACAGATGCGGAGGCGTTCGAACAAGTAGTGGCCGGGCTGCCATCTTCCCAGATCGCAGAGATCGTCAAGGATTTGGAACCTGTCGGCAACCCGCGGGGTTTTCGTGTAGCGGAATTATACCGCCGCCATTATGAACAGATTCGCCATTGGCCTGCTGGCCTGCTCGTCCTTGGTGATGCTTTCTGTACCTATGACCCGATTTTCGGTCAAGGGATGACGGTTGCGGTGATCGAAGCGGAAATACTGCAATCCTCTTTGCGGGAACAGCTTAACAATCCGAAGCCACAGTTTGAAAAGCGGGTACTGGAGCGGATGCAGCGTGAAGCCATTACGCCTGCCTGGTGGCTGAACTGTGCGGCGGATTTACAGTGGGAGGGCGTTGAATATGAAGCTGGGTCAGAGCCGCTTGAAGGGGCCGATTTTTGCCGGAAGGTGATGAATTTGCTGCTTAAAGAGGGCACGGTAAATCGCAACTTCCAGCTTTATGGCATGTATTGGGGAATAAACACATTGTCTGTCCCGCTGAGCGCGCTGTTCAATCCCAAAATGATAAGAGCGGTGCTGGAAACATCCGACGAAGGAAAGGAAATCCTCGCCGAGCTGCTGGAGCAGCATCAGCGGCCCCTTGAAGAAATACTGGAAAAGATCATTCCACAATAAAAGAAGGCCGTATATTTTGAAAAAATAAAGCACCTGCGCCTGTAAGAGACTGACCCCCGTTTGTGAGACTAGGGTTAGCCCCAATGGGGCGACTAGGTGCTTTATTTGCGAATCATCTTCATCAACATTTCGATATCAGGGATACGGTACTGCCGTTCATCCACCGATCCCACCATCATTACCCCGGTCAGTACCGTTAGGAAGCCGGCAATCATTTCCCCCGGATCCCCCGGCGCAATCGTCCCATCCCTCTGTCCCTCTTCGAACAAAGGTCGAAGGATGTTAACATAATCATCCAACGTGTATTGGTTGATCAATATTTTCGCTTCTTCAGGCACGCCATCGGACGTTTTTGCCTGATAAATCAGCTGAAAATACGGAGCACCTTCCTCATCTATCATTTCTTCAACTAATTTTCTGATTTTATCATAAGCGGTTCCCGGAAGGGATGTAACGAACGACATGGCTTCCTGCGCACTCTCAATTGCACTTTTGACAAGGGTAATAAAAAGCTCTTCCTTGGATTTAAAATAGTGGTACACTAAGCCATGGCTAATGCCTGCTTCCTTCACGATCATACTCATTTTGGTTCCGACAACGCCGCGTCTAGAAAATACCCTTAAGGCAGCAGCCAAAATCTGTTCCCTTCGCTCATCGCGGATCTGGATCAGTTGTTCTTCATTTAATGGTGCCACGCTGCACCCGCCTCCTTCGAGTTCATATCATATATTGATCAAGTCAGTCAAAAATAAAATACAGTATTTTATTTTTACAGTCAACCTATATAAAATAACTACGATCATGAATCGTTGCCCTTAATAAATCCCAAAAAAATTCCGCCATATGTGGTAAAATCACCCTATATTCTGCTCTTGGAAGGTGAGTATATGGAAGGTTCAGTAAATATATTAGGAGTTCCCTTTTCCAAATTAACGCTTAATGAAACGGTACATCAATTAGCCGAACATATTCAAAAAGAACAACCAAAACCGTTTCATTTAATCACAGCAAACCCTGAGATTACAATCACCCACCAAACGGATAAGATGCTTCAAACAATCGTAAAGGAGGCAGATTTAATTACACCGGATGGGATCGGGATTGTGATTGCTTCAAAAAGAAAAGGTGAGCCCATTTCAGAACGTGTCACTGGATATGATTTGCTTCTTCAACTACTTGAAAAAGGGGACGAACAAGGTTGGAGTTTCTATTTTCTTGGTACAGATGAAGAAACGAATCTTAAAGCTGTGGAAGAGATACGCAATCGCTATCCAAATGCAGTTGTAGCAGGTCGGCATAACGGTTTCTTCTCCGAAGACAAAGAAGCATACATACTCAAGGAAATTCAGCAATCCAAACCCGATGTACTAATCATTGCAATGGGAGCACCTTACACTGACAAGTGGATTTATAAGAACAAACATAAACTAGATGGTGTTAAGGTTGTTTTTGGCGTTGGGGGAAGCCTAGATGTAATCGCAGGAAAGGTAAAGCCTACGCCCCCTATTTGGAAGGCGCTAAATCTTGAATGGCTCCATCGGCTACTTACTGTCCCTGTTGCAAAGGGACAAAAATCACGGTGGCGGCGACAATCCGCTTTACCGAAATTTTTTTATCGGGCAATCATTAGGAAGTAGTGAATTGAAACTGCATGTTTATGTAGTGAATCAGGATAGCATGAAAAAAGAGGGGTTCTAATCCCCTCTTCTCATGGTTTTGTAAGTGCGATCCTAATCGCGTAATTCAACAGTCTCACCTTCTATTGGTCCATCAAATTCATTAAATCTTTTAGCAAACGCCCTCTGTCACTTCCGTACTTTTCGATTGTCATATTGGCCCTCTGTCTATTCTACCCATCAATTACCTCCCTTGCTTCGGCCTAGGACGCAGTGGTGCATGGCGCATGATCGGATAAGTAGCGAATAAAGCAGCCAGACTTACCGCCCCTATTAAAGTAACCATCTCCATGGCATTCATCCAGGCCCAAAACCCATTGAATATGCCTGAGAGAATTTTTCCGTAATATAGAAATAAACCTATGATCGTCACGGACATGAACATGACTAATACGCGCGTGTATCCAACCCTGTACAAGATTGTATTGACGAGAAAAGTAAGTCCAAATAAAGCTAAACCGACCATCAAGTCTACCCACAAATAAGGGAAAAATTGATACTCTTTCAGAAATAATCTCGCAGGATGCAGGATTTGCGCTTTAACCATATAATGCTTATACACGGTCATGAGCACATATTGACAAACATTCAGGCACAATATGGTCAATGAGATTGCAGCCAAAGTAACGGAGTAAAACACTTTCATGAATTGTACACGCGTACGATCAGTTGGATAACTTGTTGCACACTTAAACCAATTTTTTTCGCTTCTTCTAATAATGGCATAATATATTCTTCACGATATTGCTTCTGCCGTTCCTTTAACAATTGCAGCTTTGCTCCATTCTCTACAAACATACCGATGCCGCGTTGTTTATAAATAATCCCTTTATCCGCCAATTCCTGAAGACCTTTACGGACAGTCGCCCGGTTAATGTTATAGAATCGCGACAATTCATTCTCGGATGGTACTTGTTCCCCCTCCTTCAGTTGTCCTTCTACAATCTCATCCATAATCATTTGGGCAATCTGCTGAAAGATCGGTTGAGATTCATCTAATGTCGTCTTCATCGAAAACCGCCTTTCGATCTAACAATCAATACTTGTATGGTTGGTTACCCGTGTATACAACTATACATTCCATGGTTAATTTTGTAGATGGGTTTCCGAAGGCTCACCTCTGCTAAGGGGTCATATTTCTGTCAATTGAAATGTCATAAAACACCACCCCTTTCGGACTTGAAATGTTGTAAAATAGCACTAAAGTCTTAAGGGAAATATTAGGGCACTTCCATAAATTTTAAATCGAATAATTGGAGGATTTTGAATGGTTACCCAGACAACCCAGGTGCTCGATGAAAAAGCGGTACTTGCCGCTTTAGAGCAATCACTTGCTTTAATTGAATTTAATATTCAGGGAGAAGTACTGTGGGCTAATGAGAATTTTGCTCATGCAATGGAATACTCCTTATCTGAATTAGTTGGGGTACACCATCGGCAATTTTGTACTGAATATTATGCTAATAGTCCCGAGTATGAGTTGCTGTGGAATAACCTAAGAAGCGGTAAGAAGTTTCAAGAGAAAATCATACGTATAACAAAAAACGGCAGACCCCTTAGTCTTGAAGCTACGTATATGCCTATTTGGGGTGAAACTGGCCAAGTGGTAGCTGTCTTAAAGGTGGCAACCGACATAACTGAACGTGAAGCTACCAAAACCCAAGTAACAAACGAGTTAAAACAAATGTCTGAGGAACTGCTCACCCGTACAGAGGAAGGCATAACACAAAATCAGCATGTTGCCTTGGCAATTACAAATTTAATGGAAGAGAGTGAAAGAAATCTCTCTTATCTTCATGATTTAGAACAGCAAAATATAGCCGTTCACAAAATTGTTCAGACGATTAAGGAATTTGCATCTCATACAAATTTACTTGCCCTGAATGCGGCAATTGAAGCGGCACATGCCGGAGAGCATGGACGAGGCTTTAATGTAGTAGCTACCGAAGTGCGAAGGTTAGCAAACAGCGTACAAGGAGCCACAAAGGAGATTTCGGATACCATTGAGGAGATATCTAAGCATATCGAGAGAGTCAGTAATGGGACGAAAACCTCGCAAAGAACAATTACCGATAGTCAACGTCAAATTCAGCAAGTCGTAGAAGAATTTGCAGGTATTGGTGAAACCGTTGGTAAGTTGGATAGTCAAGCTAAAATGTTGAGTCAACTATCATGATAGGTCGATAGCCTCCGACAAACTGAAGGTAAAATGTAGTTTTTATAAACATCAATAGCAGTATCCGATGAACGAAAAAGAAGGGCTTACGTTAAATATATATAAATAGATTTAGGTATTGAAATCAAAAGCCTGTATCTTCGATTACTAAATAATTGTCGATACAGGCTCTTTCTTACTTTTTGGCTCTTTTATCATTGATTGTTGTTTTTCATAATTAAACTAACGGGCAGTCATGTTGAAATATGTTGACAAGTTACACTAAAACGGATATATATCCCAATGGCAAAAATTTAATGATACTGATGGGAGGTATGTGATCGCAAGAAGAATTGGTAAGGGCAAACAAGGTTGCATGGGAGATCACGGCATATCAGGCTTGGGTTCAGAAATATGGTACACCTATGGTTTGATATCAAACTATAGTAGGTTATGGAGGGGAAATTGTATGGAAAAAATCAAAATCTACAGAAACGTTGCTAAGTTGAAGAGTATAAATATGTTTTATTTTGATACAAGAACCGAAGGGCCAACTTTTCTTTGTCTTCATGGAAGATGGGGAAGAGCGGAAACCTGGTTTGATTTTATCCAACACTATGGAAAACAATACAGAATTATCGCACCAGATCAAAGAGGACATGGATTGAGTAGTAAGCCTATTTCGAAATATACGACTGAAGAAATGGCCAAGGACATCATTGAACTATTAGATTTTTTAAAAATAGATTCCATCATTTTAGTAGGTCATTCCATGGGTGGAGCAGTAGCTGGATATCTAGCAGCGGTATATCCTGAGTATGTAAAAGCAGTAGCTATACTTGACAAATCAGCATCAGGACCTACAGAACCAAACAAGATAATGATAGATATAAGCCAGCTTAGTGACCCATTGACAAACAATTGGCCCTTACCATTTGCTACACTGAACGAAGCAATGAATTTTATTAGACAAGCTACGGATTCAAATTTGGAATATCAATATTTTATGAATAGTTTGGTGGAAACAATAGAAGGGTATCAGATGATGTTCAGTTCACAGGCTATGGCTGCCAACATGGTGCATTATGAAAATTGGTTTCATCTATTACCGAGCATAGAATGTCTAGTATTATTAATCAGAGCAAAAGGCAACCAAGCAATAACAGACGAAGATTTTATTAGCATGCAGTCCCTTATTCCGAATTGTATTGCCCATGAAATGTTACATTCCGATCACAATGTTCATTTAAGTAACAAAGAAGAATTCTATGAATGGTTTGATGTGTTTTTAAAAAGAATTTAATTTATCCGCCCCTCTTCACTATTTCCGCCATTACATCTCTCATTTAATTGTCCTTCTTCATTAATAGTTAACAACCGCTAAGTAGACACTGCATCAAACATATATGTATCCGTAGGAATGATGTTTGCTCTTTATTTTCTCAAAGGATATACGAGTTGTATGTCCTTTTCTTCAATCAGTCCTTCATACAACATATGATTATGGTCTGCACCTACAATGCACAAGATTCGTTTCCCTGAATGCTTCTTGATGGCGTTTTTTATTCGCTGAATCATTATAAGATGTCTACATACCCACCTGAATAGATGTGCTTGCGGGTTAATTCGTTCTAACCAATCGTACATCTGTTTCGTAATCGTATCATATTCTAATGAGTTTAACGGAATCGCACTTGAATCCCATGTTGAAAGCTGTCTTTGATTCCATTGCTCTAACTCAGCATTCAATTCTTGCCTTTGATGTTCATTGAAATTATTAAATGGGTCAAAATCCATCCAAACATCAAGTTCAACCCAATCAATGGGTACAAATTCATATTTTTTTTCTTCGCACAGAGGGAAGATTAAATCCCAATATTCACTCTCAGGTTCTCCCCAGAATCCTCGATGGTTACGATCCTTTTTATATTGTTCCCAACTGTTAGGAAGTACTTCACCACAAATAACATCTGGATTAAACTCTAAAATTAACTCCTTTATGAACTCCAACGATAGATTAATCTTTTGTCTAAGTTCATCATCATGATTCACTCCTAAAATGCCTATAGTCGTCATGACAGATCCTCCCACCTTATCCAATTGCATTAGTCGCACTCACATTTCTAAGTTAGCAAACCTCTAATTTGATTATTATCTAATTTCATGATCGTTAAATTAGATAATAATATTATAGGGATAAAATGTAAACCCCTTTTTGTGTTTAAACTATTTTCAGAAAAATTTTATGTAGGCAAAATGAGCCTTTAACTCTCTTGAAATGCGGAATTGAAATGATTCGTCAGCCCTTGCCAAACGAAAGACGGAACTAGAATTAATTCCTGAAACACAAAAAGACACAGAACAGCAATTCCGTGTCTTTCAAAAACAAATAGCATTATTTACATGACTTGACATTGAAAACGAACAGGTATTTAAAGCAGTTGCTATTCACCAGGTCATTTACAAGTGATGAAGAGGGATGAATTGGCAAGAACATTACAATTTACTTAGAAAGGCGACTTTCTCATGGCGATCATCGCTCCTTTTACAACGACCAGCCGCCTGAAGACTGCTGAATATGCCATAACCGTGAATACAAGTCCCCTTGCTCCAGCAGTTCCTGATGCGTTCCGTGTTCTGCAACTTTCCCCTGGTCAAGTACGATAATCTGATCTGCACGCACGACCGTTTTTAACCTATGGGCAATCATAATCACCGTGCGTCCCTCTATTAGACGATTCAGCGCTAGCTGCACATCACGTTCATTCTCTGGATCTAGCGATGCGGTCGCCTCATCCAGCAACACGATCGGTGCATTCTTGAGCAGCGCACGGGCAATTGAGATGCGCTGCTTCTCGCCGCCCGACAGCGTGTTGCCGCCTTCACCTACTGGCGTATCATAGCCTAATGGCAGACTGGAGATAAATTCATGACAGCATGCCTGCCGTGCCGCCTCCTCGACTTCCTGTATCGTAGCCCCCTGCCGGCCGTAGCGGATGTTGTTGCCGATCGTGTCCTGAAACAGATATACATCCTGAAAAACCATGGATATACGCTGCAGCAAGGCCTCTGGATCCGTTGTAGACGCATCGCGCCCACCAATCAGCACGCGTCCCTGCTTCGGGTCGTAAAACCGGGCTATGAGCCGCAAGATGGTACTCTTGCCGCTCCCGGACGGACCGACAATCGCCGTCAATGTGCCGGCTTCCATTCGTATCGATACCTGATCGAGCACATTCTTTGCCCCGTAACCGAACGTAACCTGCTGCAGTTCCACATCATGGGCATCAGACGGTTGATCTGCGCCCGCCATCACCTGCTCCTTCAACACGCTGACAATCCCCTGGCCCGCCAGCGCACAATATTTAAATTCGGGAAGATTCATTAATGCGACTGACAAGGGATCAAAGATTCGCGTGCCGACCAGCAGAAACACCGCAAATACCGAAACGGTCAGCTCACCGCCCAGCAAGAGGTACACGCCAACGATCGTCATCAACGCCATACCACTTTTGACCAATGCAACGGCAACCAGAAAGAAAGGCCCAAGTCCGCCTTCTAGCCGAATGCTCTCCTTCATCAAACGATGAAACGAACGCTCCAGACGCTGAAAGTTTGCGCCGCGCAAATTGTATGCCTTGATCAGCTTCATACCGTCTACATACTCCTGCAGCCGGTTGGAAGCATCCGTTCTTGCCTGCATATGCCGTAGACCCATCCGCTGCTCCAAGCCAGACACCGCCCATAGCACCAAAAGCGCTACCGGAAGCGCGGCAAACATGGCAAGAGCCATGCGCCAATCCACAAACAAAAAGCCCGCGAATGACAGTACTGACATAAGTGCTCCGCCAACCAACTGTGGTAATAAATGCGTATTGGCATGCTCCAACTGCGTGAAGTTGCCCATAATCATATTGCCAAGCTCGCCTGAATCGTGGCGTGTCAAAGTGCCGAGCGGCAGTTTGCGTAAATGCTCGGCTAGTCCTGCTCGGCCTTCAGCTGATACCGCGTATCCACCACGGAACGTACTTCGGTACGCCAGTGTTTCGCCTGCGTAGAGCAGCAGCATGCTAAGCCCCATCACCCCGCAGATGAACCACAGCCGTTCTACAGGGAACGCTTGCTGCGGGTCTGCGAACGATTGGTAGATCAATCCGACCGCCATCGCAGCAAAGCCATAAGGTCCGATGCTGCATATATTGGCCAGCAGCGACTGCAGGACTGGCCGCAGCAATCTTCGCGGTTGCCCTGCCGTAACATCATACAGTAGATTCATAGGTTACCTCTTCCTTCCCAATCGTCCAATGAGACGCCGCTGTATAGGCCGCCCACATTTTGCAGTACAAACCCTCTGCCTGTACCAGTTCATCATGTGTCCCCTGCTCTTCGACGGAGCCGCGGGATAGCACAACAATATTCGCAGCATCTCGAATCGTGGTGAGCCGGTGAGCGATAACAATGACCGTTTTATCCTGAATCAACGTCTTGAGTGCCTGCTGCATGTGATGCTCATTTTCCGGATCAGCGTAGGCTGTGGCTTCGTCAAGGACAAGGATCGGCGCGTTTTTCAAGATCGCCCGCGCTACTGACACCCGCTGCTCCTCGCCGCCAGACAAATACGTGCCGCCTTGGCCGATCAGTGTATCGTATCCTTGCGGAAGCCGTTCAATAAATGTATGGCATTGCGCGGCCTTGGCTGCTTGCAGCACCTCGTCCAGAGTGGCTTCCGGCCTGCCAATCCGAATATTGTTAAATAACGTGTCCGTAAAGAGAAAACTATCCTGAAACACGAAAGATACTGTGCTCATGAGCTGCTCCATGCGCATATCGCGGATATCTATGCCACCAATTCGGATCGCCCCGCCGCCGACGTCCCAGAAGCGGGGAAGCAATTGAGCCAGCGTTGATTTCCCCGAGCCCGATGGGCCTACCAGCGCGGTAATTTGCCCCTGGTGGGCAGTAAAGCTTACCTCCTTCAACACTTCGCCCGCTTCAGCATCATAGGCAAAGCTGACCCCTTCATAGACGACATCGTATTGCACCGGTATGCCACCCTTTTCATTCTCAGGTATGGCCGGCTCCGCAAAAAAACGATCAATCCGCCTAATGCCCTCCTCAATACTACCGAGTGTTTGCGCCAGTGTACCCAGCTTGAAGATTGGGACACTAATACCCGGAGACAGCACAAGAAATAGAATGAGGACCAGTGCGAATGCCATCTGCTGCGGGTCGCGGCTGAGCAGGAAAACGCCGACAGGCAAGATGAAAGTAGAGAGCGACAGTAACAAGACGCGAAAGGCCACATAGCCGTGCTGAAATTTGTCGGTGTACTGCACACTGAAATCACGATAATCTGTCATCTGCTTATGGAATGCGCGAAACGAATGGACCGTTTGGCCAAATACTTTGATGGAGGGCATGCCGCGCACGTACTGAACCGCGGAAGCGCTCATTTTTTCCAGCGCGTCAAAATACTCCTTCATACCCGCCTTCGCTTCCCTGCCCATCATCATTGAGAATTGCGCAGCAAATCCAAGGACAATCGGCAGCAGACAAGCAAGCGCAAGCCATGGATTCAGCATAAACATGACCACAACCATCACGAGCACCATAACGACCGTATTAATGAAATCCGGCAACTGATGGGCAATGAATTTTTCAATCTGTTCCACGTCTTGCACCATAATCTTCTTAATTTTGCCGCTAGCATTCCGGTTAAAAAAACCGAGCGACAATTTGCCGATATGATCAGACAGCTTGACGCGCAGCCCATAGAGTATCCGAAACGCCGCTACATGGGAAGCCATGCCTCCGATGTACATCAGCAAAAATCCGATCCCGAGTCCGACTACCCCGGCAACCGCCCACCACAGCATATGCCCCCGACCCACTGCTCGGACATCAGCCGCATGATGAAGCAACTCCGCCATCACCATATAGATCGAAACAAACGGTACCAACATTACAAGAACGCTCAGCGACGACATAATAGCTGAGAATACAAGCAGTCCGCGCTTCTCTCCTGCCAATTCCAGCAGCCGCACAATGCCGGTCTTCTTCTTTTTTTTACTCAACATCCTTCCCCTCCCTCATCATGCCAAATCAAGCAACCGCCATCATCATCATGACAATACTGAACATGACACTAACAACGATGTTGTGTATTCCCTAGCGGCTGGAGTATGCCACTCCAACACCCGTCTTTTATTATTGAATGAAGTTAGACTGTTCTAACTTCACTGCATTTTAGCACCGTGCAAAACAGCGGGTCAATGCATAAACGACGCTTTTGTCTGCTAGCGGCACTCATTTGTCTGCAAGCGGCATATCTTTCGTTATCTGGTTGGAAGAGAGGGGAAATTACTCAAATCGCTCGTCGGATCGGCTATAAAAAAGCAGGCAGCATCTCTGCTTCGTTCCACGATGCGACCGTTGTCTACCGGATCATTATCGTAAATGGCATACAGAGATGCAAAAACATGAAGTGAGAAATGAATTTTGAGGAACTGCGGGAGGAAAAAAAGAAAAACATGAGGCTGGCCTTAACGAACCCGGAATCAAATGTGTCGAATTTAGATATAGCGTCCTCAGTCGGTTTTGAACGGACCTTGCGAAGGTACGTTTCCAGTGGCAGTTTTGTCCACGAAATGTTTCATCGCACGAATCGAGTCCGAACTGATGACATGTTCAATCAGGCAGGCATCCCGATCGGCAACATCCGCATCAATTTGGAGAACTTCTATAAGAAATTGCTTGATGACGGTATGTTTATGAAAAATCCCATAGGCGTAGGCCCGACCATTAGGAGTCAGATGAATTTCTCTGTAACGTTCATTCCGGACAAGCCCAAATTCGGAGAGAGTAGCAATTGCCCGGTTAGCACTTGCCTTGGTTACCCCGACTTTGTCGGCAATATCGGAGAGGCGTGCGCCGTCTCCCTCTTCGGACAAAAGGAATATAGCGTCCAGATAACTCTCCATTGTGTGACTCAGCTTCATGAATATTCAACCTCCTTGTGCGAGCTTCCGATATTCGCTCGGGAGCAGGCCGGTATGTGTGCAAAAGTTATCCGAAAAGCTGCGCGTTTTTTTGTAACCCAGTTTTTGAGCAAGTTCTCCAATGCTGATCTGAGTGTGTTCAAGCTCATCCTTGGCTTTTTGCATCCTTATTCGGCTAATGTATTCGGAAATCGTGCAATTGTACGCTTTTTTAAACGTGTATTTCAGCTTGGTCGGAGACATGCAAGCCCGTTTTGCTAGCTGTTCAAGCGGGATACGGAAGTCGCCGTTATGGCTGTCAATTAAGGAGAGGACAGCGGAAAGCCCATTGCGATCCTGTTCAGTAAGTGGAGATTTCGGTGTCCCTTGTTTATGGCTGTGGTTGACGATTAGCGCCAACATTTCGGCTAACTTGCTTTCGTAATATAGCTTGGCTGCTACACCATTCCCAGTAAAATTGACGAGTTGTTTGAGAAGCAGAACAAGTTCGGGAAGGTGAATCCGCCCATGCTGCCCTTCAAGAGCGGCCAGCAATTCCTCGTATTCATCTGGATAGGTTTCACTCAAGTAGTGTTCATAATAAGCCGGAGCGAGCACAATGCAAATGTTGCGTACAGCCTCACGTCTTGGAATAACACACTTGTAAGTTTGCGTACGGCTTTTATAACCCAGTAGATATGGGGAACTCAGGACTGTATGCTCGTCTGCATAGAGCAGAGATTCATAATATCCGAAGCTGATAAAGTCGAATTGCGGGTATTCGAACGGAACTTCTTCGTAAAAGCAAAAATCCATGGCTTGGATAAAAAAATGGCTCGTCTTGGCGTAAACCCACACTGTCCCTTCTCCTACAGCCGGATCAAGCGAAAAGCGAACCCCGGCCTTGTTATGGAAATGGGGATCTACGGAAAAGCCGATCGCTTCCAAATAGGGCTTATATTCACTTTCGATCGTAAATGGACGTTCCCGATGCACGGTGGCACGCTCCTTCCTCTATATAGTGACGCTGAACGACAAATCGAATGCCGTTTGAAGACAAAAGTGCCGTAAAATCATTGTTAGCCGTTTGATGGAGTGTTAAAGTTTGAGTGTTCTAACTTTATCGATAGTATAACAAGAATAGGAATAAAAGCAAAGGTGCTGGGAAGTAAATGGAGTTAGACATTAATACTACATAATTTGGAGGAAAGATATGCAAACACAAATCAATGCAATCCATAACACAGTTAATAACAAATGGAACACAAGGGATTACATCACGCTTGCTATTTTCAATGTGGTAATGCTTGTCGTTCTCACACTGATTACCACGCTTACTCACGCCTTATCTTACTTAATTGGAGGAGGATTCGCTGCGCTTTTCAATGGTCCCATATACATGGTGATGTCGAATAAAATTAACAAACGAGGAATCTTATTTTTTTCATCCATTATATTAGGCTTATTCTTTTTAGCTTTTGGTTTTATACATTTTTTGATCACAATGGCTGTTGTGGGGATTCTTTGCGAGTTGATCATGTGGGGGAACAATACCTATAAGAATACTCTCCGGAATGCCATCAGCTACGGTATTTTTTATGTAGGCTATTCCCTTTGCGGCGTCGTGCCTCTTGTTTTCTTCAAGGAGCAATATGTGGCTATTTTGGAGAAAAGCTATTCGCAGGATCAATTAGCTAGTCTGCTGTACAATTACGAGACGCCTAGCTTGGTTGTGACCATGTGCTTCATCTCTGTTGCGGGAGGGTTCGCTGGTTGCTTCATAGGGAATTTATTGTTGAAAAAACATGTGAAAAAGGCAAAGTTGGTATGATACAGGTTGACCCCAGGACACATGTGATCCTGCTGCTTTTGGCAAGTATTCTGTCCATGATTGTGAGTGACCAACTGCAGGTGCATTTGATGGTGGTTGCAGGCGCGCTATATTTGCTCTGTCATAAACTATTTAAGCAAACGATTCATTTGGTTCTGACGTATATAGCTTTTATGGCCATTGCGTCGGTTTTGCCAGATGTTATGGGAACGCTGATACTCATCTTCTATACCTTTTCTAGAGTGATACCGATGGTTATGATCGGAACGGCACTCGTACATTCGGCTCCCAGCAGCATCATGTGTGCTTTTGAAAGGGCGTCCGTTCCCAAACCGGTATTGATCATGATTTGCATCTTGATCCGTTTTTTTCCTGTGATTTTCCTTGAAATGAAAGCCATTCGGGACGGTATTCGGGCCAGAGGCATCTTCCCCCACTGGTACAGCGTCATGCGGCATCCAGCCATAGCTTATGAGTGTTTTTTTATGCCCTTGATTGTCCGGTGTCTGAAATTATCGTCCGAGATCGCTTCATCTGCAGAGCTCCGGGGCATAGACTGCAATCGGAGCAGGACTTCCATCTATCCCGTAGGGTTTAAAGCCGTTGACAGCGTGGTGATTGGGGGATTTGCTCTGATTAGTGTGGCGATTTATTGGGCAGGAGGAGTTGCTTGGTTATGATTGAGCTGAACAATGTCACTTTTTGTTATGGAAATGAAGACGAGGGCTTCGGAAGCGAAACCGGCGTGAAGAACATCCAAATGACTGTGAAGACTGGAGAGTGTGTCGTGTTGTGCGGCCGTTCCGGTTCCGGCAAAAGCACAATTTTACGTCTCATAGGTGGGCTTGCCCCCAATTTTTATACCGGCAGCCTTGCTGGTGAGGTAACCGTCGGTGGATTAAATCCCTCCGACCTTTTGCCTGAGGAGCGTACAAGACTGCTCGGAGTCGTTTTTCAGGATCCCCGAAGTCAGTTTTTCATGGAAAATGTGCGGGATGAATTGGCATTTTCAGCTGAAAATCTCGGGCTAGCACCGGATGAGATTATCCGCCTGATTGAGAAGCAGGCGGATCTGATTGGTGTCTCCCACTTGCTAGGCCGATCTCTTAACAAGTTATCTAGCGGACAAAAACAGCGGGTAGCCATTGCAGCAGCGTCTGTTCTATCTCCCCCACTTCTGATTTTGGATGAGCCTACTGCGAACCTGGATCATAGAGGGACACAAACGTTGAATGAAATGCTGGTAAAGCTTAAACAAGCCGGCACGACATTGCTAATTAGCGAACACAGGCTCCATTCGCTATTACCCGTTGTCGATTCCTTTGTCTGCATGGAGAAAGGCACAATTGTCCGAACATGGTCAAAGGATGAATTTTCACAGCTTGCCTATGAAGATGTGTGTCCTTACGGACTGCGCCACCCGGATATGATCAACATCGGATCAACTCATATATTGGAAGACAAAAATGAGGCAGAGGCATTTGAAGGGCGAAAGTTAACTTATCGTTACAACAAAAACGGGGATGGAATTGAGGATGTGGATATCGTACTCCCGAAAAGGAGTGTTACAGCGCTTACGGGAGGAAATGGAGCGGGTAAGACCACACTTTGCAAAATCCTATGTGGTCTGCTCCGTCAGCGCAGAGGAACGATTTACAACAGAGAAATCCCTTTATCGGCAGGACGAAGGCGCACCTCCAGCTATTTTGTCATGCAGGATGCAGACTACCAGCTCTATGCAGATAGCGTAGGCAATGAAATTGTTTTGGGCAGGCACCTCGATGAAACGATGCGCCTAAGGGCCTATGAAGCAATGGAGGCATTTGGGTTAAAGAAGCTTGAGGAGAGGCATCCCGCTTCGCTGTCCGGCGGGGAGAAGCAGCGAGTCACCATGGCCGCAGCTTACTGCTCGGAGGCGGAACTGATCGTGCTGGATGAACCAACCAGCGGACTCGATGGCGATGGCGTCCTTAAAGTTGCTGCATGGGTGAATAAGCTTGCACAGGCAGGGAAAACAATTGTCATCATCACACATGATCGAATTCTCTCTGACCTTGCATGCAATCAGATCATAGAGCTGAAAAATGAATCGAATGAGGGCGAAATTTTAAAAAATAACAAGAAAACAGTCACTTCCAGACTTTTGGAGTTTTCTGGTGAAAAAAGTCGCTTATAGTGGAGCTTGATGTAGTAAAGTGCCCCCCCTAGAATAGACATCGGAAAAACCCTTGGGTAAATCCGATGAAATTCTAGGGGGTGCATGTTTATTTATGTCAGTTCATAACGATCAAGGACTTCCTCATCTCTCATTGAACGGTGCTGATATAATCTCCGAAAGATTGGTTACGTTGGGTTCTTGTTTCATACAGCTAAAGTGATTACCCACAATTTTGATTACTTCAAATGAACCCAAGCAAATGTCCTGCCAAAAGTGTAGAGTCATTTGATCTAAGCCAGGTACAAAACCAAACGAATCATCAGCTAGTAATAATCGAATGTTCCCTAAGTAAGGTTCAGGTAAAAATCGAGCTGCTTTTAAGCTTTGGCGATACATTTGAAATAACCCTTCAGCCATTTCAACCGGTATCTGCTCATCTGTCTCCCTTGCTATAGCCTCGGTATAAGCCTTAAACCGATCTCTTACACTGAGATCCGACATGCTGCGAAACAACTCTCCCACTCTTTCCAAACCTGCATCTCCTCCAGCAGTACAAGACGATCCCTGAGGTACACTTCTGTTATTTGTTTCGAAAATATGCACCAGCGCTCGCTGAAAGTCATCGGGATCGATACGGCCAAAACCTGCTTGTTCAAACGTAATATTAAAATTGGGAATAAATAACGATTCAATGATTAGATCATCTTCAATGTCAAAAAGCACTGGATGACTATCCACCAAAACAATGTCGAGCACATCCATGCCTTTTTCAACAAGACGTCTTGCAACTTCAATGGCTATTAAGCCTCCTAGGGAATAACCAATGAGTTGCATTTCCTCGTGCTCACGATCCAACAGACTCGCGGCATAACCTTCCGCAAGGATTTCAATGAGTTCAGATGGTTCATGTGCACAATACTTTTCTGTATCTGCGACAGTGATTCCGATGACAGGACCTATTTTCTCAGCTATTAAATGCTCCAACAGCATATGAAAACCGTTCATTGTACCCAGCCCGGCATGAAAAACAACCCTCAGTGGACCACTCTCCCCTCCTCCATAAGAAGTCAGTACAGCATTGCTGAACTGATCTTGTCTCTGAATCGATACAACTTGGTCCAGATTTTCTACAGGTTCAGTTTGCTGTTTATAAGAACGTATAAATTCCGCAAGTGCAGCCACCGTTGGATAGTTAAGCATTTGTCTGAGTAAGGCATCAAAAGGTATCTCCTCTCGCTTACCATCCACAGCCAATAGGTCGCGCAACTTCCCTGCCACTTGAGCCATAATCAGTGAATCAGCCCCATGATTATATACATTTTGCCGACTCCCAATACGAGGTACACTCAAAGCGTCAGCCCATACATCGGAAAGCATGGCTTCAAGAGTATCCAAACTTTCTTCAATCATGTCGTTAGCAGTATGCTCGATCATCGGCCTAGGACGCCAAGTTGCCAGCTCACGTCGATCTACCTTGTTATTGCTTGTCAAAGGCATTGTGTCAACAATCTGTATATGTGAAGGCACCATATAAGCAGGTAAACGATCTGAAAGAAAATCAGCGAGATCAGACACACTGACGGACAACTTGTCCTGCTTGCATTGCTTAGCAAATAGATGTACACCCATAGGGGATAGTGGATGCTCATCTCCTGGCAGACATAAGATTGGCTCATCCCCATGCTGTTCCAATAACTGCATCCACCCTCTCCTATCTAGGAAAGAAGTTTCTGTACGCAAGTGATCCTCCGGCTCCGTCATCATAAACGCTTGGGAAGCCAATATCCAGGCATGTTCCATTGTCGGTTCAGTGAACACCAGCCAACCACCTGGGCAAAGGAGTTCCGTTAGCCTTTTCATACTTGCCGGAATATCACGGGCATTTTCCAACACCCCAGCAGCCAGTACGATATCAAAATCATTCGGCGTCAGTCCCTGAGCTCGATAATCCTGGTCGACGTCAAAAGTCCCATATTTCACCTCTTCGTATGCCCCAAAACGGGACTCCGCCCCCGGGATAAAAAAGGAGGACACATCTGTAAATAAATAATCGATTGTAACACCTTTCAGGGCTTGTAATACCTTTTCGGTAGTTGCTCCAGAACCTGCTCCAACCTCCAATATTCTCAATGTTTTTCCTGATTGCTTCTCCGCAATGCGATGTAAAAGTGTACTCATGCATTGATTGAGGTAATTAGACATCGCATGCTTAACATACAAAGCCCGGACATAATCCATCTTCCCCTCAGGGAAAAGCAAATTAACTGGATTTTGCTGACCACTCAAGAGTTCCGGTAACTGTTCTGTATTGCTTCGCACGTAAGAGATAAATTCAGTTGAAGCAAGCTTGTTATGCCACGAAGTCTCTGCCAGCTCCCAATAATCATTGACAGTGCCTTTATCGGGCTGATGAGAACAACTAAATTGATTGGCGCATCCTTCCAGGAGCAGCCCTGCTTCTGTCAGCTTGTTGACCCAGCGGCGAACCAGCCACTGATGTTGGGCATGGATTCCTTCACATTGCAGAATCTCTTCCATGGAATACTCGTTTCCATTGGAGAATACTCCTAATTGGCATAATGCATACAGCATCGAATGCAGAGCAGCTGTTTCCAAGTTTTCCACCGCTCGATTAACTTCTTCCTTACTGATCCCCTCGGTTTCAACGCTAGCCAATGCATCAAGACCGCAGACCAATCTATCATATGCTGATTTTTCGTTGTTTACGTTTCGATCGCTCTTGTACCCAAGTTCAACAATGCCAAGCAAGGACTTATCTCCATCCGAACCATCCACGACAACACTCGAGACAGCAACAGCAGGATGCTTCGTCAATGTTGATTCAATCTCTCCGAGTTCAATCCGATGTCCTCTAATCTTGACTTGATGATCTTGGCGCCCAAGAAATTCGATTTCGCCTCCCGGAAGATAACGGCCCAAGTCACCCGTACGATAGAGGCGGCGACCGTCTACGGGATGTTTGAAAAAGCTCTCTATACTTGCTTTCTCATCTTTCCAATACCCCTCCGCTAGTCCTTGACCGGATATATATAACTCTCCAGTAACCCAAACCGGGCAATCACGCAGATCAGAATCAAAAACATGAAATTTTTGGTTAGCTAGCGGACGACCGTAGGGAATACTTTGCCATTCAGGGTGAAGACCGCTGTATATATGGTAGATCGACCAAATGGATGCTTCAGTAGCACCACCTAGACAGACGACCTGGGCATTTGCAAAACGTGTCACGATTCTATCTGGCAAAGTGAGCGGTACCCAGTCTCCTGAAAGCATCGTTAGACGTAGATGAGGCATTCTATTTTGTGGATTGCTCTCCACATAATCTATCAGCATTTGCATGGAGGCAGGCACAGAATTCCATACCGTTACTTCGTGCTTTAGCATAACATCTGCCCAATGAGAAGGATTAGCCAATTGATCAGGGTTAGGATAAACTAGGGAACCACCTGTAGATAAGGGTCCAAAAATGTCATAGACAGATAGGTCAAAACCCAAGTGGGCCAGCCCTAAGACTCGATCATTAGCACCGATGTTATAGTGACGATTAATATTCTGAACCGTGTTGGCGGCGCCGCGATGACTAATGACGACGCCTTTCGGTGTACCTGTCGAGCCTGAAGTATAAATGATATAGGCTGGAAGATCTGGATCAACGTCGGATATGGACGTAAATTCTCTCGCGGGTTCCAATTGATCCACTACAATGGATTTCAAATGTTCGGGCCATTGGACTTTCATGTTCGAGTGTGTCAGCACGAAGCGAACATCTGCATGTTTAAGCAGCTCCAGGCGACGCAATTCGGGCTGATGAATATCAATAGGAACGTACACTGCCCCTGCAGACAAAGCTCCCAATACTGCTGCCACCTGATCAGCACATTTAGGCATCACAATGGCAACTCTATCCTGAATTACACATCCAGATGATTTTAGTTCCTCAGCTACCGCTGCTGCTTTCTGTCCTAATTCTTGATAAGACATTTGACTGTGTTGGTCGATAACCGCAGGTTGATTTGGAGTTGCCATCGCTTGTGCCAGTACTTGAGTATGTAATGATTGACTCGATAATGGGGTTGCTGTTTCGTTGATTTGTTTTCGTTCGGACAACTGCCAAGCAGGTAACGAGATAAGTTCTCGTTTATCCCAAATCGAATCCGTCATAGCCAGCGAATGAAGCAGATCTGTGAAACTATTAAACATGTTATCAACCATCTGCTCAGGAAAAACACCCTCGCGCACATCCCAATTCACCCGCAGCCCATACGAATCATCCATTGCCTGGCAATCGATAAAAAGTTGAGGTGTCTGGCTGATGCTGTTCTCGTTAATCTTACCTTTCAGCGCACGCTTTTCCACCGAATCAACCAAACCGATGGCACTAGTGAACACCACAGGCATCAAAGCGGCTTCCTTGCCCCGTCTGCGGGCCACTTCTCTTAAGACCTCAACCCCAGGAAATAGACGGTATTCCAAATCTTCAAATAACTGTTTTTGCACGGCTTGAGCATTTTCAACAAAGGATTTCGTTTGGTTCCAATCGAATTCCAGTAAGTTGACTGATGTGAAATCGCCAACAATTTCATTAATTTGAGGGTGTAGAGGAAGCCGATTCAATAATGTTAAATTCAAGCAAAACTGATCGTTGCGGCTCCATCTCTCGATGACTGCAGCATAAGTGGCCATTACTGCGACCGTCGGTGTTAAACTATGATTTTGTGTGCGTTGTTTCAATACTTCCCATGAATGGGAATCAAGTTGAAAAGAACGGCGCCTGAATCTAGCTGGAACAGATTCTTCCTTCTGTCTGGCCATAGGAAGGTCTGGTGCTGAAGGTAACGTATCGACTCTTTTAAGCCAATAATCTCGATCCCTCAAATACGTCGTGGTTTCTTTCATCTTGCGTTCTGCTTCTATATAATCACGAAATGTGAAAGGAAGATCAGGTAAATGCTGCTCTCGTTTTTCATACGCTATTTCAAATTCCGAGACGAGCATCCACATGCTTAACCAATCAGCAATAAGAAAATCCATAGAAAAATGAAGTAATGTCCCGTTGTCCATTTTGGTCACGCCAATATCAAATAAGGGCCAACGGGCTGTATCATATATGCGATGCCCCATATCTTCCCGAATCGCAGCAAGCTTGGCTGCTGCCTCTTGCTCCTGCCAGCCGCTCAAATCAGTGTAAGCAATCTTTAAATCCGGTACATTCTCTAATACTTGTTGATATCCATTTTGATCAAATATCGCTCTAAGCATATCGTGACGTCTAATGATCTGATTCCAGACATTTTCTGTGCGTTCAAGGTCAAGATCTGGATAATTGATTTCTAAGTATATATGACATGCCACGCCTCCGAAACCAAACCATTGTCCACGCCCCAACAAATATGCAGATTGCATATCTGATAAAGGGAACGGGCTATACCGGGATTCCGGAGCAGGAATCACCTTCATAGGATTGGTTTCCTTCTGTAATATTTCTATTATTTCCGTTTTATGGTCTCTAAGTGCCTGTATGTCAATATCTGAAAGCGTTCCTTGTGGGGCTTTATAACGCAGGCCCCCATTTTCTTCCCATAAAGTTACTCCTTTTTGATGAAGTTGAGCAAGTAGTCTAGTGGCACTTATTTTCATTTGTTGCGACATCATTTCGCACCCCTATATCTTTATAATTAGACTTTAACACTCAATAATTGAATCGAATGTTGACCTTTTAATCGGCTAGAATCAAAATCCTTTCCTTACGATAAAGAGTTTTTGTCCAAAAGGGGCAAGTGGGTGATCCTCCTCCGGTAATGCCATTACTTGATGAGCACCTGCGCGATGAAATACATCCATCCACTGTTTGACAGACATGAATGTTGTGTTCGTGTTTCTACGTTCATCTTCAGGGCGATTCATCATAAAGGCTTGGGAAATGAGCATTTCAAGAGACTCTCTTATTGGCTCAGTAATAAACATCCATCCGCCAGGAGCAAGACTATGCATCAGACTTTTGATGATTTGATCCGTATGGCTGGCATTATTCAACATCCCTGCTGCAATGACAGCATCTACACTTTCCGGTTGCAAACCTTGTGCAAAAAGATCTTGATTGATATCCATTATCCGATATTGCATCCAAGGACATTCGATAAACTGTTTTTGAGCGGCATTTAGAAAAAATGGAGAGATATCTGTAAACAAATAATTCAGTTTAGCGTCTTTTTCCAGCATGTGATTCAATTTGCGCACAACTGCAGCGGTGGTCGCTCCAGTACCTGCACCAATTTCCATAATAGTCAACTTATCTGGTATTGAAGGATTGGAACAAGAAAGTACTCCTTGTTTCAATCCAGCTATGCGACGTACCCCTTCTGCTACGGATTCGTTTAGGTATTTGGCTATGATTGTCTCATTATACAAAGCATGAGCCACGTCCATGCGGCCTTCGGGGAATAGTAACCATGTGGCCTGCAGCTCGTCACACATAAGCAATGGAAGCTGCTCTGCATTATCCATTAGATAATCGATGATCTTAGGTGAACCCAATCTGCCGTCCCAAACCGCTCTAACTCGATCCCAATGTTCTCGGACCTGACTCTCTGTCATTAAAATCGTACTCAATCGATACGTTCTATCCTCATCTTGCTCAAGATACCCATGTTCAGTAAGGATATTTAGCCAGCGCATAATAATATGCTCATGGCGCCTGGCGACTTTCGATCCAATGAGAACATCTACTATGCCGTATTCTTGCCTTGACGTCGTCAATGTCCCTTGTCTCTGTAGAGCGAAAAGCATAGACGACAACGCAGCTACATTCAGGCGCCGGACACATTCTTTCACTTCTTGAGCATCCAGACATGTAATTTCACTTTCAACAAATGCTGTACAAGCAAACACATCTTTTTCCGACAGAAGATTTTGAGCAGGCTGCTTAGCTCGTTCTTCAATATCCTCATCCACTGCTAATGCGGCTTTTTGTAAAACACTTGCTTTTAATGGCTGATGAAGACGATTGGGCCGCAAGACCGGATAACCCAATGCATTCATTAACTCCTGCCACTGGCGAGAATATAGTAGTTCCTGTTGTCCTCGTTGAGCAGAGGCCGTACGGGCATTTCCTCCTTGAATCATCTCTCTCATCGCCAGTAGATCCCGGCCAATAGCCCTGGGCCACTCTTTCATGAGGATCTCTTTATAACTACTGGTTGAATTCGGCCCTAATGTTTGAGAACTGTGCTCCAGCATATATTCAGGTGTTTCAATCGAAAGGCCACTAGGAATATGATAACCGTCTGGGACGTGTAGCTGGGGATGCCAAGAAACAGGCCCATGGATATCTATAAGCGATAAACTTCCGCCATCTACACCAATGGTCAAGCGATGAAGCAGATGAAGATGATTGTCGGGATCGTTCGGGTCAACCTCATTGTGAGCCCGCAATATAACGGGAATATCCCCCAATGTTCCTGTTAGCACTTGTAATGGACCTACGTCCTTGATGACATGTTCAATCTTCCAAGGCCGAATCGTGGGCAACGCTTCGAATAAAATATGCATCAAAGGGAAAGAAACCTGGGTGGCACAAGAAATATCTATATAACGTGCAGACTGACGTTCCAACATCTCACACGTACAGGCAATAAAGCGGCGCACAGAAGGCAGATGCACATACAGGTCACCGGTATAAAAAAATACTCCATGTTGCTGAGCCACTCTAAAACAAGAAGCTAAATCCTTATAGTGGACAGGTTGCTCCTGAATAACATGAATACCACGTTTAAGCAGCTGTAATGATACATCTGTCCCTTGGCCACCCATCACTCCTGACCGCAACACAACACAAGCAAGGTCAATTTGATCAGGGAGCTGCTCCACCTCCGTGTATAAAGGAATACCATACGAATCGGCACACTTCTTGGAGCGTACACTCCCTTTTGCTAATAATCCAACCAGTTCAAACTTATCCGAGAGGGATTTTAGCGCCTCAATGTAAAATTGACCGAATCTGGAGCCAACCACCACTGTTCGCAACTTATCATTTTGTTTCATACTCAACTCCTAATCGAAATGTTTATGTGCAAAGACAATACCTTGCTCAAATAATAGATTCATCATTTTACTAACATGGATCCCTTCCGCAGCAAAAAAACAACCTCGCACCTTTCGATCATCCTCCAGCACCAATCGCGCTACATTGGCAGCCACAATTCCAGACAATAAATTCCAATTGTCATGATATAGCAAATTAGCTTGCAATTTGATAGTTTGACCATTTTTAGATCCGGTAGCAAACGAATGGAACATCGTATAATCATCCGTTCCTTGTTGCTTCCGAGTAAATTGTTCTGATAAAATCTTGGCCGATTTTTTTTTCTGTTCTTCGGTTTTATACTCCTCCATTGCTTTGATGATCATAAATGTGTGGAGCACCGACTGATCGGGGTAAGTGTTATAAAAATATGCCTTCTTCATGTCATAATGCTTTGCTATGCGCCTGAATTCCTCATTTAGAATAAGATACGTTTTCCGTTCACCAGCAGGTGGAGGCAGCGTATAGTGTTGGTAAGATGAATCCTGAATTTTTTGCGCCTCGCCATTCTGGCAGTAGTTCATGCCCAGAGCACCACCCATTTCAATACTACAGACAATGTCATAGGCCGCATTCAAGGAAAATCCGCCTTGCCCCGCCAAGAAAACCTCCAGATGATCGATTTTATCAAAAAGGGTTTCCGCAATATACGCCGTCCATATCTCAGATAGGCCAGGGTATGCTCCAACCCCAATTACCCATAGCATTTGCTTATCTTGTAATTCTTCGTGTCTTTTCTGCAATTGATTATATAGATGCACATCCCCTGAAGCATCAACATAATGAATCCTTTGTTCCATGCAAGCTGAAGCAACCATATCCCCTATATGATTCGATGGTCCGGCGCAATTAAGTACGATATCACACCGTCTACAAAAGTTGTGTAACTGTTCCACGTTGTAAATATCTACATCGATATAATCTCCTCTTGATTCCATGTGCGGAAAAAGGCGTTGCAGTTTGGACTGATCACGTCCCCCAAGTAACACATGGTAATCAGTGGTATCCAAGATCGTTCGCACAGCGGGCCTGCCTAAATTTCCTGTCGCTCCCAGGATTCCAATTGTTTTGTTTTCAGTCATAGTACTCCCTCTTCGTAATCATCGCTTGCTTCATTCCCTCTACATATTTTCTGTTCAATGAATTGAGCCAGTAGATGAATAGTAGGGTATTCCAGAAAGTCTTGTAATAACAAATCCATTTCATAATCTTCTTTAAGAAGGGTGACACATTGAATCGCACGCAATGAGTCGCCACCTAGTGCAAAGAAATTGTTCTCTATTCCTACTTGTTCAAGGCGGAGAACCTCTCTCCAACTACTAGCTATTTTCTTTTGTGTTTCTGTAGAAGGAGGGACATGTTCATGCTGTTTCAAGCCCTTTTTTTCCTGATAGAGTGTGCTAAGTGCTTTGCGATCCACTTTTCCATTAGCTGTAAAGGGAATTTTATCCAACAACACATAATTAGTGGGTACCATATAATCCGGAAGCTTTTGCCGCATAGCATGGTACAAATTTTCAGGATTAAAAGTACAGACTTCTTGCGGTGCCTGCGCCACGATCAAATGCTGATCCATTTCCTCGGTTTGTTGTGCGTACTCCGGCAAGACAAGCACACTGGAAAAACCCTTTTTGACTAAAACTTCACGCCATTTGGGGGCGGACATTAAAGGAAGGCCAAGATGATTTCTTCCATCTTCAATGTGCCTGAATCCCTCCTCGAAAAATCCCGCCGTCGTAAGCAGAATAGGACGATTCCGCGTGGATTCAATAAAGAGAATATATGCACCTGGCGCTGCCATTTGCTTTAAG